>VFZW01000092.1 GCA_016871055.1 Acidobacteriota bacterium
GTATACAAATACAAGCAGGCTGCCAAACAGCTTTGTGAACGTTTCCATCGGTCGCCAGTCTCCTGTTCTCGTCTTGACAACAAGATCATCCGACAGACGACCGATGGTTTCAACATTTCAAATGTGTCTGGCTAGTCTTCAGAATTGAAGGGAGGCGGACTCAGATTACGCCGCGTTGACGAGCATGTCGTCAAACAGTTCATCGCCCTCGATCTGATGAGCGTCGTACTGCTCCTGGCAACCGATGCAGAAAGGAGCCCAGGGCACCGCGTTCAGCCGCTTCGGGCTGATGTCTTCCTCGCAGTACAGACACACGCCGAACGAACCGTCCTCAATCCGGGCCAGAGCCGCGCGGACGCTGCGCAGGTGACTCGATTCGCGATCCAGCGTACGGATCGCCAGTTCACGCTCCGCGGCTCGCTGGACTTCGTCGAGTGCGTCGGGGCTTTTCTCAATTTCGATCCCCTCGCGGTTACGGAGCGCACCGACGAGTTCGGCCTCCTTAGCCAGTAGGATCTTCTTGTAGGACTTCATTTCGGCGTTGGTCATTTTGGTATTCCTCCCTGTGGTTTCGTTTGTTTGTAAGGTGTTAATTTATTAGTTCGACGGTAGTGTCAGGAACACGCGGTTTGCGTTCCAAACCCACCGTTTGGGGCGCTCCGACCGGTCGCCGGATACCCATGTGATCTCATTGTGGCCGAGGCTAGAGCCGCGTTTCGAGCATTCCTGCCGCTGGCCTTCATTTTCTGTCTTCAGACCATTTGGACGCATGGTCGAAGCAAAAGGTTCAAATTTCAATAGCGAAATCTGCGGACAATCCCGGTCAAGGAAAAAATCCTGCCGCCGACGACACTCGTCAGGCTCGACCAAGGGCAGCACGCCGGTTACACCGGAACGGCTTAGCCCTACTTCGGGGCCTTGGCATCGAGATTTTGTTTCGATCCGCATATATCCTACCACACGTGTCAAGCAATTCCAGGGCCAAAATATTCCTCATCACTCAGGAACCCTCCGGCCGGCTCGCCCCGATGCACGTAAGTCATTGAAACTTCGTGCACCGTGAGTACTTATCGGACGTTTTGCAGGTAAACCTTAGGGGCAATTTTATTTCACCCGATAGCCTACTACGCACGCCGAGACCACGCGGATGCCCGGATCGGGACTTTCCTTGCCCCAAAACGATACACGGCGTTCGGCTTTTGAACAAGGCGAAGATCGATTGCGCGAAGTAACCCAACCCGTGCAAGAATTGCGTCCCGCACCGCAAACGCGGCGACGTCGGAACGTCCCGGCCCTCGCACGGGATGATCGGCTGGTCCTTGTTATTGTGGCTATGCGACGCTGCACTACGGACTCGCCACGTCTCGGTCATCGGGCGAGAAACTCGCCCGTCTGCGCGGCCTGTGCTCCGCTGACGAAGCGACAGCCGCAGGCGGACGACCAATCATCAGCGCAGCCCGATCGTTCCGAACACTAAACCTAACTCACGGCCGCCGGCGCCAAACTCGATCAGCGGAGGATTCACTCGTAATTCCACTTCAAGCGGCAAAGATACGTCCACATCCGTCGGAACCGGCGCGGTGATCTTAAGCGGCTCCCCTCGTGTCGCGGGCCATGCGCCAATCCGGCGGCCTTTGACCAACAACTCCAGTTCCACGGCCGCACGATTGTCGCCATCGATGGGGCGAAACGCGCTCACATGGATCTCCCGCGCACCGGGCTTGCCGCCGAGCCGCACTCTCGCGCTCCCCGTGGACCATCGAAACGTTCCTTCGATCGTGTGCCACCCTGCACCGATTTGCGCTGCCAGCAGCGGCTGGGCAACATCGACAACCGGGGCCAGCGCGGTCTCCCACCGGCGAACCGCCATCTCCTTCCAAATCGCCGTCACATTGAGCAGCTTCGGTCCCGCCGCGGAATAGACGACGGCACGATCCTGCTTCAAAGAAGCCAGTGCAACGGGCGTGGCGAGCACGTGGCGGGCGGGATCCCCCAATTCCGGATTCTTCTGAATGTTGTCCTCGGCGCTGGGCGCCAGGTAGACTTCGATACCTGGGATCAACCGAAAAACCTCATCGTTCATCACTGTCCAGTAGAGGTCGGAGCCGACGGCCGTCAGCAGAATGATCTTACCCGGATTGCGCGCCGAGGCCTGCTTGACGCCCTCGACGAGTATTCGTCCGCCCTCGGCGCGATCGGAATTGTAGTTGACGACGATCCGCGCTGCGTACCCGGACGATGCGAGATACATCGCCGCCGGCAACACTGCCAGCAACGGTTTGCGCGCCGCCGCCTGGCCGATCGCCAGCGCTAGCCCAGCCACTGGAACCGTCAGGTAATAATCGCTGACGTGATCGCGCAACGGAAGCACGGGGAGCAATGCCGCCACAAACCAAGCCGTGCCGAATAGCACCCATCTGTCGCGCTTCCATAGCCCCCAAGACAGTGCCGCGGCCGCGGGAATCGCCGCGGCCAGTTGCAGCCAGTTCTGCCATGGTTCAACCGCCGCTTCCCCGCCCGGCCGCCAAACGCCCATCGACATGTGAATGTAGTGAGCAAAGGTCTGAATGATGCTCGCGTCCCAGTGGAGCAGGTACATAGGGTTCGCCTGTGGCTTAGCCATCCCGCGGTTCATCGCAGCATAGACGGCCGCGGCGACGAACATCGGGATTACGCTTCGCCAGCGCTCTTTGCGATACAGCACGGTCAGCGCTCCCGCCAAAATCGGGTACACAACCTGCAGTTCGAGTACGCCGAAACCGAGTACAAACAGCAGCCATTCACGGAGAAGCGGGCGGCGCTCGCCCGATTCGAGATACGTCCAGCGGCAATGCAAACCGCCGAGCATGAACGCCGGCCACAACAACTGGTTGTACGCGGACGACCAGGACATCGCCTGCCCGAGCGCGCTGTTTGCGAGCCACAGCAGCGCGGCCGCGAAGCCGGCGGCGACCGATCCCGTAACCCGTTCCGCCAACCGGATCAACAGCCATAGATTGAGAATCTGGGTCGAAAAGGCCACGATACGGAACGGCAGCGGCTCCAGTCCGAAAAGCCATTCGAGGCCGAGGAAATACAGCCGCTCCGAGATCGGCCGGACAGTGCCTTGCGCCTTGGGCGAGAAAAGCGCGGAGAAGAAATCGTGACCGTTGAAGATCGACAAGCGCAGCCCCAGCCACGCGAAATCGTCCATGGAAAACCATGTGACCAGACCCGGCCAGTACAGCGCCAAACACGCCGCCGCCGCGGCTGCGAACGCGGCCCAGCGTGCGATCATTTGGCTGCCGGAGCGGCCGCCTTCGAGCTCTGCAGACCGGCTACGCTGACAATCAGGCCGAGTTCGCGTTGTTCGACCTGTCCGGCGGCAAGAAACTTATCGACCGAGAACTCGGCGGTGACCACATCACCCTTCAGCAGTTCGGCGGGCACATCCCACTCGACGCGCTGCGGTCCGGTCTTCACAATCTTCAGCGGCGGGAGCGCGCGGCCCTCCACAGTGACCGTCACCGTGGGAAGCCCGACTTTGTCGACGACCGCGTCGGCCACAACGATCTCGGCGTAGACCTTCACGCCAGCAGAGGTGTCCTTGGGCGGGCGCAGCGCCACGGCGAACTTCGAAGCGGTCCATCGCCACGCGTTGCTTTCGAGTTCATGGAAGCCGCGAAGCATTTGCACGGCGGCGCGAGGATCGGCTACATTCACCACACCCGTCAACTGCGACGTGCCTTCCTGCACGTACTCGACGGGCTGTTTTTTCTTGCACGCGGACGTTGAAAGCGCCAGCGCGACGAGGGCAATCAGAGTTCGATTTTGCATTTTTCCACTTCCACCAGACAGCTATAAAATGTCGCACCCCCGCCGAGATCCGTCAAGCGATCCGAGATGAGCGTATTTAAACCGGAGCGGTTCGGACTCTTCTTCGGCCACCGGACCGCGGGCACCGCGACGACGCCCGGGGCGGTCATTCCATCGACTCGCGCGGTCAGTTCGACGCTACCTCGGGCGTTGAACATCTTGACTTTATCGCCATGAGCGATGGCCCTGCGGGCGGCGTCTTCGGCGTTGATCCAGACCGTCGCGGTTTCGGCATCGAGCGGTTCCTGATAGTTGAACGTCGAGTTCATCGCGTCATGCGCTTTGGGCGAAATCATTTCGAGTGGAAACTCGCCGCGCTCTTCGCCAAAGCGCGATTCGGGCGTGGGATGATAGCGAAGGCCGTCGAGATTCAGCCGAGCTTTGCCATCGGGGAAACCGAATCCGCCCTCGGCAAACGGCAGCCATTGATTCGGGATATTGAGGCGCTGAAAATTCTGATCGTCGAGGGACTCGATCGTGATACCGTCCATGTGTTTGTGACCCGACGCAAGAAGCGTAGAGATCATCTCATTGTCGGTCGCTTGCAGGGCCGGCTCCTCGATACCCATGCGCTGTGCGATCAGGCGGAAGATTTCGACATTGCTTTTGCACTCGCCGGGCGCTTCCAGAGCAGGGCGGGCGAGTTGGATGTAGTGATGCCCATAGGCGCCGTAGAGATCGGTATGTTCGAGGAATGTCGTGCTTGGAAGAAGGATGTCGGCGTAGTCGGCGGTGTCGTTTTGAAACTGCTCGATGACCACGGTGAATAAATCCTCGCGTTCCATGCCTCGGCGCACGGTGTGCTGATCGGGCGCGACGGCGGCGGGGTTGGAGCAGTAAACAAGCATCGCCTTCACGGGCGGATCGTCGACTTCAGTCAGCGCCTTGCCCAGTTCGCTCATATTAATCAGACGCGCTTCGCGGCCGAGTTTCGATTTCTGCTGCAGCTCGGGCATTTCAAGACCGGGCCGATTGAGCGCGAACGTCTGCGATGTCGACAGCTGCATGCCGCCGCCGAGTTCGCGCCACGCGCCCGTGACGATGGGCAGCATCGCGATCGCCTTGACCGCGGTGCCGCCGTTTGGATTGCGCTGCACTCCGTAGTTGAGACGAATCACGCTGGGGCGGGTGTTGGCGTACTCGCGCGCGAGTTCAACGATGTCGGCGGCATCGAGGCCTGTCCATTTGGCGACGGTTTCCGGCGTGTAGTCTCTGACGAGTTGTTCGAGATCGTCGCCACCCTGGGCGTAACGCGAGATGTAGTCGGCATCGTGTAGGCCGTCCCGGAAGATGACGTGCATCAGCCCGAGCGCGAGCGCTTTATCGCTGCCTGGGTTGATGAAGTAATGGCGATCGGCGAGCTCAGCGGTCTTGGTCTTGTACGGATCGATGACAACGAACTTAGCGCCGGCGCGGCGGGCTTCGACGATGAACGGCCAGAGGTGAACATTGGTGGACAGAATGCTCGCGCCCCAGGCCAAGATGAAACGCGCGTGAACGAAGTCGGCGGGATCAACTCCGTAGCGAAGGCCTTGCGTGGCCGTTAGACCGGCTGAACCGGCGCTGGCGCAAATCGTGCGATCGAGCCTGGATGCGCCGATGCGATGAAAGAACCGCCGATCCATCCCGTTGGCATTGAGCAAGCCCATCGAACCGGCGTAGCTGTACGGGAGGATGGCTTCCGAACCCCACTCATTGGCGACATGCGTGAATCGTTCGGCGATGGTGTCGAGCGCCTCGTCCCACGTGATGCGCGTAAATTCTCCGGCGCCTTTCCTGCCGGCGCGCCGCATGGGGTGGAGAAGGCGGTCTTTGGAATACTCGCGGTCGAGATACTTCGTCACCTTTGCGCAAAGGAAGCCGCGTGTTACCGGGTGATCGGGATTTCCGCGCAGTTTCGTCGCGCGGCCGTTCTCAATTTGAACAAGCAAGCCGCAAGCGTCCGGACAATCGAGCGCGCAAACCGAGTGGCGTGTCTCCGTCATGACTCATTATAGAATCCGCTTGCAACCGGGCGGCTCCCCGAGTAGTCTCAATGGTAGATGCGCTTCCTTCTGATGTCGACGATTCTGTTGCCGCTTTTCGCGCAGCATCCGCCCAAGCCGCAGTTCCCGCAGCACTCGACGGGCTGGCCAAGCATGTTTCCGCCGCCTGTCGAGAATCACGCGACCAACTTGAGCCGCTCGATCTCCGGCAGGCCGATTCCGTCGCGGCCCGGCGCGACTCCGATCTATCCGGTGGCGACGTGGCTGCCGCTGCCGTATCAGCCGGTCGTGCAACCGGCCGCTCCGCCCGTTGTGATTTTCAATCAGCAGTCCACGCCGGCGCCCGCCGCGCCCGTTCTGGTCGTGAATCCGGACTACCGGCAAGAAGTCGCGCGGCCCGTGATGACCGAGTACGGCAACGTCAGTAAGCCATACGAAAATTTCACACCGAGCGCCGCCAAGGTGTTTTTGCTGGCGCTGAAGGACGGCACGCTGCGGCAGTCGGTGGCGTTTTGGATTGAAAAAGACACGCTGCATTTTGTGCAACCGGATCATAAACAGTCGAGCGTGAAGCTGGACGAGTTGGATCGCGAATCGTCGATTCGGTTTAACAAGGAACGCGGGTTGGATTTGCGGTTGTAGCGATAGAATGGCGGAGACAATGCTCCGCCGAACATTCCTCTCCACACCGCTACTGGCGCAAACCCGCGCGGCACGAAAGAAAATCCTGCTCCGCACGGGCTGGCAGATGCGTAACATCGGCGATGTCGCATTTACGCCCGCGATGCTCGGCGCGCTGCAACGGTTTATTCCCGAAGCCGATGTGACCTGTTGGGCGGCGAGCATCGACGAGCCGTGTCGCGCGATGATCCGCCGCGATTTTCCGAACGCGAAGTTCATCGACGGCGGCGCGACCGCGCCGGGCAAGCCGACGCCGCCGCACATTCTCGAAGCGTTCCGCGACACCGATCTTTTCCTCTACAACTCCGGCATGGTGATCAACTACGGCCTGCACGGCACGCACGACATGGAGCGCACGATCAACTCCGTCACGCCGTTGCATCTCGCGGCCAACGCGGGCAAACCTTATGGCACTTGGGCGCAGACGTTCGATGTATTGAACCCGCCGGCTAATATTGTGCTGCGGCAGATTCTCTCCGGCGCGAAGTTTCTGTTTACACGCGAGTCGATCTCGGTCGGCATATTGAAGGACGCGGGCGTCGCCGGCCCGCACATCGCCTTCGCGCCCGACATCGCCTTTCAATTCAAGCAGCGCAACGATCCGGCGGCCGCCGAGTACTTGCGCAGCGAAGGACTAGAGCCGGGGAAATTTCTTGTCGCGATGATTCACTACGCCGTGCTCGACCGGCCAGGCGTGCGCGAGCGCGGGCCGGAGTATGTCCAAAAGATGCGCGAAGTGCTGATTCGCTGGGCACGCGAAACCAAGCTGCCGATCCTGATCGCGCCGGAGGATGATCGCGAGATCGAGCTCGGCAAACAACAATTGATCGACCCGATGCCAGTCGATGTGAAGCCGCTGTTGAAACTGCGCAAGACCTTCTGGCTGCCCGACGAAGCGTTGAGCGTATTTCTCTCCTCGCGCACGATGTTCAACATGGAACCGCACGGCAACATCATGGCGCTGGCGAACGGGCTGCCGTGCCTGCACTGCTACGAGTGGGCGTTCGGGAAAAAGGCGGAAATGTTCCGCGATATCGGCATCGGCGAGTGGGCGTGCCATCTGGCTTCGGCGACGCCTCAACAAATGGGCGACGAGCTACTGGCGATACATCGCGACTACGCAGCGGCGCAGCGCAAACGCGAGGCGGCGATGAAGACAGTGGAGCGGTTGACGGCGGCCGGGTTTGGCGTGATCAGGAAGTCGATGGGGCTCTAACCCGCCGCAGCACCGCCTCCACCGCCTCCGCCAGCACCGCGTCCCCACGAATAATCAGATCCGCGTGCCGCTTCGTCGGCCAGATGAACTTCTCCGCCATTGGCCGAACGGTCTCGGCATATTGACGGTCGACGGATTCAGGCGTACGCCCGCGCTCCCGCACATCGCGCTCTTTGCGGCGCGCAAAGCAGGTTTCGTCTTCCAGATCGACGTAGGCCTTCGTCGTCAGCAGATCGCGCAGTTCGTTCCAAAACAGCGTGAACAGGCCCTCGATGATAACGACAGCGCCGGGTTCGACGACGTCGATGCCAGGCGCGCGCGTGTGTGTAGCGAAATCGTAGCGCGGCACTTCAACGCGCTGTC
The DNA here is from genome assembly GCA_016871055.1 of Acidobacteriota bacterium. Taxonomy (GTDB): domain Bacteria; phylum Acidobacteriota; class Terriglobia; order Bryobacterales; family Bryobacteraceae. The sequence continues at coordinate 8,101 of VFZW01000092.1, forward strand.
CCGAGGCGAGGCGCCGCGCGTGATCAAGAATCAAAACGTCGTCGAGCGAGGCCGGGTCGTCGAAATTCGTTTTCTCGCGCACCGAGAGCGGCACATGCGCGAGGTCCTTGTAATAGGAATCGAGCGACACGATCGGCGCGCCCATAGCCGCCGCCAGGCAACGCGAGAGTTCACTCTTGCCGGAACCGGACGGCCCCGCGATTCCGATCAGCGTCACCGCCATCAGCTACTTCACGGGCGGCGTGACGCCGACCCCTTTGGCCGAATACCAACGAATCAGCCGCACCTTTAAACGGCCGGATTGCACGGCGGGATCGCTGTCGCACCACTTCTTCGCATCCTCAAGTTTATCGGTGTCGAATACGAAAATGCCGCGCATGTCGCCGCCTTCCTGCGCCAGCGGACCGGCGAGAAGCAGCTTCTTCTCATCCGCAAGCCGCTTGATATTGGCCATATGACCGGCTTGGATCTGCTTGGTCTCTACGGTCACCTCGGGCGTCCACTTGTCACCCTTCTCCAGGATGCCGAGGACGTAGAACCGCATCTCGGGGTTCTGTCCAAACATCGCCATCGCCGCGAGGAAAAATAGATTCCGGATCATATGCGCTCAGTATACGATGCGGATTCCGAGTTGTACCTGGCGGCCCGGCCGCGCCGAATTGACGATGCCGAACCCGGGTCCTTCGAAAACCTGCGAAGGCCCGCCGAAATTCGGGTGATTCGGCGCGTTCAGCATCTCCCCGCGAAACTGCAACGTCTTGTTGTCCCAGAAGGTGAAGTTGCGCAGGATCGATCCATTGAAGTTTGTCATCCTTGGCGCGCGGATCAGCCCGACGCCCTGATTGCCGAATGTGTAGCTGGGCGGCTGTTGAAAGGCCGCTGTGTTGAACCAGCGAAAAATCGAGCGGTCGCCGCGCGGCAGATTCGGATCCGAGATGACATCGGCGCGTTGCGCGCCCGCCGAAAACGCGAAGGTCGTGTTCGTTTGCGTGGTCACGGTGACTGGCCCGCCGGACTGCCTCACGAACACGCCGCTGGCCGACCACCCGCCGGCGAGCTTGCGCGCCACGCCTTCTTTCAACCAGCGCTTGCCCTTGCCGAACGGCAGCTGATACACCGAACTCAGCGTGAAGCGGTGTCGGATGTCGAGCTCGGACGGCCCCCAGTCGAAGCGGCGATTGTAGAAGTTCGAGAAAGCAGCGCCTTCGTTGCCAAAGGCGCTGCTGCCGGCGTCGGCGTTGTCGAGGAACTTCGACCACGTGTACGTACTCTGCAAATTGAAACCGCGAGAAAAACGCTTCTCGACGCGCGCCAGACCGGCGTGATATGACGAAACACCAATCGTCGGCGCGACAATCGACACGCCGGAAAACTGTGGGAACGGGCGATCTTTGTTTCCGGCGCCGGGGCCAAGCAGCGACGGGTGAATCTGATTGGTCTGCAAATTGTTGCTCGGCAGTTTGCGCGAGAGATTTCCGATGTAGCCGTACTCGACGACCATTCGCCCGGGCAGTTCATGCTGCAGACGGAAGCTCGATTGCAGCGAATAACCGGTGCGCCGGTTGATCTCGAAATACGTCAGCGCCTGTGTGGGATTGACGTTCGGCCGGACGGCGCCGAAGTTGTCATCAAGCGGCGGACGCGTCGACGAAGGTACAGGCAGCCCGCGCGAGAGAGTGTATGGGATCGTCTCGCTGTTGTCCTGCAGGATAAGTTGTGCGGACTGCTCGAAACCGAGCGTCGCCGAATTCGGCACCGCCCGGCTGAACGGATGCGCGAAGAACACGCCGAAGCCGGTGCGCACGACGGTTTTCTTCAAACCGAACGGCCGCCATGCAATACCCACGCGCGGCGCCCAGTTGTTCCAATCGCCGTCGTAGGGCGTGCTCCGGTAGCCATTCACGCCGAGGAACTTCACGACGCCCGGATTGCCCGAGACAGGATTGATCGTCTGTGGGTCAAATGAGTTCATGCGATTTTTGCGATCGCGCATCGGCGAGTCTGCTTCCCAGCGCACGCCGAGGTTGAGGGTGAGCGACTGGCTGACCTGCCAATCGTTCTGCGCGAAGCCCGCGTAGTAGAGCGAGTAGCGATCAAGCTCATCGGTCTCGCGCGTTTCGAAATTCGTCGGAATGCCAAGCAGCATCGTCGCGAAGCCATTGCCGGTAAACGCGTTGCCAACCGCGCCCGTGAACCCGCGCGAGAAAACATAACGGCCCGAAACCGTCGAACGCAATATCTCATGATTCAGCGACGGCCGAAACTCGCCGCCGAATTTGAGCGAATGTTTGCCGCGAATCCACGACATCGATTCGGCAATCTGCGCCTGGCGGATGGGGAACTGCTGGCGGTCTTGGCTACTGCTGCCGAGCGCGGCATAGGCGGCGGGCGCGATGTTTGGAAAGTAGTCGTCGCTAACACCGTTGAGTCCGAGCTTCGAGGGCCAGCCTTCGCCGGTGCCGCGCGAGAAGGAACGGAAGGTGCGATCGCCGTACGTCGCTCGCAGTTCGTTGATCACAGTCGGCGAGACGAGGCGCGTCCAGGCGCCGTAGTGAAACACAACGTTGCCATTGGACTGGTTGACGGTATCGGCCGCGGGCAAGGGGTAGACGCTGGACCGCGCGCTGATGTCGTCGGAATAGAGCAGCCGGTAGAGCAGCTTGTTCTTATCGCTCAACGTGTGATCGAGCTTCAGCGTGTAGTTATTCCGCGTAGTGCGGTTGACGTCGTTCAGCCGGAAGTTGTTGGCGCCGGTTCGATCGTCGGCTGTGCGGTTGGAGATGGGAAAGAATGGCACGAGCCTCGCCGCAATGGGATCGATGCGATTCGAAGGCACAATGTTCGAGGGGAACGGATCGCGAATGATAGCGTTAGCGGCGTTGCGGCGGGTGGTCGATGGGTCATAAACGACGGCAAGCCCCCGCGCGTTTTCTGTGCGCGAAAAGTCGCCGCGCCGTTCGAGGTCCGACGGCACCGTCAGCGTACGGATCGTGCCGTCACCGCGGCGCGAACCTTCGTAGGCGAAGAAGAAAAACGTCCGATCCTTAATGATCGGCCCTCCGATGGTGCCGCCGAAAACGTTGTAACGCAGTGCGGGGCGTTGCTTGGCGCCATTGATGATCGGCGAGAAAAAGTTGGGCGCGTCCAGGACTTGATTGCGGAAGTACTCAAACAGCGAGCCCTTGAACTTGTTGGTGCCCGACTTCGTGTTTGCGATGACCACACCGCCGGCCGACGCGCCGAACTCGGCCGAGAACCCGTTGCCCATGATCTTTATTTCTTGCAGTGTTTCGATCGGCGGATCCCAGTTGGTCGACGCCACGCCGAGCCGCATGTTCTGCCCCGCGCCGCCGTCGATCCAAAACATCTGCGAACCAGCGCGCCCGCCGGCAAGTGAGAAGGTCGGACTGCCCCCGGTCTCGTTCGGAATGAAAACGGTCGCGCCGGTGATCTCGACAATGTTCATTGCCCGGCGGTCGCCCATCGGCATGTCTTCGATCGTCTTCGATTCGATGAGTTGGCTCGCCTCGGCGGTGCGCGATTCGAGCAGCGGCACCTCGGCGGTCACGGTCACGGCGTCGCTCACAGCGCCGGGCTCCAACACAACGCTTAGTTCGAGGCTTTGGCCGGTCGTGAGGACGACACCATCCTGCCGGTGGAGCTTGAAGCCGTCGAGCCTTACCGAAACGACGTACGTCCCAATCGGCAGAGGGCGCAGCGAGTAGAAGCCCGCTTCGTTGGATGCGACAACCGTGGCGCGCGAGGTTTCAAGCTGAGTCGCGGTGATTTCGGCATTTGGGATCGCCGCGCCGGACTTGTCGGTAACGGTTCCGGAAATCGTGGCGTCGGTCTGTTGCGCGCGCAATACGGCGGCGAGAAGGAGAAGGAGTCGCTTCATGGATTGGGGATCGCGATTTCGTATATGCGGGCCCATTGTTTGCCGGTCACAATCAGGCGCCGGCCGACGGCGTCGTAGGCGATGCCGTTCAGCACGTCGGCGAACTCACGGTCGCGCGGCAGGTGAGCGCAGTCGATGTAGCCAGTGACCGTGCCGTCGAGCGGACGAATGCGGGCGATTGTGTCGGTCGTCCAGATATTGGCATAGATTTCTCCGCGCACCCATTCCAGTTCGTTCAAGTTGGCGACTGGCCGCCCGCCGTCGCGGACATTGATGCGGCGAATCTCGCGCTGTGTCGCCGGATCGATTACCCGGATTTGCGCGGTTCCGTCGCTCATGTAGATGTTCTTACCGTCGTTGGTCAGGCCCCATCCTTCGCCCGGGTAGGAGAATTGCTTGACGAACTTCAGACTGGGCATCTCGTAGACAAGGCCGGTCTGATGTTGCCAGGTCAGTTGGAACAGCTTTCCCGCGACGATCGTAATGCCTTCGCCGAAGTAGGGTGGCGAAAGGCGCAGCTCCTGCAGCACTTTTCCGGTTTCGAGTTGTACCTTGCGAATGCCCGAACGGCCGACCATTCCAGTACTTTCCCACAGCGCTCCGCCAGAGAATTCCAGGCCCTGGGTGAACGCTTGCGTGTCGTGCGGAAACGTGCGGATGATCTTGGCTGGAACCTTCGGCGCGGGCTGTTGAGCGAGTGCGGCCAGCACGGCGGCGAGGGCAACTACAATACGAGCGAACACATTCAAATCGTACCGGATTTGCCAGTATGATGGGATCGTGGCGATCATCCTCACAGACACGAAAAATCTGCCGCCGCGCACCAAGCCGATGCCGCCGGGCGCAAAGCCGCCGGTCACAGAGCTTAAGCACCAAGATCCTGTTACCGATCCGTCAGACCTCGATGAGTTCCTTATGGACCTGAATGAAATGAAGGGCAAGGGACGACGGCCGGTAACGATCCATGAGCCCGATTCTCGTTGATACGAACGCGGTTTCGGTGATCTTTAAGTCCGGTCATCCGTTGCGGCCAGCAGCGCTCGAAGCTACTGATGGCCACGAGTGGCCGATGAACGCCGCCGACGCCTGGATCGCAGCCACAGCGATTCAATAGGAACTACCGCTGGGCACAAGACTTCGAACACGTCAGCCAGCTTACTCTCATCCGGCTTTGAGCATCAAAACACCAGCCGCAGCGCCATCTGCACGCGCCTCGGTTGATTCGCCTGATTCGTAATCAAACCGAAGTTCGTATTCGTGGGCGCCAACTGCGGACCGGAGAAGATCGGCGTGTTCGTCAGGTTGAAGAACTCGCAGCGGTACGTCATGTTCAAGCGCTCGAAAATCGGGAACGCTTTGATGACCGAGAAGTCGATCTGGTTGACGCCGTCGGCGCGCGTATCGTTGAAGCGAGAGGAGAACGTCCGCCGATTCCAATCGAGCTGCTGCGCGGCCACGCGGTTGAACCGCGTCGTGTCGAACGTGCGGTCGGGATTGTGCGCGTCGACGTTAATCGGACCGCCCAGGTAGATCACGTTTCCCCAATTGAGCGGCGCGCCGGGTTGCAACGTCACGATCGCATTGACGATCCAACCGCCAATGATTTGATTCGTCAACCCGTTTACAGCGTTTCCATACTTGCGGCCTTTGCCGAACGGCATCTCCCAGGATCCGCTTGTCACCAGCCGTTGCGGACGGTCTTCGGCGGCGACGCGCTTTTCAAGGAACGGATCCAATTCGTTCAGCCGGCTTCGCCTCTCCAACAATCTCGACCACTGGTAGTTGGCCAGCATCTGGAAACCCGAGGAGAAGCGTTTCTCGAAGCGAACCTGGAACGCATGGTAGTGCGACGAGCCATCGTTCAACCGCTGCGCCGTGACGCCGGTGAACTGCGGAAACGCGCGGAGAAGCTGATTGCGGCCGACGAGTCCGCCGTTCAACCCCGTCCCCGGAATCAGTCCCGCCATCGGGTTCGGAACGTTCGCCGTCAGATTATTGATGACGGCCTGATCGCGCTCGCCCGAGGTGCTCAAGAACTGCATCGGCAGGCCGTTGGCCGCATAGTCGACCGGCAGCCGGACCGCCTTATTCGCCATGTAACCCACTTCCAACACCGTATTGCGCGCCATCTCGCGCTGCACCGACAACTGCCACCGGGCCGAATACTGCGATTCGGCGTTGGGATTCATGAACGCCACCGGGCGCCCCATGAATGTGGCCAGGCCCGCCGCGCTGCCGGTCGGGCGTTCGATACCATTCGGGAACGGATTGGCCAGCGTCGAAGCGGGAGTCCGGAACCCATCCAGGCTGGGCACAAACGCCGTCGTCTGGCTGAATCCGGGGGCGTTGTTGCCGACTACGCCATAGGTGAAGTAGTAGATGCCGACCCCGCCGCGCACGACCGTCTTCGGACTCAGCGTGTAGGCGAACCCAAACCGCGGGCTGAACGTAAGCGCCGGCGTCGTGTAAATCAGCCGCGTCCCCTGACCGGCGAAACGCAGACCGCCGTTCACGCGGAAGTTCGCGACGCCCGCCACCGGGTTGCGGCCAAACGCCGCCAGCGCCGCGGCGGAAATCGGACTCGCCGACGTTTCGTCGAAGCCGTTCACGGAACGGTCGAAACGCTCGGTCGTTCCCGATTCGTGCTCCGCGCGAATTCCCAGATTGAGCGTCAAATTTGGCTTCACGCGATAGTCGTCCTGAAAGAAGAACGCATAGTAGTTGCTGAGATTGGTTCGCGCCGCGGCGATGTCATACTGGCCGCCGGTGGGCAAGCCAAGGAGAAATGCGGCCAGATCCTGACCGAGCGGAGCGGGCGCGGCGTTATCGAGTGGACCACGCGCCCAATCCGTGGCGAAGGCGAACGTACCGTTGGAGAAACCGTAATTAAAGTCGCTCTCACGAAGCTGCCGAAGATCGGCGCCGAATTTCAGCGAGTGTTTGCCGGTGATCTTGGTCAGCGTTTCGAAAATCTGGAACGAATCGAACGGGAACGAGCGCGGGCCCGAATCGCCGACGCCGGTAAACCGCGCGAACGTAATGCGCGGCAAGACCCGGAACGGCGCCGCCGCCGACAGCGCCGCCGGGAATCCCAGGCTCGTCGAATCGAAGCCTTCAGAAAAGTTTACACGCGGTTCCTGGAACCGCGTCCAGTTCAGCCGGGTGTTCATTAGGAAGGTTGGCGTGATCGCGTACACATCGTCCACCATGTAACCCCAGTTGATGCGGCGCAGCGCGTTGGTCGCTGTCGGATTGTCGGTCAGCGACTTGTTGAAGCCGTTACCGCCCTGCCCGATGCGCTGATTGTGGCGGGCGTTGAAGAACACTTTGTGGCGGTCCGAGATATTGAAATCCATTCGGCCGAGGTAGTTGTAGAACGTGTTGCGCTCGCCGTTGGTCAACGAAATAAAATTGTCCTGGCCATCGGCGCGGCCCGGCTGATTGGGATCCGGGTAGAGCTTGAGGTAGTTCTGCGCGATCGGCGAGAGCCGGCTGGCCGGAATGATGTTGTTGGCGAACGGCTGGCGCCGCACCCGCGCGCCCTCGGCAACGCCGGTGGCCGGATCGTAGATCTGATACGCCGCGCCGGACGCCAGCAACGAAGAAAGATTGCCCTGCTTCTGCGCCGCCGACGGAACCGTCGTCGTGGCCGGAGCCGGCAGCGCGTCGGAGATTCCCTCATACGCGAAGAAGAAGAATATCCGATTGCGCCCATCGACGACTTTCGGAATCTGCACCGGTCCCGACAAGCTGCCGCCGTACTGATTAAACCGGCTCGACGGCTTCCGCCCGCCGACCTTGTTGGTAAAGAACGGCGTCGCGGCGGTGTTTGAAATCTGGTTGAACTCGTAAAGCGTGCCGTGGAACGTATTCGTGCCGCTCTTGAGCACGACATTCACCGTCCCGCCGCCGGTGTGCCCGTAAGCGGCGTCGGCCTGAAACGACTCCGCCTTCACTTCGGCGACGGCATCCACCGGCGGATTGTACGCCACGCGGTTATCGCCGGTCGTATCGGGCGCACCGTCGATCAGCAATTCGTTCGAGCGCGACGGCGAGCCGCCCATCGAAAAGCCCGACGGGCCGGCGTTGTCGAAGGGGCGCGTGAAGCGCGGATCGTCGGTGGGCGTGACGCCGAAGGCCAATTGCGCCAGCGCCAACGGCGTGCGTCCGCTCAGCGGCATGTTGTCGATCTGGCGAGTCGTGATGACTTGGCCTGTCGATGCGGTCGTTGTATTCAGCACCGGCGCCTCGGCGGTGATCGAAATGGTTTCGGTCATCTGGCCGATCGCCATCTCGATATCCAAGCCAACGCGTTCATTCGCGCCGAGCTGAATGCCCTTGCGGTCATATTTCTTGAAACCGGCGGATTCGGCCGTCAACGAGTAGCCCGACGGCGGCAGAAACGGAATCGTGTAGAGGCCGTCGGCGCCGGACTTGGTCTCGAACTTCGCGCCGGTGTCGGTCTGTGTGGCGACAATTTTGGCGTTGGGCACTACGGCGCCCTGTGGATCGGTGATCCGGCCCGATAACGTGGCTCGGTACTCCTGCGCGCAAAGCGCGGCCGCGGCAACGGCGAACGTGAGAACTCGCATGGCAATCTCCTGAAAAGCGATCTGGCTCATGATACCCGAACTTGCGCGTGACCCGTGGCAACAGTTTGTTAATTACTCTCCATACCGCAAAACGCCCACGCCGATCTGTCCGTTCAGATTCTCGGCCGGCTGGGGCTTGTTGCCCCCGCCAAAATACACGCGAACCGAGCCGTCAGGCTGCTGGACCACGTGCGGATCGCACACGACTCGCGAATTCCAGGTTCCTTCCGCGCCAACGTCAATAATCGGAGGTCCTGGGATACGGGACCACTGAATTCCATCGCGCGAAACGGCCAGTCCGATTCGACGCCACTCTTTCTTGTCGCGGCCGGTATAGAGCATCCACCATCTGCCGTGCTGCTCCCAAACGGCTGGTTCGCCGAGGCCCTTTTCGTCAAACGCGCCGGGTTCGCCGAGTTCGAGGATGGGGTTCGAAGCGAGTTTGTACCATGTACCGCCCCGCAGTTCAGCCACGCCCAACCGCTGCCGCCGCGCGCGGTCCTGTCCGAGAAAAAAAATGTATCGCCCGACAATATACGGATCGCCAACTCCCATCTCATCCCATGCCCCCCTCGGGCCACGCGGAACGGCGACCTGCCGTGAACGAGAGTCCCCAATCTGGGGCGGTGTTCCGGCTTGATACCACGGCCCAAACCCATTCGCCGCGATGTAGTTCCCCTCCCAAGTCGACGGGTTCGGTTCGATCATCACTCGATCCGACTTCGTCCACGCCACGCCATCCTTCGACACTGCTGACAGCGTTCGCCAGACACGCCCGTCCCAACCCGAGTAGGTCATACTCCACCCATCAGTGGCCTGCCAGACCTCCGGATTCAACGCATCCACTGAATCATACTTCCCGCCATTCTTCAGCACGGGTTCCGGAGAAGGCGCCCAAGTCCACTTCCCTTCCCGCGCCGGCCCAACGGGCGGCGGCAGCGTGAAATCGGCATACCTTCCGCATCCAGCCAGCAGCAACACGCCAACCAGCCAAGCCCTCATAGTGGAATGCGAATCTTCAACGTCGCGCCCGCGCCCTGCCGCGAATCGAGCAGCATCTCGCCATTCAACTGCCGCACGCGCGATCGAATCGACGCCGGACCCAATCGCAGTTGATCCAGCTCTTCAAGCCCATAGGCCCCGCCGAAAGGAAAACCCTTGCCGTTGTCGTCCACCGACAACTCAAACACATCGCCATCGCGGCCCACGCCGACGGTGACGTGTTTCGCCTGCGCGTGCTTCTGAATATTGTGCAGCGCCTCGCGGCAGATCAATGAAATCTCGGTCGCGGTCGCCGCCGATGTCTGCACACGCGTCGAACTTCCCACCAATACAGCCGCTATTCCGGAGTCCCGCTCAAACCCCTCAACCAATTTCTTCAGCGACGGCACCAGCCCCGCGCCGTCGATCTCCGGCGGCCGCATCGCGCGCACGAACTGCCGGATCTCCTCCGACTGCGCCTTCACCAGCAGTTGCAAGTCCTCGATCTCCGCCATCGCGCGCTTCGGGTCGCGCTCCAGCCACCTCTTGGCCACCTCTAGCCGCATCGAGAAGCCGACAAAACACTGCAGCGGCCCGTCGTGGAAATCATGCGCGATCCGTTGTCGTTCAGCCTCCTTGGCATGATCGGCTTCGGAGCGAAACATCATCGCCTGACGCGCAGACGCGCGCAGACGCTGTTGCAAAGCCTGCCGCTGCAGCGCCATCACCGTGACCGCCGTTCCGGAAAGCAACACCGCCGGCGAAAAGACCAAAACCTCTGCCGGCTTGGCAAGGAAGAAGAACACCGTCGTTCCAATCACAACGACAAAAATCTCGCGCGCCGTGTGCAGTAGCGCCGCCGACATGAGGATGTAGAGATAAAACAGCGCCGTGATACCGGTCGCAAACTCAAAAGGAAGTGCGCTGCAAATCAGGAAGAAGACGGTGTCGATCAGCAGGCTGAGCAACATGTATCCGCGGCGTTCCAAGCTGTAACCAAAAACCGCCGCCATCGCGTAGATCGTAAAGCCAATCCACAAGAACCCGCTGTTGCGCGCCATGTTCGACGACGCCGCGAACGCCAGCAGGCAACAAAGCCCGCCGAGCAAAGCCCGGAAGATCGCCAGCGAAAACTGCCACTTCGGGAGCGGAATCGACAACGGCGCCGCCTCGGGCGCTTTCTCCAGCCGTACCGCTTCTTGCGCAGACATCTCTGCCCTAGTATCGGACCTTTTTCGCCTTTTCTCCACCCCCTGGGAACTTTTCCGGAGATGCGGCGTCCAATCATCCAGCAGGACACGCCGGCAGCCGGTTGTGCTAGCGTGAATCTAGTGAATACGGGGATTCGCACTATGGCCGAACAGCTAATTACAGTGCGGTTGGACGAGAGCAACCCAGGCGCTGGCATCACCGCGCCTTCCGACGCGCTACTCGTGGAACGTTT
>VFZW01000093.1 GCA_016871055.1 Acidobacteriota bacterium
CTCCTTGCCGATCTCGCCACGCTGACTCAAAATCAGGTTCGCATGCGCGACCAGTCCTTCCAAATGCTTGCCTCGCCTACCCCCGTTCAACTCCGCGCTTTTCACCTCCTCGGCGTCACACCCTAACACTTTGTTCCCAGCGCCGCACACCCTCCTCTTCGTCTAACTCGTTTGGAGTGTGTCGATTGCCCCGTTTTGCCAAGGGGAACTTCGGGCTAATCTCCAAGCAACGTCGAACCATTAAAGGCGCGGCCCAAACGGCCGCGCCTTTTGTTTGGCCGAATCGTGTTCGTACTATCGAGCGCGGACGACAGTGGAACTGGTGATCTTTCCGATCGACGCCACGCCGCACTGTCGCAGAGTGAGAGTCAATTCGGCGTTGAGAATTTCTAGAACACGTTCGACGCCGGGCTGCCCAAACGCCGAGAGTCCCCAAATATAAGGTCGTCCGATCCCGACCGCCTTGGCGCCCAGGGCGAGCGCCTTGACTATATCGGTTCCTCGGCGAAACCCGCCGTCGATAAACACGGGAATCCTGCCATTCACCGCATCGACAACTTCGGGAAGAACGTCCAGCGTGCCCCGGCCGGTTTCGCTGGCGCGGCCGCCGTGGTTGGAGACGACAACGCCGTCGGCGCCGCGCTCGCGAGCGAGGATCGCGTCTTCAGCCGTATCGATTCCCTTGATCACGATCTTCATCGACGTCAGCTTCTTGAGTCTGTCGAGGTACGACCAATCGGCGGCCACCGGATTGATTTCTCCCGAAAGGCCGGTAAACATGGGCTTGGTGCGGTTGCGCGCGGGGCTCGACCCGGCGAGCGGATCGACCGTGTGACACGTCATGCAGTTGCGCGTATCCGTGCGGGCGAAACGGATGAGCGTCTCCGTGTTTCGGCCTGGAACGTTGTCGACGGTCCAGACAAGCACCTTGCAGCCGGCGGCCTCGACACGCCGGACGAGCTTCTCGGTTTCATCCCAGGCCTTGGGAATATAAAGCTGGAACCAGGGCGGCGCGCCGCGCTCGCGGGCAACGTCCTCGACGCTGGTCGTGGCAACGGTCGAAAGCATCTGCATCGTCTTGCGCGCGCGGCTGGCGCGCGCGACGGCCAGTTCGCCGTCGGCGTGGAACTGTTTCTGATGCCCGACGGCGCTGAGGTAGATCGGGGATTCCCAGGTCTCGCCGAAGACTTCCGTTTTGAGGTCGGGCGCGACGATGCCGGCGAGTTGACGAACGCGGAGGTGGTAGTGGTTCATGGCCTCGCTGTTGGCGCGAAGCGTTCGGTCGTCGTTGACACCCGTGGCGAGGTAGCCCCAGTGTGCCGGCGGCAGCGCCTTGCGCGCCAACGGCTCAAAGTCCATGACGTTCAGCGGGTCTTTGAGGTTGGGTTGTTGAGCGAAGAATGGGCTCGCTGCGACGAATCGAAGAAACTCCCGGCGGTGCATCCGGCTAGTATAGCGAGTGGACGCGCGGCTACACCGGTAACTGTGCTTTTTGCTCGGCCGCGAAAGCGCGCAGTGTGGCAAGCAGCCGATCGCCCAGTTGTTTATTTCGCTCGTACCGGTTGTACTGTTCGGCCGGATCGTCATCCAGATTGAACAACTCTGGGACGATCGGATCGCCTTGCTTGAGGCCCGAGTCGTGGCGCGCATGGCGAATTTTCCACGGGCCTTCGCGGTATGCCTCCAGGAACGCACCGCGGAAGTAAAACATGTTCTGGCGCGGAGAAGGCCCAGCGCCTTTGAGCATCGGCAGCAGATCGAATCCGTCGTAGACGCGGTCTTTAGGAATCGCCGCGCCTGCGGCCTGCGCGAGCGTCGGGAAAATATCGAGCGTGGAGGCGATGTCGGCCGCCGACTGGCCGGACGGAATCACGCCAGGCCAGCGGAAGATGCCAGGGACGCGCGGTCCGCCTTCGTACGTGTTGCCTTTGTGACCGCGCAAAAGACTCTTGAAGCCGGTGTGCCACGGTTCATTGCCGCGCTGCAGCATGCGGTCGGGAAGATTGAGCCACGGGCCGTTGTCACTCATGAAGACGACGAGAGTGTCGTTGTCGACGCCCTGCTTTTTCAACTCGGTCAGGATCTGGCCGACCGACCAATCGATGGTTTCGATGACGTCGCCGTAAAGCCCCGCTCGTGAAGTTCCCTTCTTGCTCGAAGCCGAAATCGGCAAGTGCGGCATAGCGTATGGCAAGTAGAGCAAAAACGGATTGCGGCCGGACTGGCGGATAAACTTCAACGCCTCGTCGGTGTAGCGTTCGGTGAGCGACTCCTGCTTCACCGGGAACTCGATCTTCTCGTTGTTGCGGTAGAGCATCAACGGCACCTCGGTCTTCACGAACGGCGGTTCCATGTCGTTTGAATACGGCAAGCCGAAGTAGAAGTCGAAGCCGCGCGCGTTAGGCAGATACTCAGCAGGCTGGTGTCCGAGATGCCACTTGCCGATCGCGGCGGTTCGATAACCCTCCTGTTTCAGGTGGGCGGCGATGGTGATTTCGCTCAAGCGCAGGCCCGCCTTCGAATCGGGACCGAGGTTGTTCGGCAGCCCGGCGCGGATGGGATAGCGGCCCGTCAACAAGCCAACCCGCGAGGGCGTGCAGAACGGCGCGGCGGCGTAAAATGAAGTGCATCGCATGCCTTCAGCGGCCATGCGATCGAGGTTGGGCGTCTTGATCGTCGGGTGACCATAACAGGCGAGATCGCCGTAACCCATGTCGTCGGCGAACAGGAGGATGAAGTTGGGCTTGCGCCTCGGCGCTTGCGCGGCGAGCGCCGAGGCGGCTAGGAAGTTCCGTCGGGAGATCACCAGTACAGTTTAAGCCCGCCCTGCATCTGCCGCGGGGAGTTGGCCTGATTCTGGACTCGCCCAAACGTTCCAGCGTTGAGGTTAGTCGATCCAGTTCCGAAAATCACGCGGTTGAAGAGGTTGAAGGCTTCGGCGCGGAAGTCGAGGCGAAGTTTTTCCGTAAGGTTGAAGGTCTTGGCGATGCTGATGTTTTCAGTCTTTTCGCCGAACGTGCGAACCTTTGGGTTGTGCCGCGTGATGTTGCCGAAATCGGCGGGCTGGGCGCCGAAGAAGGCTGGGGGCTGGAGGAAGCTGTCGCGATTCGGATCGAACCCGCCGGCGCCGACCGAGCCGCGCCATCCTTCGTAAGTCGAAACCGTAGGCCGCGTGATGCCGTTGAAGATAGGCAGCGGATTGTTGCGGGTCAGCTCAAGCGGGAAGCCGCTGCTATAGACCTGAATGGCCGCTAGGCGCCATCCGCCGACTACGTGCGAGACGAAGCCGTTGGTGAGCCACTTGCCTCCCTTGCCAAACGGCAAGTTGTAGAGGGTTGAAAACTTCACGACGTGGGTTTGATCGAACTGGCCGATCGATTTCTCCGCGCGGCGGTAGTAGTGATCCTGCGCCGCTGTCTCGGAGTTGGCAAAGTAGGAGTCGGAGTCGGTGATGAGCTTGGAGAACACGTAGCTCCATTGCAAAGTTAGATCCTTCGAGAAGCGGCGGTCGAACTTCATAACCATCGCGTGATAGGAAGAGTGACCGCTCTTGTCGCCGTTCTGCGCGCCGGTGGAGATCGCCTGGTATTGCGGGTACGGCCGGAGAGCCTGATTGGCGGTGCGCTGCGCTTGCGTGGCGAAACTCGCATACGGCGCGCGCACGCCGGCGGCAACGGCGGCGGCAGAGTTGAAAGGTCCGGTGAGCATGGCGATCGCGGGAGTGCGGCCCATCTGGCCAACCAGCCGGTTGAAGATGGCCGAGTCCATCTGGTTCATGTTCAGGATGCCCGACTGCAGGTGGGTTCCGACATTGGCGTTATAGCCAAGCTCCAGCACGGTGTTGGTCGAGATCTGGCGCTGGGTTGTGAACGTCCAGAAGAGGGCTTCGGGTGCGCGGGTGGCGTCCTGGCCGTTCCAGAAATCGACGGACTGTCCGTTCTGAAAGCTCGGATCGACGCGCGGAGGAAGCACGTAAGAGGGTAGGCCCTCGTGAAGGCGGAAGGTCGGCTGCACACCTTGGGAAGTGTTTTGGAACGCCCACTGCCCAATGAAACCGGCGAAGTGGCCCGATCCCTGCACGGCCGTGACACGCGAGAAAGAGCGGCCGAACGCCGTGCGGATTGTCGTCTTCGAATCGGGCGAGTATGCGATGCCGATGCGCGGGCCGATGCCGCCGTACCAGCCGGGGACCAGGCTGCGGCGGTTCTCGCGGCCTTCACCGAAACCCGCGAACCAGAGCGCTCCAAGGAAGCCGTTCGCGACGGGATTAGGGCGCGTCGGATTGAAGTCGGAGTATTGATCGAGCTTGTTGGTCGGGGGCTGCGTGAAGTCGTAGCGGACACCGAGGTTTAGCACAAGCTTGCGCGTAATGCGCCAGTCGTCCTGCGCGTAGAAGCCGAAGTAGGGATAGTTCTGCGCGACTTCGCGTGGAGTTTCGGTGCGGCCAAGATGCGCTTCGCCAAGAAGAAAACTGGCAAACGAACTGCCGCTGGTGAAGGCGATGGCACCGGGGACAGACGTGCCGAGGAAGTTGAAATCGGCGCGGCCGGAGATGTCTTGTTGTCCGACGCCGTTGGCGGTTTGATTCTGGTGCTGGAACCCAAACTTCCAGGTGTGCGAACCCTTCACGTAGCTGAGATCGTTCTTGATGCCCCAGCCAGGTTGCAGCGTGCCGTTGTTGGATGGGCCTCCCCAGGTGCTGAACTCAGTGAAGTTAATGGTCGGAAAGTTGTTGTTGCAATCGATGACGTTCTTGATGCAGACTTTGTCCTTCCAGTTCTTGCCGACATTCGCGGAGAAACTATCCTTGATGAAGCGGTTGAAGGCGAAGGAGAAGTGATTGATCATCGCCGGCGAGATCGTCCAATCGTGGCTCCAGCGGTATGCTTCTGTGTCCCAAGCCTGAATGGCGCCGTTCCAGAGCGGTTCGGGCAGGCCTGGAGGTCCGGCGGGGCCGGGCTTATTGCGAAAAGTGGTGAGGTTCCACAAGAAACTCAGCCGGTGATTGGAACCAATGTTTTGGTCGCCCTTGACGCTCCACTTGTCGGTAGGCGTAACGAGCGTACCGCTGTTGACAATGTAATTCTGTCGGACGTAACCGCTGGTGCCGGGCGCGAAGCCGCGGTTGGGCGTCACGCCCTTGCCGAAGGCCGCGATTTGCTGAGCGATGGGCGAGAACATCGACACGGGAATCTGGTTGTTCGGGAAGGGGTCGCGGATGAAGCCGACGCCATTCGGGTTGGCTCTGGTTGTCGAAGGGTTGTAGATCGTCAGTAATTGGTTGTTGGGGTTGACCCAGCTGCGAAAATCGCCGTTGTACATCTCCGGCGTAGGCACGCTGAGGATGCTCGAGTTCGCTCCGACGCGGTTGCGGAAGCCTTCGAACGACATAAAGAAGAAAGTCTTGTTGCGGCCGTCGTAGACCTTTGGCACGACGACCGGGCCGCCCGCGGTGAAGCCGAAATCGTTCTGGCGGTAGATGGAGCGCGTATTGGCGAAAAAGCCGCGGGCGTCGAGTTTGTCGTTGCGCAGGAAGTCGTAGGCGGAGCCGTGGAACGCATTGGTTCCGGACTTCGACGCGAAGGTCATCGCGCCGCCGCCGGCCTGGCCGTATTCAGCCTTGAAGCCGTTAGTGTCGACGGAAAATTCTGTGAGCGCTTCGACCGACGGCGTGTTGAGCGCGGCTTCGTCCGTATCGCCCGAACGATTGGTGCCGACGCTGTAGCCATCAAGCGTTGCATCCCACTGGGCGACTTGGCCGCCTCCGAGCGCCAGACGCTGCCCGCTGCCACGCGCTTCGGCTGCGACCGCGACAAGATTGAACGGACTTCGCATCGATCCCGCGACAACCAACGGCAACTCGTCAACCAGCTTGTTCTCGACGAGCGTGGAAACCTTAGCGTTCTCGGTCTGGATCGTTGCGGCCGCGGCGGTGACTTCGACCGATTCGCTGACCTGACCGATGGCGAGCGAGACGTCGACGCGCACCGTGCCGCCCGCGGAAACGTTCACGTTCTGCTGCAAAGACTTCTTGAATCCAGCGGCCGATACTTCAAGCCGGTACACGCCCGGTAAAAGGTTTGCGATGTTGTATTCGCCCGAGGCCGATGCGACAGCCTTGTTCGCCGTATTGGTCGCGACGTGGATCGCCGCGAGTTCAGCGCCGGGAACAGCCGCGCCGGAAGGATCGGCGACGATGCCTGTGATGTTGCCACGTTCGCTTTGCGCAAACACGACCGCCAACATGCAGAGGGCAAGCAAAAGGTTTCTCATAAAGGTTCCTGGGGTTAAGTTATCACAATGTCATGCGGTTACGGGTTTTGCTTTGGCGAGAAAATCGGGCCCCAGGGTCACTCCAAGGCCCGGGCCGATGGGCACCGTCAACATCCCCTTCTCGCTCTTAAGGCTCGACGTATCGGAATGCACGGGCAGGTTGTCGTCCTCGCCCTTATACTCCTGGTGCGCGCCGACGTTTGGAACGACGGACGCGAAGTGCGCGATGTAGAGGAAACCGAGTCCGCCGCCCGACATATGCGGCGTGCAATCGAGACCGGCGGCGGCGGCCATCCTCGCGACTTTGATCGAGCGAATGAGTCCTCCGAAGTACAGCAAATCGGGCTGAATCACTTGCGCCGTGCCCGTCTCGATAATGCGGCGAAAGTTGCGCAGACTCATCTCTTCCTCGCCGAGCGCGATGGGAATCTTCAGCGCGTCGGCAATGGCTTTCGTATCGTCGTAGTAATCGAAAGTCGCCGGTTCCTCGAAGAAGCCAAGCTTTTGCTCTTCCATCACCCGGCCGATCTTGATGGCCATCGGAACATCGTAGGAACCGTTGGCATCGGCATAGATCGCGAACTTGTCGCCGAAGGTTTTGCGCGTGAGCGGGATCATCGCGAGATCGCGTTTGGTCGACGCGTCGTTGTACATCATCCGCGCACCGAGGCGAAACTTGATCGCGCCCGCACCGGTCTCGCCGACTATCTTCTGCAGGTATGCGATCTCCGCTTCCGGCGAGTTGCCGCGATTGCCGCTGGCGCGATAGACGGGAACCGTCTTGCGAATAACATCGCCGAACAGCGCGCCAAGAGGCTTGTTGACAGTCTTGCCGAGCATGTCGAGAATGGCGATTTCAATGACGGCGTGGCTAACCCAGAACGGCAACCCCTGCCACTTGTAGTTGGATTGCGCCAAATACGCTTCACGCTGCAAATCTTCGAGATTGCGTGCGTCCTTGCCGGCGAACGTCAGTTTCACGCGCTTGAGCAGTATCGGATACGCGCTGGCCATCACCGAACTGTGCGCATCGGCGATGCCGACCGCGCCGTCCTTCGAACGCACCCGCACAAAGTAGTGCGAGCCGCTCTTCATCAGTTCGATGGACGCAATCACGACGGGCGACGTGAATAGTTCCTTTTTCAAGACGGGCTGATCAACGGCGTTTTGGAACTTGATCTTTGGAACGGCGGCGGCGGCAAGAACGGATCGGCGAGTAAGCATGGCTCATTGTTTCGAATGAAACCGCTACAATCAAGCGGATATGCGACTATTTCTGTTTGCTGCCGCGGCACTCTGCGCGCAGAACTTCGAGAGCCTCTCGTTCCGTGTGATCGGACCGACAACGATGGGCGGGCGTGTCACCGACATTGAAGGCGTTCCCGGCAATCCAAACGTTCTGTACGCAGGCACCGGCGGCGGCGGTTTGTGGAAGACTCTCGACGGCGGCATGACGTGGAGTTCGCTGTTCGACGACAAGACAACCGTGTCGGTCGGCGACCTCGCGCTCGACCCGCGTAATCCCGAAGTCGTCTGGCTCGGCACCGGCGAAGCGAACATGCGCAACAGCGTGTCGTTCGGTGATGGCGTGTACAAGTCCACCGACGGCGGAAAGACCTGGAAGCACTTCGGGCTCGCCGAAACGATGCACATCGCGCGCGTCATCGTGCATCCGCTGGAACCGGAGACGGCGTACGTCTGCGCGGTTGGCCATCAATCGGGGCCGAACAACGAGCGCGGCGTTTTCATGACCACCAACGGCGGCGTGACTTGGCAGAAGACGCTTTTCATCGACGACGGCCACGGCTGCGCCGATCTCGACATCAATCCGAAGAACCCGAACGTGCTGTACGCGGCGATGTGGCGCTTCGAGCGAAAGGCGTGGAATCACACCTCAGGCAGCGAGAAGAGCGGCGTCTTCCGATCGGTCGATGGAGGACGCTCGTGGACGAAACTAGAAAAGGGCTTGCCGAAGCTGATCGGGCGCGTCGGAGTAAAGGTCGCGCCTTCGAATCCGTCGGTTGTGTATCTGGCGGCGGAATCGAAGGAAGGCACGCTATACCGTTCGAGCGATGGAGGCGACTCGTTCGTCATCATGACTCGGGAGCGCGACATCGTAGGACGCGGCTTCTACTACGCCGACCTGCGCGTGGATCCCGTGGAAGAGAATCGCGTCTACGCGGTGGCGTCGAATTTGAAGATTTCGGTCGATGGCGGCAGGACGTTCCGAAACACGGCGAGCGGCATTCACATCGACTTCCATTCGTTGTGGATCGACCCAACAAATCCTGCGCGCATGTGGGCGGGCTCGGACGGCGGTTTGTCGTTGACCACAAATCGTGGCGGTTCTTGGGAAGGCCTTTTGAACATTCCGCTCGCGCAATACTACGCGCTCGCGGCCGACAACCGAATCCCCTTTTACAACCTGACCGGCGGCTTGCAGGATAACGGCACCTGGACCGGGCCGTCGCGCACGCGCGGCGGGTCGATCGCGCCGTCCGATTGGAAGTTGGTCACCGGTGGCGACGGATTCTTCGCCGCGCCGCATCCGGATAATCCGAATATCTTCCTCACCGAGTCGCAGGGTGGGCGGCTGTCGATGACGAATATGGAAACGGGCGAGCAGCAGTCCGTAGCGCCTCAGCCGCAGTCGGGACGCGTCGGCGATCTGAAGTACCGCTTCAACTGGAACACGCCGATCGTGACCTCGCCGCACGGCAAGCAGACGGTGTATTTCGGCGGCAGCGCGTTGTTTCAAACGCGAAATTTCGGCATGTCGTGGGAACCGATCAGCCCGGACCTGACACGCAATTTTCGCGATCGAATGAAGTCGGCGGGCGGCCCGATCTGGTACGACAACTCGACGGCGGAGAATCACGGAACGATTGTGTCGATCGGCGAATCGCCGTCGAAGGCGGGCGTGGTCTGGGTAGGCACCGATGACGGCAATGTGCAGGTGACCGCCGACGCCGGCAAGACATGGACGAACGTCGCCGAGAACTTGCCCGCCGAGCTGCGCGATTCGTGGGTGTCGCACGTCGAGCCATCAAAGACGTCGGCGACAACGGCATATGTCGCGCTCGACCGGCACTTCTGGGACGACTACAAGCCGCACATTTTCAAGACCACCGACGGCGGGAAAACGTTCGCGTCGATCGTGACGGGCCTGCCCGCAAAAGCGTACGTGCATGTCGTGCGCGAAGACCCGCGCAACGCGTCGCTGTTGTACGCCGGAACGGAAATGGGCCTTTTTGTTTCTTGGAACGGCGGCGCCGCATGGTCGCGACTCAACGCGAAAAACCTGCCGAACGTGGCCGTGCACGATATTCTGGTGCACCCGCGCGAGAACGATCTCATCCTCGGCACGCACGGCCGGAGCATCCTGATTCTCGACGACATCGCGGTACTGCAGCAACCTCCGACATCGGAGATTAAACTCTACGCGCCGCGTCTGACGTATCGTTTTGCATCGCGCGCCGGCGGCGGCGGATTGGACGAAGGCGGATCGAAAGTGTTCAAAGGGACAAACCCTCGCTACGGCGCGCCGATCACATACTCGCACGCGACGAAGACGACGCCGAAGGTGGAGATTATCGATGCCTCCGGCAAAGTGATTCGCGAGTTGACCCAGGTGCCGAAAGAGCCGGGCGTGCAGCGCGTCGTTTGGGATTTGCGGCACGAAGGGCCCAAGGTGCGGCGCGCGCCGACCGAAGCCGAAGCGGCGAGTCCATTCACCGCGCGCGGCCCGAAAGCCGCGCCGGGCACCTACACGGTGCGGTTGACGGTGGGCTCAACAAAGCTGGAAGAGAAGTTCGAAGTGCGGCTCGACCCGGCATTGAAGGCGACACAGGAAGAGTTGGTGTCGCAGCTTTCCTACGGATTGAAGTTGCGCGATATGCAGTCGAACATAAATACGACGCTGAAGGCGATCGACCAACTGAAGGACCTGCTAAAAGGCATCGCCGCGCGCGGCAAGACCGACGCGCCGATCGCCGATTGGCAAAAGGCGCTCGACAAAGAGACCCTCCGAATCGGCCTGCCATCGACGGCGAATCGCCTGGAAGACGCGCCGGGATTGAGCGAACGTTTGACGAACCTCGGCGGCATCATCGATGGACCAAACGCGGCGCCGCTGCCGCAGCAGGTGGCCCACTTCGCCGAGGTGGAGAAGGAGTACAACGACAACCTGCCGGCGGTGAAAGCGTCGCTGAAAAAGCTGGTTGCGGAGTGGAATCCGACGCTGGCGAAGTTGAATCTAGGCACGCTGCCGGTGCCACAATAGGGCATGAACGATCACGACCGCATCGACGCGCGCAGTCTGGCGATGCATCGCGCGATCGCCGAAAAGCTGCGCGCCGATCCGGGACTGCTTGCCATCGCGTTCGACAACATCGCCCGCTGGCGGCCCACCGCCGGGCGGGCCACTTGGTATCTAGATCGTCGGGAAGAGTTGTTACGCCGGCCGCTCGATGAGATGCTGCGAGTAATTCAGGAAGACAGCGAAGAGATGCGGGCGATGCGCCAGTCAGGTCCATTTGCGGGAGTGCTGACGCCGAAGGAGCGATGGAAAATTTATGACGCGTTCGCAACTGGAACATATTATTCGAGCGTCGGCAATCATCGCGGACTCTGATGAAATCGTTGTGATCGGGAGCCAAGCGATCCTGGGCCAGTTCCCCGATGCGCGCGGATGCGATCGATGGTTCCATAGGCCAGGACTCTCCGTTTGATCGAACGCTCGGGTACCATGCTCACTGCATTGGGCCGGAAACGGCGGTGTTGCCTCGAATCGCCCGACGTCACAACTTCAAGCCTCGTAGCGGGTCGAGTGAAAGACCTCGACTACGCGCGCATCGCCGCTCAGTGCGAAAAATCCCGCCACTCCTTGTCGTAATACCGCACCAGCGCCTGATCGTTTAATCGATTCGGCTCGACCGGCACAGCCGACATATCCGCGGGAAACTCAAACATCGAAGCCAGCGTTGTCTGATTCAAATATCGCAGCCCGGCAGGCACTTTCGGCGGCGCATAACTTCCCTTCCCGGCCATCACATAGCCCCACTCACCGAAGCTAGGCACGTAGACATGATAAGGCCACGTGTTCAGGCCCGCGGACTTGATCGACTCATGAATGCACCAGTAGCTCTGGCGCGCGAACAGCGGCGAAGTGCTTTGCACCGTGACGAGCGCGTCATCGGTAAGATGCCGCTTCAAGAGCCGGTAAAACGCCGTCGTGTACAGCTTGCCGAGCGAGTAGTTGGTGGGATCGGGGAAATCGATAACAACGAAATCGAATTGGCCGGGGTTCTGTTCGAGCCACGGAAACGCATCGGCGTTGACCACCTTCACCTTCGCGTTTTGGAACGCGTCGCCGTTCAACTTCCGCAGCAGCGCGTGGTTGCGGAACAGCACCGTCATGTCCGGATCGAGATCGACAAGCGTGATCGACTCGACGGCCGGGTATCGCAAAATCTCGCGCACCGCCAAGCCGTCGCCGCCGCCGAGCACAAGCACACGACGAGGGTTCTTAATCGCGGCGAGTCCCGGATGCACGAGCGCTTCGTGATAACGATATTCGTCGCGCGAACTGAACTGCAAATGGCTGTTCAAGAAGAGCCGGATGTCGTCCTTCCACCGCGTCACGACAATGCGTTGATAGCGCGTGTTGCGCGAGAGGATAACATCGTCGGCGTAGAGACTCGCGTCGGCGGCATCGGTGATTTTGTCGCCGAACAACATACCGGCGCAAAGCGCGGCGATCACCAGGACGCCGGAAAAGCGCAGCTTGTGAACAGGGCCGATCTGCTCCTTAAAAATCCAGGTCGACCACACCGCCACGCCCGCGTTGATCAGCCCGAACAGCAGCGCCGAACGCACCATGCCCAGTTTCGGCACAAGCACAAGCGGAAACAGCAGCGATGCGCCAAGTGCGCCGAGATAGTCAAACGCCAATACGTTCGCGACGAGATCGGTGAAATGAAACCGCTCCTTCAAAATCCGCATCAACAGCGGAATCTCAAGCCCCACCAGAATGCCAATCAGAAGCACCATCACGTAGAGCAAAAATCGAAACGCGTCGGTGTAGGCGAAAGCGAGAAACAAAATCGCCGACGAAAACCCGCCCACAAGGCCGACCATCAGCTCGATGGTTACGAAACGGGAGACAAGTTCCCGCTCGATGAACTTCGACAACCAACTGCCGATGCCCATCGCGAAGAGATATGCGCCGATAACCGTCGAGAACTGAAGAATCGAATCGCCAAGCAAATAGCTGGAGAGCGCGCCGGCAATAAGCTCATAAATGAGCCCGCAGGCGGCGATCAGGAAGACGCTGAGAAAAAATACGAAAGCCACGCGGGGCTTCTAGTGGACGGCGGCGGCGATGATGATACCAATGCCGAGCGCCATGAATCCAACCAGAATCGCGAGCGCCGTATTCTGCTTGTTGATGATTTCGCCCCAGAGATCGGCGGGCAGGATCTTGTCCGTGATGAAGAATGTGATGAAGTAGGTGACAACGCCCAGCAGTGAGTAGACGACGGCGTTGATAAAGTGATCGACTTGAAAGTTCATGGCGGTTATTTCCCTCCAAAGTATCGTGCGCTGTGCGCGTAGTGGCTGCGGTAAGCGCCGGGGTTGTCTCGAACGGATTTCGGCACGCCCTTCACCTCGTCGTAGGAAGAAGGCGTCCAGCCGGTAATGCCGCTGTAGAAGAGGCCACCGGCGATCAGCGAACTGTAGAGCATGTAGAACGGTCTCATTGTTATTCCTCGTCATCGTCATCGGACTGCGGCAACATTCCCGGTACTGTGCCGTGGTCGCTTTCCGACCAGCGCTGGGATTCGAAATTGCTTCCGGAAAAGCTCTTGCGGCCCATGAATATGACCGGGACAAAAAGCAGCAAGATACCGAAAATGTAGCGGAAGTAAAACGGCACATCGCGGGTAACGGTAACGGTGTAGGTCACCGAGCGCGTGTTGATAGCGCTCGCGCCAGGCGTCGGTGGATCGGTATCTGGCTCGATGCGCAGATAGTATCTGCCACCCGGAACGCCCGGAATAATCACGTCGTCGTGACGATCGCCTTCCGACCACGATTCGCCTTCGTCAACGCCGTGATAGTAGCCGACCTCGCGTCCGAAGTCTACTGCATCGCCGGTTTGCTCGTTGATGAGCGCCATCGAA
Organism: Acidobacteriota bacterium; assembly: GCA_016871055.1. Classification (GTDB taxonomy): domain Bacteria; phylum Acidobacteriota; class Terriglobia; order Bryobacterales; family Bryobacteraceae. Next base: position 13,458 of record VFZW01000093.1, read on the forward strand.
AAATACGCCCAACTATTGTCCAGACCCGTATCGATGTCGATCTGCACGTTGCCACTGCCGCCTTTGAGTTCGAACGGTTTGGTTACCAGCGATTTTTCGCCGGTCGCCGCGGGATTAAAGACGAAGGTGTCTTTGAAAACCTGCTCCTGCCTCGCCATAACGCCGAAGGCGATCATCATCAGGAACAGCGCAGCGGCCATGGCCAGGAAAAACTTCCACGGGCGCCCCGGAGCCTGCTTGGTCGCGGGCGCGGCGTCAGGCGCGGGTTGATTCGCGAAGATGCCGACCGGCACGGGCGGCGTGTTCGGCAGCGTAAAACCGCTCCAAATCTCCTGCGGCGCGATGTATTCGCCGATACTCCAGGTAACCTCGTTCTCGGTCGTCTCGGAGGACAACATCTTCGGCGGTGCAACGTAGTCGCTGGTCGAGACCGATTCGCCGACCTTCACCATCCAGGGAAATTCACCGACCACGAAGTAAGTCGTGGCCTGCGCGGTCTGGAAGTGGTCGAACGTGTCGTAACCCCATTGGGCGGTCGCCCGGCCGGTCCGGCTGCCCATCGCCGGCAACGACGGCATCGGCGTTACGAAACTCCAATGGTAGTTGTACTCGCTGAGATAACGAAAACCCTTGAACGGGTTGAAAAGAACGTATTCGCGCCAGAAGTAGTTGGCGCCGTCGACGGTGATGCCACGCTGCTGGAAGCCGATCACTTCCCACACCGTGCCTTTTAGATTGCCGCGCGATCCCAACGGGATCATCGGCTGGATCGCAAATCGCGCGTCGAATTTCTGAATGATCTGACGCTGCGGATTCGTCGCGTCGATGGTGGTCGCGCAGTAGCCGCAAGCGATCGATGCCGCGGTGCCCATCCCACGCAACTCAAGTTGTGAGCCGCAACTCGGGCAGTTGAGCGCCTTCGGCTTCGGGACAATTTTGCGCTGCGTTACGCTCATGCGGTCCAGCCTTCGAAGTCTTTCAAGTAAGTCAGCCGCAGCGATTCAAATTCGACGAACTCACCGAGGAACAGCAGCGGGGGATTCTCCGTGTAATCGATAGTGCCGAAGCGCCCGTCGCGCGAGCGGAGATCGGCGAACCGGCAACGCTCTTTGTCCCAATACTGAAACGGCAACTCACCCTCGACGCCTTCGTAGTTAGCCTCGGTGAGCGTGGTCACCCAGAGCCCGACGCCCTGCTGCTTATACTCCATTCCGCGATAAATTTGATCCGGCGGAGGAAGCGGCGACTCCGGCTGCGAAAGAAAGCTAATGGCGTATTCGGCCTGCGCGTCGGAAAGCCAGCCGCTGGCGCCATTGCCGAACATCAGATGCCATTCGTTCCACGCGCCCACATCGTGGCTATAGATGATACGCCCAATCACCTGAAACGCCGAATTATTGTAGACGCCCTCGGTGCCGATCTGGATGGGACTGATGTCGGGAGGCAGATCGGCGACTACGCCGACCTTCTCCAAATTGACGTCGTGCCGCACCAAAATCGACTTACAGTATTCGCAGGTAGTCTGAATCGCCGACGACCAACGGAAGACGATTGGCGCGCCACAGTTTGGGCAGATGGCTGAGGGTTGGCTCATTTTTCGAAGTACGGGCGCTCCAGTCGCCGGACCTGCACTCGCTGCGCGCCTAACTTCTGCCGCAGGTACTGCTCAAAATTCCAATCCGGGCGTTGCTTGCAGCAGAATACATTCAAGCACATCGACGCGTACTCGGGAAAGGTGTGGCACGCCAGATGAGACTCGCTCAGCAGACAAAGCCCCGTGACACCGCCCGCGCCGGGGAACTGATGCCACTGCGCATCGGCGACCGGATGCAGGTCGAGAGCGCGAACCAGATCGTCGAACATCTCGCGGAGTTGCGACACATCGCGCAACCGCGATGTGTCGCATTCCAGAGCTTCGATAACCCATTCGCAGCCCAACCCTATGCCAAGTTGTTCCGGAGCGAACGCTGCCATGGAATTGTCAGTGTATCAGGCTTGCTGCGCGCTGCCACACTCGCCGCAGAACTTCGCGGCGCGCGGGATCTTCGTTCCGCAGTTGAAGCAGAACTTCGTCTCGCCGCTGACGGCGGGCGCGGCCGGAGCGGCGACCGGGACGGCGGCCACCGGAACAGCCGCGGGCGGAGGCGCTTGCGGAGGCGGTTGCTGCGGCTGCGGTGCGTACGCTTGCTGGATCGACTGGCCCATCGCCTGCGCCATTCCGAAGCCCGCCGAAAGACCAGCGCCGACACCGGCGAGACCGCCCTCGTTGGCGGCCGCGATCGGAATCGACTGCGCAACCTGATACTGCGTGTAGCGGCCCATGTCGCCGAGCATGTTCATCGAGATGCGTTCGTCGAGCTTCTTCTGCAGCTCTTCCGGCAGCGAGAACTCGCGGACAACGAAACTGTCGAGCGACAACCCGTACTCGGCATACATCGGCTTCAGACCTTCCAAAATCTGCTTGCCGAGTTCCATCTGATTCGCGATCAGATCGAGGAACGGAATCTGGCTCTGCGCGATCGCATCGGCCATCGAACCAAGCGTCATATCGCGCAGTTGGCCTTCGATGTCGGCGACGGTGTATTTCTCGCGCGTGCCCGAAACCTTGATGTGGAACAGGCGCGGATCGGCCAAGTGCCACGAATAGACGCCGTTGCCGCGCACGCGGATCGCGCCGAACTCCTTATCGCGAATGGTGAGCGGATTCGCCGTCCCCCACTTCTGATTCAGTTGCGCGCGCGTGGAGAAGAAGTAAACATCGCTCTTAAACGGAGACGCGAACATCTTGTCCCAGTTCATCAGGTTGGTGAGCAGCGGCAGCGTCTGCGTGTTCAGCGTGTAGAGACCGGGTGCGAAGACGTCGGCCATGCGGCCTTCGTTCACGAACGCTCCCATCTGCGACTCGCGAACGGTCAGCTTCGCGCCGTTCTGAATTTCCATGTCCATCATCGGGTAGCGGTAGGCGAGCACTCCGTTCTCCGATTCCACCCAATCGATGACGTCTAAAAACTGCTTCTTGATGAAGTCGCCGACGCCTTTGCTCTTCAGAAAATCTCCGATTGCCATGTTGGAAAGCCCCCTCCTTTCCTCAGGGGCGGTGAAACCGGTGGGCTTCACATGAAGTATAACGCTGGTGGGGGCGGGAAAGTTCGATAAATCGGCTACTGGCGTTTCGCCGGCATATTGCGTCCGTTTTGATGGAGCGTCAGACCGGTTACTTTGCCCGCGGCGTCGAAGTCAAAAGTAAGCTGCGCATCGACGACCCGGAAGAAAAACGAATTCTTGGATTCCGGGAAAATCGGAAACGCGTCCTGGCCGGTTAGCTGTGCGGTGAGTTGGGCGCCATCGCGAGCGATCGTTATGGTGGCGGTTGGCGCGAGTTGATACTTGCCGACAAACGATTCGAGCGCCTCGGCGGGAAGCGTAATGGCCGTCCGGGATGTCGGCGGCTTGACATCGACTCCGCAAAAGATGCCCGCCAGATCGGTGCCGATTTTGCCGGTCGCTCGTGCCGAGTTGTTCGACAGCGCAACGACCAGCAACTTCTCGTCCGGGAATCGGCTGATCGTTGTGCTGAAACCGTGGATACCACCGCCGTGCATGTAGACAGTGCGCCCGTGTTGCTTGTCGACCAGCCAGCCGTAGGCGTACTTTGCCTTCTCTGGCTGGAACAATCGTTCGATATTTTGCTTCTTAAGAAGCTTTTCGGAAAACAGCGCCTGATCCCACCGCAGCAGGTCCTGCACCGTCGAATACAGCGCCCCGGCCGCGCCGGGGACCGTCATATCGTGATAGGGCGCGTTCTTTTCGCCCATGTAGCCAACGGCGCGGTTTTTGATGACGGCCGCATGATCGTCCGCGCCGGAGTCGCGCATGTCGGCCGCGGCGAGGACGCTCTTCTTGATGTAGCCGTCCCAAGTCATGCCAGAAGCCTTTTCGATGATCGCCCCTAGTGCGATGTAGCCCGAGTTGGAGTATTCAAACTTCTCGCCAACTGAAAATCTCAGCGGACGATTCCGGATCTTCCCCAACGATTCAAGTTGCGAAGAAGGCAGCATGATCTTCTTCGCGTAAACTTCCGGATCGTTAGTGTAGTTGAACAATCCCGACGTATGCGTCAAAAGGTGATGAATCGTAATCGGCTTCCACGTGTCCGGGCAATCCGGAATGTAATTGCACATCGGATCTTTGACGTTGAGTTTGCCTTGTTCTTCCAGTTGCAGCACGGCAACCGCGGCGAACTGTTTCGTGATCGAACCGAGCCGAAATTTTGTATCAACCGTATTCGGCACGTTGTGTTCCATGTTGGCGAACCCATAGCCATTCGAGAACAACACCTTCCCGTCGCGCGCCACGAGCACCGAGCCCATGAAGGCCCCGTCCTTAGTCGCGGCGGCCATGTAGTCCATTGCCTTCTGCAGCGGCGTCTGCGCCGAGGCGGCAACGCAAAGCAATATCGTGATCAGTTTCATGTTCGGTAAGCCTCCAGCCCCCTTCGATAAAGAATCCGCATCACCGCGATCAGCGGCACGGAAAGGAACATCCCCGTAATCCCGGCCACCTGCTCGCCGGCGAGTACTCCAAACAATACGAGAATCGGATGCAATTCGATCCCTGAACTATAGAGCCACGGAGCCACAACGTAGTCCTGAAACAGCCGATAGCCGATAAAGAACGCAACCAGCCAGCCGATGTGCGGATAACCGCTGAACGCCGCCACACCGAGTGCGATTAGCGCGCCCGTCAGCGGACCAACCACGGGCACGAACTCCAGCAAGCCGCAAATGCCCGCCAGTAGTACCGAATACGGTACGCCCAGTACACCAAGAAAAAGCGTGTGAGAGAGAAACGTCGCCAATGCGAGCAAGAAGACCGCGCGCATGTACAGGCCAAGCAGCGTATCGACATCTCTGAGTATCCCGCCCATCATCCGGCCCCGGCCGATCGCGCGAAACAACGACACCATCGTCGCGCGCATATCGCGCAGCGACAATTGCAGCAGAAACGCCAGTATCGGCACCAGCACAACATAAAGCGCCGAGGACAGTTGATTGAGCAGGCCCTTGCCAATACCGGTGAGCGCGGGCAGCAACAACTCCTTTCCCGTTTCCAACTGCGCCGCCAACGCGGCCCGAATCTCCTCTTTATAGGGCGACAGTACGATCGGCAAATATTTATCGAGCAGCAGATCGCGATTCTGCACAAGGCCCGGAAGCTGGCTCGCCAATTCGGCGGCCTCTCGCGCAATACGCGTACCGACGATCAACAACGCGGCCACAATCACGCCGACGCCGCTGAGATAAACCAGCGCCGCCGCCGAAACCATTGGCGCTTTCGGCGGCAGCAGTTTAGCCACCAGTTGCACAAGCGGATTCAGCAAATACGCCAGCAACAGCGCGACGGTGAAGACGAGAATCGTCGTGCGCGCGAGCCACA
>VFZW01000094.1 GCA_016871055.1 Acidobacteriota bacterium
CAGTATCCGGTCATAGCAACCCAACACCCCCGCGATCTGCGATCCGTACCGCTCGGTCAGTGATTCAACGCCCATCCCGGCATCGTATCCGATTTCCCTCTTTGGTTCCGGCTATGCCGGGTTAGGATTCAGGAGGGCGATACCGTCGAACTCTCAGTGGTCGAGGGTGAGATCGTCGTTCGCTTGGCGCAACCGGCCTACACCTTGCGTGAATTGCTCGGTAAGGTCACGCCCGAGAACCGTCATGGCGAGACGGACTGGGGCCCGCCGCAGGGCCGCGAGCAATCGCAGGCCGGCACTACGTTCCGGATACCGGCGATGTGGTTGGGATGACATTCGATCCGCAAGCGGGGCATGGACAGCGTGGCCGGCGACCCGCGATCATGATGTCCCCGCGCGATTACAATCGCAAGGTGCAGCGGGCGTTTGAGTGTAAGGCGCCGAGCGGCGTGGTTGCAGAGGTGCGGGAACGGCTGCGACCGCTGTTGGGGTATTAGAGGCCGCGGGCGCCGGTATTAAGACGCCCCAATTTCGTCCACGCAGCCGCGTGTTACTGGCAGGCGGCGCGGAGGCGGTCTTCGAGGACGAACTGCTCGTTTTCGGTAAGCTTGCGGCCTTCCTTGGTGAGATAGAAAACGTCGAGCGCCTTGCGCGCTTCGGTGTCGATGAGTACGACTTCGATGCTGCAATTCGACTCCGCAAAGACATTGGCGAGATCGTAGAGCAGTCCTATGCGGTCTTCGGCGATGATCTCGACGAGCGTCGCGTGGGCGGAGGCTTCGGCGTCGAAGTAGATGGCGGGGCGGAGGCGTTCGGCGGTCTTGGCGGGCGAGGGGCGAAGGCGGCGTTCGAGCATCTGGCGGACATCGAGAGTGCCCATCGCCGCCTTTTCGAGCGTCGCACGCAGGCGGTCGACTTCGCTCGGATTGAGTTCGAGCGTCCGTTGCGGGTCGGCGAATGTGAACGAATCGAGCACCTCGTTCTTCGCATTGGCGAACGCTTCGGCCTTCACGATATCCATGCCGATGCCGCTGAGCGCGCCGACGATGGAGGCGAACAAGCGAGGGCGGTCGAGCGTGATCACGGTGAGCTTCCACACGCCGCCGCGGCGGACGAGTTCGACGCCGACGCCGTCCTTACGCGCTTTCTCTTCGAGGGCGATGTGGGCGGCGACTTCGTCCTTGTCGTGAGTGCGGAGATAGCGGCTCGGGAAGCCTTCGAGGAAGTCGTGCGCGGGGGCGCTGGAGTGGGTGTGAATGCGGTCGGTGTCGAGTTCGCGCGTCAGTTCGCGCAAACCGATGGAGTAGACACGCCAGAGTTGGTCGAGGCGCCAGGGCGTCATCGCCGTTGGGTTGACACCGCTGATGTCGGCGTAGGTCATTAGCGCGAGGTAGCGGAGATTTTCGACCGTGCCGGCTTTGGTGGCGAGATCCTTGGCGGTCGAGGGGTCGTCGAGATCGCGCGAGTTCATGACGCTTGAGAGAATCAGATGCTGTTCGACGAGGAATCGCACGAACATCTGTTCTTCGTCGGGCATCTGGATGCGCTTCATGATCACGTCGCCGAGGCGGGCCGATTCGTAGGCGTGGGTGGGGCCGTCGATGGACTTACCGATGTCGTGCAGGAGAATCGCGAAGACAAGCAGCGGCACCGATTCGACTTCGGTGATGAGTTCGGCGAAGCGGCGGCGCGGGCCGTCGGCGCCAGCGCGAAGATTGAGCAGGTTCTGTGCGACGATCAGCGTGTGCTCGTCGACGGTGTAGCGGTGATAGAAGTCGCGGATGACGAAGCCCTCGATCATGCGCCACTCGGGCATCAGCGCGCCGAGGAGTCCTGTCTCGTGCATGGTGCGCAGCGCGAGCATGGCGTGGGGCAGTGAGAAGATTTCGCGCAGATGATTCCAGAGCGGGCGCTCGGAGGCGAAGTGGGATTCGATCGCAGGCAGCGCGCGCTCGATGCGGCGTTCGGTGTCGGCGGCTGGGGGGAGTCCGTGGCGCGCGGTGAAACGCAAGACGCGCAGGGCGAGTTCCGGATCGGATTCGAGCATCTGCGGGTTGCGAAGGAGCAGACGATCCTTACTGACCGAGATCTCCGAAGTCGACATACGCGAGCGCCAATCCCGGAAATGCGAGAAGAGGCCGGAGGGCGCGGAGGACTCGACGACATCGACGGCTTGTTTGGCGGCGCGGAAGACGCGGCGCGCGGCGAGGAAGTATTGGCGCATCCACTGCGCCACGGTCATTTCGGCTTGGAAGGGCTGCTTGAGGATTTCTTCCTGTGCGTCGAATTGCACGACGTTTTGATCGCGCCCGGCGGCGTAGTGCAGGTAGCAGCGCGCGGTGAACAGGAAGCGGATCTCCTCCCGCAGTTCGGCGAGCCAGTCCGGCAGTTCGCGGGCTGGGTCTTGGAGTTTCGTCAGCCAGCCGATGACATGCAGATCGCGAAGGCCGCCGGGGGCCTCTTTCAAGTTTGGTTCGAGATGGTAGACGGTGTTCTGGAATTTCTCGTGGCGTTCGCGCGTTTGGCGGATGAGGCCTTTGACGATGGTTGGGCGTTCGGAGGCGATGAACTTTTGAAGGCGCGAAGAGAGCTTGCGGTAGAGGTCGGCGTCACCGCAGAGAAAGCGCTGATCGAGCAGCGATATCGTCAGTTCAAGATTGCCGGGATGGAGCGCGCAGCACTCCTCGACGGTGTGCACCGAGTGGCTGACGTGCAGGCCGCCGTCCCAGCCGGTGCGCAGAAACCTCGAAAGAGCGTCGCGGGACTTTTCGTCCTGCGGCGCTCTTTCGACGAGTATGAGGATGTCGATGTCGGAGTGGGGAAACAGTTCCGACCGGCCGTAACCGCCGACGGCCACCATGGCCAATCCCTCTGGGAAGACTGGCGTGAGGTAGGTCTGAAAAGATTCGGCGATGACCTGACTGACGGAAGCGGTTCTTTCGGCGAGGATGGCGACGGGGTTCCCGTCCGAAAGGAACCGCTCCCGGAGGTCCGGGAGCGGCGTCACGTTAGAGCGCGGTTTCGCCGCGTTCTTCGTTACGGATGCGGATGGCTTCGGCGACTTCGTAGACGAAGATCTTGCCGTCGCCGATCTTGCCGGTTTTGGCGGCGGCGGCGACCGCGTTGATCACTTCGTCGGCCCGCCCCGACGCAACAACCATTTCGACTTTGACTTTTGGAAGCAAGTCGACCTGATACTCCTGGCCGCGGTAGACCTCTTTGTGCCCTTTCTGCCGGCCGTGTCCGCGAACTTCCGTTACAGTCATGCCGTCGACACCAATGGCCTTGAGCGCTTCCTTGACCTCTTCAAGTTTGAAGGGTTGAATCACAGCTTCGATTTTTTTCATAGTGGGTTCTCCGTTGGCATCTGGCTATGCATCCAGGTTATAGCCTTCCTCTCCGTGCTGGCTCAAGTCAAGACCTTCTGTCTCTTCTTCCGGCGATACACGCAAGCCACCGGTCACCGCACCGACAATCTTCAGGATGACAAATGTCAGGACCGCCGCGATACCCCAGGCGATCGCGACACCAATCAACTGGTTTACCACTTGGCCGCCATTGCCCTCAAGCAGGCCGACGGGAAGCGGAACGCCGGCGGCATCCTTAAACGCCGGATTGATGTCCTTGGTTGCGAACACGCCGGTTAGGATTGCGCCGAGTGTGCCCCCGGCGCCATGCACGCCGAACGCGTCGAGCGAGTCGTCGTAACCGAGCATGTTCTTTACCTTGACGACCATGTAGAAGCAGAGAATGCCGGCGAGAAGGCCGATCACAAGCGCGGGCATCGGCTTCACAAAGCCGGAGGCCGGCGTGATTGCGACAAGTCCAGCGACGGCGCCGGAGATGCCGCCGAGAACCGAAGGCTTGCCCTGCATCATCCACTCGGCGAGCAGCCAACCGCAGGCCGCGGCGGCGGCGGCGAAGTGCGTGGCGACGAAGGCCGAGGTGGCCAGCGAACCGGCGCCGAGCGCCGAGCCGGCGTTGAATCCGAACCAGCCTACCCAGAGCAGGCAGGCGCCGATGAAGCTCAGCACCAACGAGTGCGGTTTCATTGGTTCGTTCGGATAACCCTTGCGTTTGCCCATCACGATGGCGCAGACCAAGGCCGACACACCCGAGGAGATGTGAACGACCGTGCCGCCGGCGAAGTCGAGACAGGGCACCTTACCGCCGAGGAAGGCATTCAAGTAGCCATTGTTGCCCCACACCATGTGCGCGAGCGGATAGTAGACCACCAGCGACCAAAGGACGGTGAACAGGAGCATCGCGCTGAACTTCATGCGTTCGGCGAATGCGCCGGTGATGAGGGCCGGCGTGATGATGGCGAACATCATCTGGAAGGTCATGAAGGTCTGGTGCGGGATTGTCGCGGCGTAGGTCGCGTTGGGATCGCCGCCGACGCCGGCGAGGAACAGATAGCGCAGATCGCCGATAAACGGATTTCCTTCACCAAAACTCAAACTGTATCCGATAAGAGCCCATAGAACAGTGGCGATAGCCATCAGGATGAAGCTCTGCATCATCGTGCCCAAAATATTTTTCCGCCGGACCAAGCCCCCATAAAACAGGGCTAAGCCCGGGCCGGTCATCATCAAGACTAAAGCACAGCTCACCAGCATCCAGGCGTTGTCGGCGCTCGATTGAGCGGCCTTGACGCCGGCTTCGAGGGCGGCTGTGGGACTCGGTGGTGTGGCTGCGGCCTGCGCAAAAATGTGCGCCGCGCCAGCCAACGACAACGACAACATCGAAAGAATTCGTTTCATGACTCTCCTCTTGGGGCTTCTCGCTAACGGGGCGGGACTCGCGCTACGGGGCGTGTGTCTCTCATCATCCACGCTTGGAGCGAAAAGCGGAAGTCAAAGTTTCCTATGCGGGCGATTCAACATTTCTATCGGCGTTTCGACCTATGGCGTCGATTGAAATTATTGATTGGCTTTCCGAACCGGGTGGCCCGTAGAATCCAATTCAGGACCAAGTCGATCCTCTCGCTTTTGCAAACACACCAACTCAGTCTGGAGATCAGGTAGATGAAGAACATCCGGTTGCTCACCGCGGCAACAAGCACTTTCGCACTCGCTGGCGCGCTCCTTGCGCAGACGCCGGCGCCGGCGCCCGCGCCGAGCGTCTGGTCCGCGGGACCCATTACGTTCAGCGGTCTAATTGACGGCTACTACAGCTTCAATTCCAATCACCCGTCGGGCCGCGCCAACAACCTTCGCAATTTCGAAGTGAAGGCAAATCAATTTTCGCTCAACATGACCAAGTTCACGCTCGAACACGAAGCCGACCCGGTCGGGTTCAAGCTCGATTTAGGATTTGGCCGCGCATGGGAGGTCTTTCACGCCACCGATCCGGCGGGCACCGACGTCGTCCGCTACATTCCGCAGGCCTATGTCAGTTTGAAGCCCAAGAACGCGGGTGGGTTGCAGTTCGACTTCGGCAAGTTCTACACATCGGCCGGGGCCGAGTTGACCGAAAACAACTTGACCTGGAGCTATGGCCGCGGTTATCTGTATACGAACGGGCCTTACTATCACACCGGTCTGCGCATGACCAAGCCGGTCAACGAAGTCTTCGCGGTCGGCTTGCAGGTCGTTAACGGCTGGAACAACGTCGAGGATAACAACAGCGGCAAGACGCTGGGCTTCACAACCGCTTACACGCCGAAGAACAAGAAATTCGCGTGGTACAACAACTACTACGTTGGGCCGGAGAAAAACGACACCAACGAAGGCAAACGCAATTTCTACGACACGGTGATCAACCTCAATCCCTCCGACAAAGCCAACTTCTACGTCAACTTCGATTACGGTAATGAATCGAAGGTCGGCAAGGGCGACGCGAAGTGGGTTGCGCTGGGTTTGGCGGGCCGTTTTGCGATCAACGATAAGTGGGCCTTCTCACCGCGCGTTGAAGTCTACGACGACAAGGACGGCTTCATCACCGGGCAGGCGCAGAAGCTGAATTCGTTCACGCTGACCGGCGAGTACAAGTGGGTCGAAGGGCTGCTGGCGCGTTTGGAGTATCGGCACGATCGCTCGAACAAACCGTACTTCGATCGGGGCAATGAAATGGCTTCGGCGAAGAATCAGAATACGTTGACGCTGGGTATTGTGGCGTTCTTTGGACCGAAGCGGTAGCGGCGGTTTCCTGGCTGGATCGACGGCCCGCTTCGGCGGGCCGCCGGCGTTAGAATGGGAGCATCATGTTGGAACAGCTGAGTACCCTTATGGTCTACCCTGCGATGGGCGGGGGGTGGCGCGTGCGGCGGCATTTAGCCCGCCGCGCCATGCGAGTCTTTCGTACATTCCCACCGGCGCTTGCGTACGGGCGAGGCCTTGCCAAAAAGCGGGGAGTCGATCTCTGCGTTTTTAACTCCGACGGCGGCATTGTTCGTACCGAGGACTATGCCCCTACTGCACAAAGCGCCTGATCCTACACATCGTGCCGTTCGATAAGAACGTCTTCGTTAATTGTCCTTTTGACCAAGACCACCGGCGCCTGCTACAGCCCCTACTTTTTACGATCACCTACCTCGGCTTCAAGCCGCGTATCGCGCTTGAAGAAGCCGATTCGGGGAGTCCGCGAATCGAAAAACTTCTGCGCCTCATCGGGGAGTCGAAATACTCAATCCACAATCTTTCAAGGCTTCAGGCGGCCGAGGCTGGGGAGTACTATCGCCTGAACATGCCGTTCGAACTTGGTTTGGACGTTGGTTGTCGGAACTTTGGCCGGCCAGCAATGCGTCTCAAACGATGTCTCATTCTCGAATCGAAGCCGTACCGGTTCCAGGCAGCAATTTCGGACATTTCGAATTCCGACATCGCGGTACACGAGGGCATTCCAGACCTCGTCTCGCGCGAGGTTCGAAATTGGCTCGCCAACCAATCCTCGACGCCGATGCCTGGTCCGGCTGCCGTCTGGGAGAGGTTTGCCGATTTCGAAATCACCAACCGTCAAAATCTGCGCGCCCGCGGTTTCTCCGATCACGACATCGACAAGCTCCCGATCGCCGAACTCATCGGTCTCATGGAAAAATGGGCGGCGTCGGCGCCCCGATGATCCACAGCGCGATCCGATTGCAGGACGGCTGAATATACAGCCAACCGCCGTCGGCCAACGTCTCTAGTTCTTTACGCCGGTCCAACGGACGATTTGGGGGCTGAGCCACCGGCCGAATCCAGAGTCTGTCGTCACCAGAGTGGCTACCAGCATTGGCCGCTTATGCGCCGATGGATTGTTGCGTACAGCGGTGCTTGCCGTGGTCAATCCGCCAACAGCCAGCATGTCGGCGAGCATGATGCTCATGAACCGTGTGTCGCTTGCGGTGGCCACGCCGATAAGCACCATCACCCCCGTCGCACGAACAACAGCAGAAGTTAGCCGCCAAACACCACGCCGTGCAGAGGCACGATCCAAGGGTAGGTGAGTTGGCCGGCTATCAGCTTCGTAATGTTGTGGTAGGCGAAGCCGGCAACGATCGCGGCTCACACGAGGAGGAGCATGACCAAGTGAAACGTGCGATCCCTCAGGTGGCGCAGCGGGAAAGCGACGGGTTCACCCATTCACAAGTCCCGGCCTGGCTGCCTCGACAACAAACGACCGCGCCGTTTTCACCGGCGCGCCGGGCTTGGTCACGAAGTCGATGGTTCGATAATCCGCCCGCGTCGACGACGGAGTCATTTCACAGACGATGTAACCGCGGCGCGCGTTGTGCCATTTCAGATTCGGGTTCTCGGCGTAGACTTTTTCGATCCCATCCATGGCTTCGCGGCCGTCACCGCCGGAAGCGATCGATGTGCCGACAAACTCGACGCCAACGGCGGGCGCCGAAGGATCGCCCCAGTTCACTTTCAGATCGTGCGCCCAATTGGAATGGATGTCGCCGGTCAGCACGATCGGGTTGGCGATTTTCTTCTCGCCAAGAAATTGAAGCAGCCTTTTTCTGCAAGCCTCGTAGCCGCCCCACTGGTCCATCGAGAAGCGCTCGCCGTCGCCGATCTTGAAGTCGACGCGGCCGACCATCACTTGCTGCGCGATGACCTGCCAGCGCGCGTTCGACGCCGCGAGTTCCTTTTCAAGCCAAGCGTGCTGGGTCTCGCCGAGCAGAGTCGCATCCGCGCCGTACACGGCCGGACATGGTTCCTTATTGCCGTCGTCGCACGGTTGGTCGGTGCGGTACTGGCGCGTGTCGAGCACGGGGATCGTCGCCAGCGCGCCCCAACGGAGCGATCGATAGAGCAGCATTGACGAACCCTTCGGCGCGGCGCTCGCTCGCAACGGCATGTGCTCGTAGTAGGCCTGATAGGCCGAGGCGCGGCGTTCGAGCAACTCGGCGCGGGTTTGATTGTCTTCCGGGATATCGGCGGCGTAGTTGTTGTCGACCTCGTGATCGTCCCAGGTGACAACCCACGGAGCGCGCGCGTGAATGCGTTGCAGCGCTTTGTCCGTTTTATACAAAGCGTGGCGGTTGCGGTAGTCGGTCAACGATTTGATTTCCAGGCCCGTGTGTTTGCGAATCTGTTTGTCGCGCCCGGCGCCTTCGTAGATGTAGTCGCCGAGATGGAAGACGAGGTCGGCGTTCTCGGCGGCCATGTGTTCGTAGGCAGTGAAGTAGCCGGCTTCCCAATGCTGGCAGGAGGCCACGGCGAAGCGCAGTTTCGATGGCATCTGTCCGGGAGCGGGCGCGGTGCGAGTGCGGCCGCGTGTGCTGATGAACTTGCCCGCCTTAAATTCGTACCAATACCAGCGGTCGGGTTTGCAGCCCGCCACTTCGACGTGCACCGAGTGCGCCAGCATCGGCGATGCGATCGCTTTGCCTTTCTTCACGACCTTCTTCATCGCCTCGTCCTCGGCGACGCGCCATTGGACCTCAACCGCCGCGCCGGGCATGCCGCCGCCTTCGAGCGGCTTCGGGGCCAGGCGTGTCCACAGCACGAAGCCGTCGTGTGTGGGATCGCCCGAGGCGACGCCGAGTTGAAACGGATCCTCGGCGAAGTCAGGCGCCGCTATCAGCGGAGTCCGCGTATTCCAGAGGGCCGTCAGTAGTGCGCCACTGCGCATGAGGAAGTATCGCCGGGGTTGCATCACGCCACAGTGTAGCGCGGCGGTTGGCCAGGATGCCCGCGACCGTCTTGTAGCGCCAACCGCGCCACGTTTCGCCAAGCGAGAGGATCAGCTTGACGCCGTGTGGGGTGCGGCATCCGATTGCGTCAAGTGTATGTTCGCCCTCTCTGTTTGCCAAAACACGCGGCGCCCAGATGGCATCCGCCAGCGGCAGATTGTAGATCGATCCGCCAAACGCAAACTGCATTCTGGCCTGAAAATTCTCGCGATCGGCGCGCCAAACACAGAGCGCGGAGATTGCGCCCGGCTCGATGCAGAGTATGGAGTGGTCCGTGGCCAGGGCCGGCTGAACCGCCGCACCACGAGAGCCGAACAACTCCGACGCTGCGGAGATAGGCAATTGCCAGTCGTTGGCGGGACGTTGGAGCAGCCGCCACGAACGGTCGCTCAGAATGCGGTTCTCCGGCTGCGCGGGACGTCCGTCTGTGTAGGGGGCGTCGATGTCGAGCACATCCCAAATGCGGGGCCGCTGCCATCCGTGCAGCCGAAAACTGCGAGGCCGCAGGATTCCATCGGGCGTGGGGTCGATCAATCGAACGAAATTGCCGTTCGAGAAGCCGATTAGCGAGAACCCGTCGCCTTGCCGGGAGATGGCGACTATGGTGAGCGTCACACTAACATTAGTGGGCGTGGCGCGGGAATATTCTCTCCAGAAACTCGCACCTCCGAGGCGCGCGCGGTACCGCCCAAGTTTCTGGCGCTATTGACCGCGGCCTGCCCCGCGGTTAGCGGCTCAGCAGGGAATTACGGCTGCGGCTCTTGGAGCAACTGCAGGAAGTTCTCGGCCGCGGCCGAGGGTTTGCGCTTGCGCCGGTGGATGATGCCCAGCGGGCGGCTGAGCGGATCGTTCAGCGGCACCGCCACGATTCTGCCCGTGTCGATCTCCGACTTCAGGATGCGTTTCGGCGTGATGCTGACGCCGTGGCCCAGTGCGACGGCTTCCTTGATCATTTGGAGGTTGTCGAAGTGGAGAGTGATGTGCACGGCGACGCCGTGGTCGCGCAGATAGCGATCAACCTCGCGACGGATCGGCAGATCTTCGTCGAAACCGACGAAGTCGATTCCTTCGAGCACCCGCACCGACAATCGTGGCAGGCTGGCCAATGGATGGGTTGGGGCACATGCCAGGACCATTTCCTCGTTCCGCCATGGAATAACGGCGATCTCCTTGGTGACTTCGGGATAAGACACCAGACCTAAGTCGGCGGTCTCGGCGGCGACCTGCTCGTAGACTTTTTCCGGCCGCAAATATTCGACGCGTAGGATGGCGTCCGGCCAGCGCTCCTGGAACGCCGTCTCCAATCGGGACATCTCCGATAAGCCCACCGAATAAATACTGGCCACGCGAACGGTCCCATCCACGCTGTGCCGCAGGCCACTTAAGGCCGAGTCGAGGTCTTCGCGCCGCCGCAACACTTCGCGGCAAAAATCGTAGTAGAGCCTCCCGGCGGGTGTCACCGTTAGGGGACGGGTCGACCTGTCCAGCAGCGTAACATGCAGATTCTTCTCGACTTCCTGAATGTGTTGGCTCGCCGCCGACTGGCTGACGGCGTTCAACTGGGCGCCTTTGGAGACACTGCGTGTTTGGGCAATATCCCGATACAGACGCAGGTGATCGACGTTCACGTGCCTTATCTTATCATAAGGCTATCTGATGTCAACAGTGTTCAGAATTGGTTCGTCTAATTTTCTTAGTATCTGTTTTTTGAATAGTACAGGTAGTCAGGTTTGGATTGACTAATAGTGCCGGACCGGGTATATTATTTTAACCCCCCGTTCGAGGTGCAGCACATGCAAAGCAGCGAAGAAAATCAAGTCGTCCGCGGATTGCCGAAGGCGCAGGGTTTATACAACCCGGCCAACGAGCACGACGCCTGCGGCATCGGTTTCGTCGTCAACATACACGGCCACAAGTCGCACGACATCATTACCAAAGGAATTCAGATTCTGATCAATCTGACTCACCGCGGCGCCTGCGGGTGCGACCCCGACACCGGCGACGGGGCCGGATTGCTGATCCAGATTCCGCACAAGTTCTTCGCGCGCGAGTGCGCCAAGGACGGGTTCACGCTGCCGCCTCCGGGGCAGTACGGTTGCGGCCTGGTGTTCCTGCCGGTTGAACGTACGGCGCGTCTGGCGGTGGAAGGCGTCATCGAACGTACGGCGCGCGAAGAGGGCCTGGAAGTCCTTGGGTGGCGCGACACGCCGCTTGATGTCGACGCGATTGGCCGAGTGGCTCGCGCTTCGCAACCCTACATCGAACAGGTCTTCATTCGCGGCGGCGCGGGCATGTCGGAGATGGATCTTGAGCGCAAGCTCTACATCGTACGCAAGCGCGCCGAGCACGAAATCCGCGCCTCCGAAATCCGCGACAAGGACTTTTTCTATCTGCCGTCGCTGAGCTGCAAGACCATCGTCTATAAAGGCCTGCTACTCGCACCGCAGATTCGGAAATTCTTCAAAGACCTCGCCGATCCCGATTGTGAATCGGCGATCGCCATGGTCCATCAGCGGTTCTCGACGAACACGTTTCCGACTTGGCCGCTGGCGCACCCGTTCCGGTATCTGTGCCACAACGGCGAGATCAACACCGTGAAGGGCAACGCGAACTGGTTCGCGGCGCGCGAGGCGGTGATGGCGTCGCCGGTCTGGGGCGGCGATTTGAAACGGCTGATGCCGATCATCGAAGCGGGCGGCAGCGATTCGGCGACACTCGACAACGCCGTCGAACTGCTCTATCTTTCGGGCCGCAGCATTCCGCATGTTATGTCAATGCTCATCCCGGAAGCGTGGGATGCGGATTCGACGATGGATCCGAACAAGAAGAGCTACTACGAGTATCACGCGTCGCTGATGGAGCCATGGGACGGCCCGGCGGCGGTTGCGTTCTCCGATGGCCGCGTGATTGGCGCTACGCTCGACCGGAACGGCTTGCGCCCATCGCGCTATTTGGTCACAAAAGACGGCCTGTTGATCGTCGCGTCGGAAACCGGCGTGCTGCCGATCAAGCCCGAAGACATCAGCTACAAAGGCCGTTTGCAACCGGGCAAAATGCTCATCGTCGATCTTGACCAGAAGCGCATCATTCCCGATGAGGAAGTAAAGCGGCAGCTCTGGGAGCGTCAGCCCTACGGCCAGTGGATCAAAGAGAACCAGATCACGATCAACAATCTGCCCGAACCCGGCCGTGTATACGCCACCGATCACGACACGTTGCTCACGCGTCAGCGCGCGTTCGGTTACACCGATGAAGATCTGAAAACCGTACTCACGCCGTTGGCCAACAAAGGCGAAGAGCCGATCGGCTCGATGGGTTCCGACATTCCGCTCGCCTGTCTCTCCGACAAGCCGCAGCCGCTGTCTAATTACTTCAAGCAACTGTTCGCGCAGGTGACCAATCCGGCGATCGATCCGATCCGCGAAGAGCTCGTGATGTCGCTCACCAGCTACATCGGCACGGAGCGCAACATTCTCGAAGAGACGCCGCAGCACTGCCACACGCTGAAGCTCGATCAGCCGATCCTGACCAACCGCGATCTGGAAAAGCTGCGCCGTGTTTCCTGGGGCAACTTCCTCGCTTATACGCTGCCGGTGCTCTACAACGTACACGGCGGCGAGAACGAACTCGCGCGCGCTCTCGACTCACTGTGCAAGCGCGCCAGTTGGGCGATTCAGGCCGGCTATTCGCTGCTGATTCTGAGCGACCGCGGCGTCAGCGATGACTCCGCGCCGATTCCGTCGCTACTCGCGTTGACCGCGGTGCACAATCACCTCATTCGCGAGGGCACGCGTACGCAGGTCGCGCTCATCGTCGAAAGCGCCGAACCGCGCGAAGTGCATCATTTCTGCGTTTTGATCGGCTATGGCGCGAGCGCCATTAATCCGTACCTCGCCATCGAGACAATCGAAAATCTTTCGATGAAGGGGCTGCTCGACGTTCCTTTCGAGGTCGCGCTTCGCAACTTCAAGAAGGGCGTCAACAAGGGCTTGCTCAAGGTCTTCTCGAAGATGGGAATCTCGACGTTGCAGAGCTACCGCGGCGCGCAGATCTTCGAAGCGATCGGCCTTAATCAGGCGATGGTCGATAAGTATTTCACCGGCACCGCCTCGCGCATTGAAGGCGTGGGACTGGACGTTCTTGCGCGCGAAGCGAAGATGAGGCACGACCACGCGTATCGCCCCTTGACCGAAGCCGATACAGAACTGGAAGTCGGCGGGCAGTATCAGTACCGCGTGCGCGGCGAGCATCACCTGCTGAATCCGATTACCGTTGCGAAGATGCAGCACGCCGTGAATGCGAACAGTTTTGCGACGTTCCAAGAGTACTCGAAGATCATCAACGCGCACAACACGCAGTTGTGTACGCTGCGCGGTATGCTCGATTTCAAGCCCGGAAAGCCGGTGCCTATCGACGACGTCGAGCCCGCCAAGGAAATCGTCAAACGCTTTGCCACCGGCGCGATGAGCTTCGGTTCAATCTCCAAGGAAGCGCACGAAACGCTGGCCATCGCGATGAACCGCATGGGCGCGCGTTCGAACACCGGCGAAGGCGGCGAGGACGAAGAACGCTTCAAGCTCCTGCCGAACGGCGACTCCAAGCGGTCGTCGATTAAGCAGGTTGCCAGCGGGCGTTTCGGCGTCACCGTCAACTACCTCACCAACGCCGATGAGTTGCAGATCAAAGTCGCGCAGGGCGCCAAACCCGGCGAAGGCGGCCAGCTTCCCGGCCACAAGGTGGACGACTTCGTAGCCAAGGTCCGCCACTCAATTCCCGGCGTCGGTCTGATATCGCCGCCGCCGCATCACGACATCTATTCGATCGAAGATTTGGCGCAGTTGATATTCGACTTGAAGAACGCCAACCCGGCTGCGCGCGTTTCGGTGAAGCTGGTTTCGGAAGTCGGCGTCGGCACCGTCGCCGCGGGCGTTTCGAAAGCGCACGCCGATCTCGTGCTCATCTCCGGCGATACGGGCGGCACCGGCGCATCGCCGATCACCTCGATCCGCCACGCCGGCGTTCCGTGGGAACTCGGTCTCGCCGAGACGCAGCAGGTGCTCGTGATGAACGATCTCCGCTCGCGCATCCGAGTGCAGACCGACGGCAAACTGCAAACAGGCCGCGATGTGGTTATCGCCGCACTGCTCGGCGCCGAAGAGTTCGGATTCTCCACCGCGCCGCTGATCGCTCTTGGCTGCATCATGATGCGCAAGTGCCATCTCAATACGTGCCCCGTCGGCATCGCGACGCAGGATCCGGTGCTGCGCGCGAAGTTCACCGGCACGCCGGAACACGCGATCAACTTCTTCTTCTTCATCGCCGAAGAGGTTCGCGAACTGATGGCGCAGCTTGGCTTCCGCACGTTCGACGAAATGGTCGGCCGCGTCGAGATGCTGACTACGCGCGATGTGCAGGACCACTGGAAGGCGAAGGGCATCGACCTGTCGATGCTGCTGTTCGATCCGCCGGTGCCGAAGCGTGTGGGCCGGCGCTGCACGATCGGACAAGATCACGGCTTGGAGGACGCGCTCGATTACACGTTGATCAAGATGTCGAAAGACGCGATCGAATCGAAGACGCCGATCGATTTCAAACTCGCTATTCGCAATACGAATCGAACGGTGGGTGCGATGCTGTCCGGCGAGATCGCCAAGAAGCACGGCGCGGCTGGACTGCCCGACGATACGATCCAGGTGAAATTCACTGGTTCGGCAGGCCAGAGTTTCGGCGCATTCCTGGCCAAGGGTGTGTCGCTCGAACTCGAAGGCGACGCCAACGACTACGTAGGCAAGGGCCTGAGCGGCGGCCGGGTGGTGGTCTATCCGCCGAAGACCGCGGCGTTCATTCCGGAGAAGAACATCCTCATCGGCAACGTCGTGCTCTACGGCGCAACCAGCGGCGAGGCGTTTTTCAACGGCATGGCCGGCGAAAGGTTCTGCGTGCGCAACTCGGGCGCGACGGCGGTGGTCGAAGGCGTCGGCGATCACGGTTGCGAGTACATGACCAACGGCCTGGCGATCATCCTGGGCGAGACCGGAAAGAACTTCGCCGCGGGTATGAGCGGCGGCATCGCATACGTGCTGGACGAAACGGGCGAATTTTGCGCGAACCGCTGCAACAAGGCGGGCGTGGATCTGGAGCCGCTCGAACAGTCGAACGACATCGCGGCCGTGCGCAATCTGATCGACCGGCACGTGCAGTTTACAGGCAGCCCGCGCGGCAAGTGGATTCTCGAAAACTGGGGCGACATGGTGACGAAGTTCGTCAAGGTCTTCCCGCACGAGTACAAGCGCGTGCTGGGCGTGGCCAAGAGCGCGCAACAGTATCAGGCGCCGCTCGCCGGCGTGACGATGCAGAGAGAGCAGGTGGCCAATGGGTAAAGTAACCGGATTCATGGAGCACACGCGCGAGGTGCCCACACGGCGCCCCGTCGAAGAGCGCGTGCAGGATTGGTTCGAGATCTATCAGCCGTTCTCCTACGAAAAGGTTCGTACGCAGGGTGCGCGCTGCATGGACTGCGGCATTCCGTTCTGCCATACCGGTTGTCCGCTGAACAACATCATTCCCGATTGGAACGACTTTGCGTATCGCGACCGCTGGCGCGATGCCATTCGGGTGTTGCATTCCACGAACAACTTTCCTGAATTCACCGGCCGCATCTGCCCTGCGCCTTGCGAAGCGGCGTGCGTTCTCGGCATCAATGAGCCAGCCGTCGCGATCAAGTTGATCGAGCGCTCGGTCATCGACTATGCCTGGGAACAAGGATGGATCAGACCTGAGCCGCCGCCGGTGCGCACCGGCAAGCGTGTCGCGATCGTCGGTAGCGGTCCGGCCGGCATGGCCGCCGCGCAGCAGTTAAACCGCGCGGGCCATTCGGTAACTTTGTATGAAAAAGCCGATCGCATCGGCGGCTTGCTGCGCTACGGCATTCCGGACTTCAAGATGGAGAAGCATCACATCGACCGCCGTGTCGAGCAGATGAAAGCCGAGGGCGTCGAGTTTGTGGTCAACGCGCATATCGGCGTCGATGTGCCTGTTGAGGAGTTGCGCAATAGCTTCGATGCCGTCATGCTGACGGGCGGCGCCGAACAAGGCCGCGATCTGCCGATCCCCGGCCGCGATTTGAAGGGTATCCGTTTCGCGATGGAGTTCTTGCCGCAGCAGAACAAACGCGTTGCGGGCGACGACGTTCCGGGGCAGATCATGGCCACCGGCAAAAACGTCGTCATCATCGGCGGCGGCGACACCGGCGCGGACTGCCTCGGCACTTCGCACCGTCACAAAGCCAAGAGCGTGCATCAGTTCGAGCTGATGCAGAGGCCGCCCGACGAGCGCAGCGCGTCGACGCCCTGGCCGCAATGGCCGCTGATGTTGCGGCAGGAGAGCAGCCACGAAGAAGGCGGCGTGCGCGAGTTCGCGATCGCCACGAAGGAGTTCATCGGCGACGGCAACGGCAACGTGAAGGCGCTGCGCACGGTACGCGTCGGTCCGGCGCCGAAGTTTGAAGAAGTGCCGGGTTCCGAACAGCTCTTCGACGCGGATCTGGTGCTGCTGGCGATGGGCTTTACCGGCCCGGTGAAGAACGGCATGATCGAAAGTCTCGGCGTCGACCTCGACGCGCGCGGCAACGTCAAGACCAACGATGACTATATGTCGTCGGTTGACGGCGTCTTCGCCGCGGGCGATATGCGGCGCGGGCAATCCCTGGTGGTCTGGGCGATAGCCGAAGGCCGCAAAGCGGCGCGCGGAGTCGACAAATGGCTGATGGGCGAGACGAAGCTGCCGTAGACTTCGATCGGTTGCAGGCGATTGCAGAACGCGCGATCGACGCGGTCGTGAGCGGAGGACTATCCTCGCTTTCCGAGCCGGATCGGGTCTTTTACTTGTTGTGGCGTTATGGCGCGCTGGTTGATAACGGCGGGCCTGTTTCGTTCTTTTACAACCACGGCGAAGATCTTTTTTACGGGCGACGTCCCACGTGAAATCGAACGCCACAACGCCGCGATGCGGGTGGGCGATGCGTCGGCGATGGATCGCGCCTATTTCGAAGCCGACGGCGGGGACGCGGTGTTGCGCGCTCTCGAGCGTTACTATCCGTTTCCGTGAGAACATACACCTCTAAGAGGTGTAATTTTGCAGACTCGCCTGTAACAGAAGGGATTTCACCATCCCACTAGCGAACAGTGTTTTTTACGAAAACTCTTGCATTTGCGTCGGGTCCGCGCTAGACTGTAAATTCATGCGTTATCCGGCCCACACCTTCGCCTACCGATTCTGGTGGCGCTCCCCTGCGTACTGAGTGGGAAACAACAGGGTAAGCCGCAATCTTAACCAACCCACTCGAAGGAGTGGGTATTGCGATTTTTGGCAGTCGCTCTTTCGAGGCAGAAGAAACAGATGATCATCTCAATGAAACTCCACAGCACCAAGCAGGAAGTCGATGCCGTTTGCCAACGGATTAGCGAGTTTGGCTACAAGATTCACGCCATCGAAGGAGAGGAACGCGTTGTGATCGGCGCGGTCGGCACGGGCGATACCACCAATCACCTCGAGTCTCTGGAGGCCATGCCGCAGGTCGAAAAGGCCGTGCGCATCTCGGCGCCGTACAAGTTCGTTTCGAAAGAGTTCAAGAAGTCGAAGACGGTGATCTCGCTGCGGACGCACACGGGTACGGTCGATATCGGTGGCGATGAGTTTGTCGTGATGGCCGGGCCTTGCTCGGTCGAAAGCGAGAAGCAGATCATCGAGTGCGCCGAAACGGTCGCGGCGGCCGGCGGCACGGTGTTGCGCGGCGGCGCGTTTAAGCCCCGAACTTCGCCCTACGATTTTCAGGGACTTGAAGCGGAAGGCCTCAAGTTGCTAGCCAAGGCGCGCGAAATAACGGGCCTGGCGATCATCACCGAAGTAATGGCCGATAAAGACGTCGATCTCGTCGCCGAGTACGCCGACGTATTGCAGATCGGGGCGCGAAACATGCAGAACTTCGCGCTGCTCAAGAGCTTGGGCCGCTGCGGCCGGCCGATCATGCTGAAGCGCGGGTTGTCGTCTACGATCAAGGAATTGCTGATGTCGGCCGAGTACATCGTCGCGCACGGTAATCCGAACGTGATGCTGTGCGAGCGCGGCATCCGGACGTTTGAAACCGAAACGCGCAACACGTGCGATATTTCGGCCGTGCCGGTGCTGAA
Source organism: Acidobacteriota bacterium (assembly GCA_016871055.1). GTDB lineage: Bacteria > Acidobacteriota > Terriglobia > Bryobacterales > Bryobacteraceae. The sequence goes on from VFZW01000094.1 coordinate 18,313, forward strand.
CGAGTTGACGCACCTGCCCGTGGTCATCGATCCGTCGCACGCGGTTGGCAATCGCAAGCTGGTGCCGCCATTGGCCCGCGCCGCGGTCGCGATCGGCGCCGACGGCATCATCGTCGAAACCCACCCGTGCCCGGAGAAGGCGTGGAGCGATGGCGCGCAATCGTTGACCTTCGAACAATGGCGCACGATGATGAAGGACCTGGCTCCTTACATCGCGTTGTGGAAGGCATCGCGCGTGGGCGAACCGGTCTTGGCGTAGACTGGTTAGGCAGTGAGAATCAGCGGCAACCCGTGGATGTTGACGGCTGCGCTCGTCGTGGCGGGCGGAGGCATCTACGGAATCGCGCGAATGTGGCGGCTCGGGAGTGATCCTTCAATAGACGAGCTTCTGACGCAACTGCCGCAACGCGGCGCGATCCTGTTTCATGTCGACATATCGGCCATCA
>VFZW01000095.1 GCA_016871055.1 Acidobacteriota bacterium
TGAATGTTTCCATCGGTCGCCAGTCTCCTGTTCTCGTCTTGACAACAAGATCATCCGACAGACGACCGATGGTTTCAACATTTCAAATGTGTTTGGCTAGTACTCACTCGACTCAGGTACCAACCCTAGCCGAACTTAGGACGGACCCTAAAGCGTTTCGGCCTCGCCGCCGATTAAGAACTGAGGAAGCTCCCTTGTCACTCGTCATCGGTAGCACCGTCGATGGATACGAAATTCTGGACTACGTTTATAGCTCCAGTAAACGCATCTCTTACCGCGCCCGCAACAAATCCACGCAACGAATTGAACTTCTGCAAATCCTGCCGGACGCCATCCGCGCCGATCCAGAGCGTTCGGCCCGCTTCCATCGAGAAATTCGAATTCTTGCAAATTTGCAACATCAGAACATCGTGACGTTTTACGGTGCTGTTGAAATCGGTGGCTGCCTGGCGCTCTCGATGGAGTCGATCGAGGCCGTGACGCTGAAGGATCGCCTGGAACTCGGCCCTATGGAAATCGACGAGGCCGCGCGAACGATTCTGCAGGTCATAGCCGCTGCCGACGCCGCGCACGCAGCCGGCGTCGTTCATCGCGAGATCTCGCCGGCCAACGTCCTGATCACGCCGGAGAATCTAGTCAAGCTCTCCGGTTTCGCGGCCGCAAAGGCGGCCGGCGACGCCAACCTGACCCGCGCCGACGTGCTCGTTGGCGATGTTCACTATACCGCCCCTGAGGTCTTCAAGGGCTTGACTTCGATGGACCCGCGCGTCGATGTGTATTCGATCGGATGCCTCTTCTATGCGCTTGTCACGGGCCGGACTCCCTTCACGCCTGTCGGCGAATACCAGATCATGATGGCGCATGTGATCGAGCCGCCGGTGCCGCCAAGCCTTCTCAACCCCAAACTGAATAGTCTGCTTGACGCGGTGATTTTGAAAGCACTGGCTAAGAACCCGGCTGATCGCTACGCTTCGGCTCGCGATTTTTACGGCGCGATTCTCGATCCGGCGAGCGTCGGTCAACAGTTACCGCCCCAATCGGTCCCCGTCGTCGCGGCTACACCTGTCTCGGCGCCGTTGCCTCCCCCACCGGCAAGCGAAAGCCTCCGCCTACTGCCGATTTTGATGGTCGCGGCCTTCGGAGCCGTCGTTCTAATCTCGGCATTCCTCATCCTGTCCGCTTCTCGTAGTATCGCCCAGATCCCATGAGATTCTCCCCAGGCGACTCCGTCGGCCCCTACCGCGTCACCGGCGTGATCGGCGAAGGAGCCATGGGTGTTGTCTACCAAGTGGTGAACGGAGTCACTGGCCGCCTTGAGGCTATGAAGGTTCTAACGGACGATGTCAGCCACGACCTTGAACAGGGGGAGCGTTTCCTGCACGAAATTCAGGTGCAAGCCAGGCCCGAGCACCCCAACATCGCCCAGGTCCGCACGGCATTCTGCGAGGGCCGCACGCTGATCATGGTGATGGAGCAAGTCGACGGCGATGCGCTTTCGGGCGTACGCTGCCGGCTCCGATCGAGACGATGCGGATCATCGATCAGGTCCTCCAGGCGCTTGGATACGCGCATTCAAAGGGCGTCATTCATCGCGACGTGAAACCGGGCAACATCCTCATTGGCAAAGATGGACAGGTAAAACTCACCGACTTCGGTTTGACGCGCCAGCAGAGCGATCCATCGAAGACGCTCCCTGGCATCGCAGTCGGAACCGTTTATTACATGTCACCGGAACAGGTCCGCGCAGCCGGACCGATCGACGACCGCAGCGACCTCTATTCCACCGCCATCGTCTTCTACGAAATGCTAACCGGCCGCCGGCCTTTCGACGGCGCCGAACAGTTCGCGATCATGCGTGCTCAAGTCGAACTGACGCCGCCACCGCCGTCTTCATACGCGCGATTTCTGCCTCCCGCCGTCAACCAGGTGCTGGCCAGGGCGCTGCAAAAAGACCCGGCGCTTCGGTATCAATCCGCCGCTGAATTCCGAGCCGCCATTGCCGCGCTGCCATCGGCCTGGATGGTCCCCCCCGTTCCGCCAAAACGGTGGAACGCCCGACTGAAATTCGGTGCCGTTATGTGCGGAACCACCATTTTGGTTCTGTCCGCGTTCGCACTACCGCCGTGGATCCCCAGTTACGAGCCCCGATTCGAGACCCTGGAACTGAACCCGCCCGCCGCGCCGCTACCACCTCCTGGCGCACTCGTGATGCCGGCCGCCGCACCGATCGAGCCGCCGCCGGCCGTTGCGCCACCCGCTACCGTGGCTGCGCCACGCCCGCCCCCGGCTTCGCCACGCCGGCCCCCGGCCAGGGTCGAGCCACCGGCGCCAAGACCGTTTTCGGCGACCCGAATCGTTAACGCCGATCCCGAACCTCCGCCAGCGCCGCCTCTGCCTCGCATTGAGGCGAGTCCGGTTCCCCCACCGCCCTCGGAATCGAAAACACCTCCGGTCGCACCCGCACCTCCGCCAACTCCGGTCCAAACGCCCGCACCCGACGTTCAGCAGCAGCAGAAGCCGCAAGACCCCAGATGGATGCGCCGGACCGTTCGAGGGTTCCCTCGTTTGTTTCGGCGAAAGAACGCGGAACCGGAACAGGGCAAACCGAAGCAGTAAACATCCAGTACTTAGAATGCGGTGAATGTTCCCGGCTCAGGTCGTGCGACCGGCCATTTCGGGTCCTCCGCGCAGACTGCGGCCTGTAGCCGCGCCACCAAAATTTGACCGCGTGGGTGTTCAATCAACCAGTCGAAACGGTCGCCCGAACACGCTCCAGCGCAGCCTCCAGCGCGGCAATGCTCAGCGGTTTGGTGACGAAATCGTCCATCTCGGCCTCGATCGCCCTCCAACGGTCTTCCGCGAAGGCGTTTGCCGTGAGCGCGATCATCCATGGACCGGAGTTTCCGTATTCGCTTCGGATCCGCCGCGCCGCTTCGATTCCGTCCATTTCTGGCATCTGCAGATCCATCAGCACGACGTCGAAAGGTTCTCTTTCGAGCAACCGTAGCGCCACCACCCCGTTGCCCGCCATCGTCGCGAGATGCCACAGTTTTTCCAGGATCATCCCCGCCACCTTCTGATTGACGAGGTTATCTTCCGCAACGAGTACGCGAAGAGCTGCTTTGTTGGCCGCCGTCCCAGTCTGAACAGGAACGCTCGCCACCAGGTTGACCAACGACGCCGCTCGCTCCGGAATCACAAACGAGAACGTCGATCCTCGTCCCGCCGCGCTCTCTACCCAAATTGATCCACCCATTAATTCAACCAATCTCCGGCAGATCACAAGCCCAAGCCCGGTACCGCCATACTGCCGCGTCTTCGATGCGTCGATTTGGCTGAAGCTCTGGAAAAGCGCACCCAAACTCCGCGCCGAAATGCCGATTCCGGTGTCGGTCACCGAGAACCGTACGAAACGCACACCGTCCCGTAACTCGGGGCCAACCGTCACCGACACCGATCCCGCATGCGTGAATTTCACCGCGTTACTCACCAGATTGAGCAGGACCTGACGCAGCCGCACCGAATCGCCCCGCACCCAACGCGGCAAACCCACGTCGATCGCCGCCGTCAGCGCCAATCCCTTGCGCTCGGCGGCCAAGCGCACCAGCCGTAGCGTGTCGTTCACACAATTGCCAAGATCTAACGGAATCTCTTCCAGTTGCATTTTGCCCGATTCGATTTTCGACAGATCCAAAATGTCGTTGATAATCGTCAGCAACGATTCGCTCGATAAACGAATCGTCGCGACGCAGTCTCGCGCCGCCTCTGGCAGATCCATCCCCTGCAACAATTCCGCCATACCCGTGACAGCGTTCATGGGCGTCCGGATCTCGTGACTCATGTTAGCCAGGAATTCGCTCTTGGCTCGTGCCGCATCTTCGGCTGCGTCCTTGGCCTCGGCCAGTTCGGCGGTCCGCTGTTCGACATGGCGGGCCAGCTCGCGATTCCTCCGCCAGAGCACGATGGTCCGCCAACGATAAACGCCCCAGCCTGCCATTGCCGCCACCGCCAGGAGCAGCAAGCGAAACCATCCTCGTTCGTGCAACCTCGCCGGAACGGCCAGATCCACCGTCGCGCCGGCCTCATTCCACACCCCAGCGTTATTCGAGGCCTGCACCTGGAAGCGATACGACCCGGGCCCTATGTTCGTGAACACGGCCTCCCTTCCCGTACCAGCCTCCACCCATCGGTCGTCGAATCCCACCAGCCGGTAGCGGAACCGGTTTCGCTCCGGGGAGGCCATGCTCAACGCCGTGAACTGGAATCCGACGCGGGCGCCGTCATGAGCCGGAAACGCTCCCGACACCGGCCGGAATCCGGTCCCATCATCAACCTGTTCGATAACGACCCTCGGCGCCGCTTGATTCACCGACAAACGCTTCGGATCCAAACGCGCCACGCCCATCAGCGTCGACGCCCAAACATATCCCTTGCTATCCACCATCATTCGGCCCGAAATTCGCTCGGGCGACCGCAGCCCTTCGGCGCGCGCCACCAGTACCGGCCGCAGCGGCTCTCTCTTGGAGAACTGCCAGTCCCACAACTGTCGCCGTTCGAGCACAGCGATCGCCGCCACCATGCAGCCACACTCGCCCGTCTCGATCGAGCGCCAGATCGTGCAGCAACCCGTCTTCCAGCGCGAGCCGGGCCGGCCAGTGCGTGACTCGCTCCGAATTCCAGTGATATAAACCGTCTCCGCCGGTCGCTATCCACAAAGCTTGACCGCTATCGCGCCGCATGGAGGTGATATCTCGATGCGCCCACAATAGCCGTGCGCCGCTTTGCGATACCGCCAGGATGCCGTGACCCTGCATCGCCACCATTAGCCCGCCGCCCGGCAGCGGCTCGATCTGCCGGATCGTGTTTGCCAGGTGCGGCGGTAATTCGATCCTTGTCATCCGGCCGCCCCGGAATCGCGCTAGCCCGCTGGGACTATAGGCGACATACAACTCCCCGGCCATGTCTTCGCCGACGGCGCTGACATAGAACCGGCCCGGTTCGGCCGCCTGGACAATCTCGGTCTTCCCACCACGCGTGACCGCGATCCGCCCTCCATCAAGCCCGGTCCAGATTGCCCCGTCCCTGGCGCGATAGAGAATCATTGTCCGCAACCGCGCCACCTCCGCCGGCCCGGGTACAACCGTGCCGTTACGCAGGATCGAAACGCCACTGGTGGTCGTCGCCGCCCAAATCGCGCCGTCTGGAGCTTCGACAACATCGCTCACCGTCTCCACGGGCAGTCCTTCGGGCCGTCCAAAGACCGTAGCGACTCCACCCCGAAATCGCGATACTCCTCCCATGCCCGTCATCGCCAGCCACAGGCTGCCCTCGTGATCGATTGACACGTGATAGGTCTCATCGCTCGGCAGCCCCTCGGTCGAGCCATACGTCTCGGCCGTCCCCTGGCGATATCGGATCAGCCCGCCCGTATTCATGGCAATCCACACATTGCCGTCCGCATCGTCGGTGATCGAATGTGGCGCCCGTGCGTGCCGAACACGCTCTCCCCAAGTTTCAACCGCCAGCCGTTCGATCGCCTGTCCGGAGTACAGCGCCATGCCCGGTTCCTGCGTTCCGATCCAAACCCGGCCCATCCGGTCGACATGCAGCGCGGAAATGCGATTGTCCGGCAGGCCGGCGCTTTTGGTGAAAACCGTCAGCTGCCCGTCATATCGAACCAGGCCCTCCTGCGTCCCAATCCACAGAGCGCCGTCGTGGCCACCGGCCAGTTGATTGACGACCCGGCTTGGCAGTTCCGCGTTTTTCTCAAACGGAACCAGCCGTGCGCCATCCAATCGGAATACCCCTCTGGCGGTTCCTACCCACAGCCCCGCCGGTGTCTCGGCGATCGAGGTAGCCTGGCTGCCCAACAATCCCTCCGCCTCCGCGTACGTTTTCCACTTGCCATTGCCGTAGCGCGCCAGCCCGTCATCGCCAGCCACCCACAACGGCCCCTCTCTCGACGCATGCATCCACCGGACCGTACGTACGCCAAGCCCCGACTTGTCACCCGGCACGAAGTTGGTGAACCGGATCCCGTCAAACCGGCTCACACCTTGCCGGGTTCCCACCCAAATGTAGCCGTCTTGCCCTTGAACGACTCGTGTAGCGCTCGTGCTCACAAGCCCGTGCGAACTATTCCAATTTGTGTGGACGTATTGGGAGATCCGCACGCGCGGATACAGCGCGTGCGCAAGCGATGCGAGTGTGATTGCGATGTAAACCGAACGCATGCCAGAACCGAAGCCGGCTCCTTCCTACTTATCGGCCCTTTGTCGCTGGAGCGTTAGAATTGCCGGCAACTTGGTCGATCGGTGAATCGCGGATCATTCCCCGTCCGCGCATCACGGTTGCCGGCGCAAACCGTAAGACACTATCATACACCAAGTCCGCCGCGAACTCCGGCGAACCGGCCGGCATGGCGTTCTCCTAAGCGCCGTTGGCCACCGAAATACGCGCCGGCGCCTTATGGTAGACTGCGCCGCATATGCAACTCGGCGCGTTCTCAATCAGCCTCGCGGTTAAGGACATTAAGGCCTCAAAAGCCTTCTATGAAAAGTTCGGCTTCCAGTCGATGATGGGCGAACCCGAAAACAACTGGCTCATCATGAAGAACGGCGACCACGTCATCGGCCTCCTCCAAGGCATGTTCGACAAGAACATCCTGACCTTCAACCCCGGCTGGGACAGCAATGCCAAGAAGCTGGAAACGTTCACCGACGTCCGCGAACTACAGCGCCAGCTCAAGGCGCAAGGCGTCACTTTCGCCAGCGAGGCTGACGAAAACACCACCGGCCCCGCGAGTTTCGTCGCCGTCGACCCCGACGGCAATTCGACCCTCGTCGACCAGCATGTTTAGCCAGACACCCGGGGCTTCACATAGTTCGGCCATTGCGAGGCCACCAGCCCAGCCGCCACAATCAGTGCGCCAAGCCATAAGAACCAGTCGCCGTAAGCTGTAAACACGGTCTGCGCGCTGACATACCCATACCCCGCGCGCAGCGAACTCACCGAAAAACCGGCAATCTGCTCCCGCACCGTTCCCGCCGGATCGATCGACACCGTGATGCCGTTATTGGTCGACCGCAGCAGCCATCGCCGGTTCTCCACCGCCCTCATCCGCGCCAGTTGCAAATGCTGATCCCGCGCCTGCGTGCGAAAGAAATATCCGTCATTAGAGATGTTGACGAACACCTCCGCGCCCGCCTTCGCAAACGCACGCACATGCGGCCCGACCGCAGCTTCGTAACAAATGAACGTCCCCGCCGAACGGCCTTGAATCGGCATCAACACTAACCGCTCGCCCGGCCGATACGCGCCCGCCTCATCCGTCACCTGATTGACGAAACTGAACAGCGACGGCACGTACTCGCCGAACGGAACGAGAAACATCTTGTCGTAGCGAACGGCCTCTCCCGCGCCGCGAGGGACCAGTTGCGCCGAGTTTCGTGGTTCGATCCCGCCGCCTCGCCAAATCGCCCCGAGAATTACCGGTGCGCCCGCCGCCGTGATCACTTCCCGCACCCGGGTCTGCAAATCCCGGTCGACTTCATAATAAATCGGCCCCGGCGTCTCCGGCCACACCACCATCTCCACGGGTCCTTCACGCAGCGCCCGCATCGTCTCGGCCTGCATCGTCTGTTTCGCCGCCAGATACGTATCGGCGTTCCAGTCCACGAGCGGATCGAAATTCGGCTGTACGAGCGCCGCGTGCGCACTCGCCCGTTCGCGCGGCAACTCGGGCAGCGCCATCGGCACAACCGTCAGCAGCAGCCACAGCGCGCGCTGCCGCGGTTGGCGCAACAACACCGCCGCGAACGATCCCGCCGTCACCATGAACAAAAACGAAAGCCCATGCACGCCAGTGAACGGCGCCAACCGCAACGGCGCTTGCATGTCGATAGCCGCATCGCCCAGCATCAACCACCCGAACAAAGTCAGCGGCTCCTGCGTACGTTCCAGCACGGCCCACAAGAGCGCGATCGCCGGCGGACCAAACCAGTGCCGCACCAACACGCCCGCCGCCAACGCAAACACGCCATAGTGAATGGCCTTCAAGATACAAAACAGCGCGAACGATCCCCATCCCCCGAACCCGCCCATCGCGCCATGTACAGCCAGCACGGGAGCAATCCACCAACAAACACCCGCCCAAAAAACCACGCCAGCCACATAGCCAAGTAAGAATCGCGCGCGCGGCCGAAACTCACCACCCAGCGCGACAATCAGCGGCGTTAAGGCGACCGGCGCAAGCAGCGCGAACCCATACGGCGGAAAAAGCAACACCATCATCACGCCGGAAAACGCCGCCAGCAGCAGCCGGATCAGCATGCACCCGTCGCCTGCTCATTCACCAAATCCGCCATGTAACTCGACCGCACGAACGGCCCGCTAAACACCATCTGAAATCCCACCGACATCCCGAACGCGCGATAGGCCTCAAACTTCTCCGGCGTGACGTACTCCTCAACCGCGAGATTTCGCCGCGTCGGCTGCAAATACTGCCCGATCGTCGCCACATGCACATCGGATCCCCGCAAATCACGCAGCAGTTGCTCCACTTCCGAAACGCCCTCGCCCAGCCCCACCATTAACCCCGACTTTGTCAGCACGTCCGGCCGGTACCGCCGCGCGAACGCCAGCACGTCGAGAGACTGCCGGTAGTCCGCCTGCGGCCGGACCCGCCGATACAGCCTCGACACCGTTTCCATATTGTGATTAAACACATCCGGCCCCGAGTCCAGCACCCGCGCGACGGCATCCATATCGCCGCAAAAATCCGGCGTCAGCACTTCGATCTTCGCCGCCGGCAGCGCCCGCCGAACCTCCCGCACCGTCTCGGCCCAATGCGCCGAGCCGCCGCCGGCCAAGTCGTCGCGATTGACACTCGTCAGAACGACGTACCGCAAATCCATTTGCCGCGCCATATCGCCGACATGCGCCGGCTCCAGCGCATCCAGCGTGAACTCCTTCTTCGCCGGCGACCCCTTCGGCACCGAACAGAACCCGCACCCGCGCGTGCACAAGTTACCCAGGATCATGAACGTCGCCGCACCGCGATGAAAACACTCATGCATATTCGGGCAACGCGCCGACTCGCAGACCGTGTGCAATCGCCTCTGCCTTAACTCGCGCTTCAGCGAAAGCACGGACTCAAAATGAGTATCGGCCTTGCTCAGCCACTCCGGAAGCCGGGGCCGCGCAAGGCCGATTTGAACCAGTTCGCTCACCCTAGTATTTTCGCAGGATGGAGCCTTCGACGCCGAGTTTTTTCAACTTCGCCTTCGTATCGGCGACCGCGTCGTTGTTCGGCAGCGGACCGATGATGACGCGGAACAGCGTCGGCGAAGAGCTCGGCGTGATGTAGGCGTTCAGCCCCTGCTTGCGATACGCCTCCGCCATGCCCGTAGCCCCGGGCCGGTCGGTCGCCGAAACCTGCAGATACATTCCGGAAGGCGGGGCCTCGGTGAACACTCCGCCCGCCGATACGGGCGGCGGAGCGGCCTTCGGCGGGTCCGGCTGCTTCTTCGGTTCCTCTTGCTTTTTCGGCTCTTCCTTTGTCGCAGGTTCGGGCTTCGCCGGCTCCGGCTTCGGCGGATCGGCCTTAGCCACTTGCACCGGCGGCTTCACCTCCGGCGTCACGGTGGTCGGGCTCGGCTTCGACGTCGGCGCGCCGCTTGGAGGATCCACCGTAGTCGGCGGAAGCTTCGTTCCGCCCGCGTTCTGTCTCGATGCCAGGACGCGCACTTTATCCTCGCTCGGATTGTTCCGTCCGACGATATAGCCCATCGTGAAAAACACGCCGAGCAGCACGACCAGCACAAACAAGACGCTCAGCAACTGCCGGTCGCCGAGCACAAGTTCCATCTCGCCATCTTCATTGCGGGGCATGATTCGTCCTTAGTTCACAATAGTATACCGAAACATCTCAGCCTACAATTGTTTTATTAGCGGCGGCCTTCGCCGCCGCCGTCAACAACCAATAGAGCGCCGGCGCCGGCAACGCGCAAAACGCCGCGCTCACCCAGCCCGCCTCAAACTGCGCGGCCGTTCCAACCGCCGCTATGCCGGCCATCGCCGCAGTCCATCTCGGCCATCCCAGCCATCCCGCCGCCATCGAAATTCCCGCGCTCGCCAGCAGCGCGGCCAACGGCAATAGCGGCATCGAACTACCGCCATGGACGACCGCCACTCCGCCCAACACACCCGGCCAGACCCAGCCCGGACGGCAGAACTCGAGCGCGATCAGCAGCATCCCGCCGGCGACCAAAACTATGGCAAAGTCGATCACGACATAAGAGTGTAACTTTTTCATTGCGTTTGGGTCTATACTAATAGAAGAGACCATGAATGACTCCGGCGTATTCCGGTCGCCCGACGCCCCGCCTAGCGGAATCGTGAGCGGTGTGTTCCTCAACGTCGATGCCGAGGGCGGCATCGAATTCAGCCAGCTTCGCCCGGGGACAATCCTCGAAGTGCGGACGAAGAATACGGCGTACACGGTCATTCCCCAAGCCGACGGCGGCGCTACCATCTGGGGCCACCCCGACTATTGTCCCGAGCCGGTAACTCTCCAAGGGGTAGGCGCAAGCTACGTCACCGGACTCTTCCGTGAAGGCTACTTGGCGCCGGGCATGCGCCTAAGTTTCCCGATCGACGGCAAACGCGTTAATACGTCTCGGATCACCGAGATCGCCCTCAAGCGTAAGAACTAACGGCATCGGGGCGAGCTTCGATACCCAGTTCTGAACTCTACGCCTCTAAGGGATGCCGCCGCTCGACCATCGGGAACGCCACCCGCACCCCGCCGCGCAAGTGCGACTCATAGACCGCCAGTGTCATCTCGATCGTCCATCGCCCGTCGCGATGATTGCAGACCGGCTCCCGCCCCGACGCAACCGCATCCAGCAAATCCGCCACCATTATCGTGTTCGCCGAACTCCGTTGAACCGACGGATCCTCCTGCGCGCGCGGCACCTGCTTCCACTCGCCGCTCGCCCAACTCCGCGAAAGCAACACGTTCGGAGGCCCGCCCGGCACCGATGTCGTCGGCACGAAAATCGAACCTTTGCTGCCGTGCAGGGTAATCCCGAACCGGTCGCCAGTCGTCGCATCGCTCGGCCGGGAGGCGAAGTAGCCATGCACGTTGTTCCGGAAAAAATACGTCGCCGCGATCTCATCACCCGCGATCGCGCCCAACGGCTCGGTCGCTTGCCGTGCGTCGGTTTTTGTGATGTCGTGGCCTTTCGAAGTCACGTGCCCGGTGGCCCATTGCGGGTCGCCCGCGAAGTAGCGCATCAGGTCGAACAGATGCGTGCCGAGAACCATCATGTCCTCGCCGCCCGCGCGTCGATCCTCTTTGCCGCGCGCGCGCATCTCCATTAACACGCCGATGTGCCCCTCATCGAGCAACTTTTTCACGCGCAGCGTAAACGGCGTCGGCCGCGCCGTGTGGCCGACCTGCACCTTGATCCGATTCTTCTCCGCCAGCGCCACCATCTCATCGGCCTCGCGCAGATCCTTCGCGAACGGTTTCTCCATGACGATATGCGCGCCCGCGTTCGCCGCAGCACGAAACATCTCCAACCGTTCGCCGAGCGACCGCGGACAGATCGCGACTAGGTTCGGCTTCTCCTTCGCGATCATCTCACGATAGTCCGTGTACGCTCGCGCCGCCTTGCTCCGCGCCTGTGCCTTCACGCGCCCGGCTTCAACGGGATCGGCGACGGCCAACACTTCAATGTTCGGAAACCCCGCGAATGACGTGTCCCAATCGTGCCCGTAATTGCCCGCGCCGGTGTGACCGATGATCACCGCTCGATACCGCGCCGGAGCGGCCGCAAGCAGCGCCGAAGAAAGCATAGTTCGCCGTGTCATAACTTCCTCAACTTAAACGTCTGTTTCGATCCCGGCCGAATCGCCGCGCCCGCGCCGCTTCCGGCGCGCGTGGCCGATTCTCGCTCACGCGTCAATTCGAGCTCCCCGCCCTGCAGCGAACCCGTAAACCGGATGCGCGTATCGTTAATCTCATTGCCCGATTGCTCGGCCGCCTTCACAAAGAACGTGATCAGATTCCCCGAAATCGTCCCTTCGATAATCGGACTGCTCGCGTAGTCGCCGTACAACTTTCCGCTGATCTTTGCGCCCGTCTGCACGATCTGAATCGCAACTTCTTGCGGGTCGATGCCGGCGCGAGTCGACGCAATCTGCCCCGCCCAAATCCCGCTGAAATCGCCGCCGAACGCCGACACCGCAAAGACCGCAAAAAGCCGCCGCATCGCGTTAGCCTTTCAGGACGCCGGCAGCGGGCCCGGTCGAATCGGCGAAGCGTTCGACCGGCGCGCCAAACGCGTCGAGCATCGAAACGTAAAGGTTCGACAGCGGCGAGTCTTCGCCGTAAACCAGATGTTGGCCGCTATCGATCCGTCCGCCGCCGCAGCCGCCCAACACCAGCGGCAGCTTGTGCGGATCGTGCTTATTGCCATCGCAAAGCGCCGAAGCAAACAGCACCATCGAGTTGTCGAGCACCGTCGACTCGCCTTCTTGCATCGACTTCAAGCGATTCAACAAGTACGCGAACTGCCCGACGTGCCATTCGTTGATCAACTGATACTGCCGCAGTTTGTCGGCCTCGTTCTGATGATGCGAAACATCGTGATGTCCCGCGCTCACGCCTTCCAGCCAACGGAAACTCACGTTTGAAACCGAATTGCCGAACATCAGCGTCGACACGCGCGTCGTATCGGTCTGGAACGCCAACGCCATCATGTCGAGCATCAACCGGCAGTGCTCGGCGTGATCGGAAGGACGATCGGCCGGCGCATCTTTCATATCGATCGGCGCGCGCGCTTTCCAGGTTCGCTGTTGCCCCGCCGACGCGCGCTTCACGCGCTCTTCCAACTGCCGCATCAGCGACAGATACTCGTCGATACGAATCTGATCGGCCACGCCAAGCTGCGCGCGCAACCGCTTCGCATCGCCAAGCACGCGGTCCAGCAGGAGCGTGTCGAGCTTCGCGGCATCGGCTTGCTGACCGCTCGCCGCGCGATAGAGCCGTTCGAACACCGAACGCGGATTCAACTCGCGCGCCAACGGCGTCGCCGGATCGCTCCATGCGATGTGCGAGCCATAAACCCGCGTGTAACCGACAACGGCATCGACTCCGATCGCAACCGGCGTTACGCCCAGTTCCAAAGATGGCAGCGGCGTTTCGTTCTTCACTGTCTTGGCCGCGAACTGATCGACCGAAACACCGTTGGCCATATCGGTGCCCTGCGTTTTGCGAATCGTCTGGCACGTCAGAATCGCCGCCTCTTTGACGTAGTGCCCGTCGCCGCCCTTCGAGTTCGCGTTCCACAAATTCGAGAAGACCGTAATCTGATCCTTCAACGGAGCGAGCGGCGTCAGCGTCTTCGGCAGATCGAAGTTTCGGCCCTTTTCCTTGGGAAACCAGTTGGCGACGTTCACGCCATTCGGCATGTAGAGAAACGCCATGCGCACCGGCGGCTTTGCGCCGGGAGTGGCCGCCATCGCTTCCAGCCACGGAAGGCCGAGCGAACAGCCCGCGCCTCGGAGTAATGTTCTTCGCGAAATCATCGTTTGACGGTTTCCTTTCCTGGAGTCGGCGACTGCATGCGGAACGGCTGGCTGAGTACGATGCCCGAAACCAGCGAATGCATGCTGTAACCATTCTGCTTCACTTCGGCGGCGATTGCATCCACTGTGCAGCTATCTTTCAATGTCAGTCCGCGGCCGAGCGCATACCCGAGCATCTTCGCGGTCAGATGCCGAACGAACAAATCCTTGCGATTGAGCAGCACTTGCTTCAATCCATCGGGCCCGGTCATTTTCGTGCCATCGTTTAACTCGCCGCTCGCGTCGATCGGTTTGCCGGCGTCTTCCTTACGCCAGCGGCCGATTGCATCGTAGTTATCGAGAGCGAATCCGATGCCGTCGATCCGGCTGTGACAACCGGCACAAGTTGGATTCTCCCGATGCCGCGCCAGTCTTTCGCGGATCGTTTTCGCGTGACCCGGCTGCGGTTCTTCGAGGGATGGAACATTTGGCGGAGGCGGCGGGGGCGGCGTGCCGAGAATCGCTTCCAACACCCAAGCGCCGCGCAGCACCGGACTCGTCCGATACGGATACGAAGACACCGCCAACACAGCCGGCATACCCAGCACGCCGCCGCGATTGGAGTCTTTTGGAAGTTCGGTCCATTGCGGCTGCTTGCGCCGGCCCGGATCGAGCGGCAGCTTCAATCCGAAATGCTTCTCCAAGTTCGATGATCCGACGGTGTGCGTCGAATCGATCAGATCGAGCACGGGCCGATTGCGCACCAACAACTCGCGGAAGTACAACGAGGGCTGATTGCGGATGTCGCCGCTCAACTCTTCGTCTTTCGCGTATTCGGGGAACAGCTTCGCGTCGGGCGCTTTCTCGCCGTTCAACTCGCGGATGTGAAGCCATTGATCGGTGAAGCGAACGGCGAAGCTCAGGGAACGATCGCTGCGCAACATGCGTTTGGTGATCTGTTGCAATACTTCCGGATCGCTCAATCGTCCTGTGGCCGCGAGATCGGTGAGCAACTCATCCGGCATGCTGCCCCAGAGGAAGTAAGAGATTCGCGATGCGAGCGCGTGTTGATCGACCGGCCGCTCCGCGCCGGTATAGTTCGGCGCTTCGGCGCGGAAGAGAAACATCGGCGACACAAGCACGGCGCGGAGCGTGAAGAAGATCGCCTCTTCATGCGTTTGGCCTTGCTTGCGCGCGATCGCGTAGAGTTCTTCGTACGGTTTTTGTTCGGCGAGCGAAACCGGGCGGCGGAACGCGCGCGGCAGGAAGTTCGCCAGGATTTTGGAAGCGGCCGGCGCGGTGAAGATCTTCATTCGCGATTTGTACTCGCGCGATGCGTAGTCCATGATGAACTTCGCGGCGTCCAGATACTTCTCCGTGTGCAAAGGCGAGAGCGACAAGGTCTCGGCCGCATTGTCGAAGCCCTCGCCGCCGCCGCCATCGATCGGCAGAAACTTCGCGAGATCGAGATGGATGTCGAGCAGATCGCGAATCGTCGCGGCGTATTCGTCGCGGTTCAATCGCCGGATTGGCGAAGGCCCCGCGCCCGGCCCGGTTGCGCACGCCGCCTGATGCAACGAGCTGTCGATCCACTTCGTGATCTCCTCGCGCTCTTCAAGCGCCGGCGCGGGCGCGCCTTTCGGCGGCATCTCAAAATTGCGCACGCGATTGGCCAACGAAGTCCATCGCCGCGATTGCGTTGAGAACGATTCTTGTGTCGCGACGACCGACAGCTTAAAGCCGCCGACCGGATTGGCGTCGGAGTGGCAAGCAACGCAGTACTTCTTGAGCTGCCGCTGCGCGGCGTCGAACTCCAATGCGAAGGCGGCCGAACAGAGGACCGGAAGCAGCCAGAGCGCTTTCATGCTTGAAGCAATTTTACCGCAACTTGTTACATCAAGCATCTTGTAAGCTCCCGCAATTTCGAGTACAAATGCGGTAACTAGTCGTAACTTCGGGAGGTCAGTCATGAAGGGGTTTACCAACGCCCAGCGTGTGGGCTTGCTTTGTCTCCTCGCCGCATCGGCGGCGCAGGAATTCGGATCGGTCGGCGGTATCGTGACCGATGCAACCGGGGCCGCAGTGCCCAACGCGCCCGTTCGGTTGACGGATGCATCGAAGAAGTTCGATCAACAAACGGTCACCGACAACATCGGAGCATACCGGTTTCAACCGGTGCCGGCCGGTAAATATGAAGTCACTATTTCCGCGCCCGGATTTAAAGTGTTCCGTCAAAAGATCACCGTCTACGCCGCGAAGCGGACGACGGTGAATGCGCAGATTCAGGTCGGCAGCGCCGCGGAGACGATCGAAGTGCGTGCATCATCACCAATGCTAAGCACTTCCACCGCAACCTCGCAGGGCAATGCGCATGTGTATCGCGTTCCCCGCGTACCGGCGCGCGGTGTTCGAATGAAGACCGAGCAGTACGACTCCTTTGTCGAGAACGAGTTCGCCGACACCGCGCGTTCGCCGCTATCGACGGTTGCCGCCGATGTCGACACGGCCTCTTACAGCAACGTGCGCCGCTTTCTGCAACAAGAGAAACGCCTCCCGCCGCCGGGCGCGGTGCGCATCGAGGAACTCGTCAACTACTTCACATACGGCTACGCCGAACCAAGCGAAGGCCAGCCCTTTTCAGTCACCGCCAACGTCGCAAACTGCCCGTGGAATCCGAAGCACAAGCTGTTGCATCTTGGCCTGAAGACGCCGCGCGTCGAAGTTGAGAAAATGCCGCCCGCGAATCTTGTCTTTCTCGTCGATGTCTCCGGATCGATGGGATATGAGAACAAACTGCCGCTCGCAAAACGCGCGCTGCGGTTGCTCGTCGATCAGCTGCGTGAACATGATCATGTAGCGTTGACCGTCTATGCGGGGTCGTCTGGCGTCGTTCTGCAGCCCACATCCGGCCGCGACAAGTCCAGTATCCTCGCGGCGATCGACAGGCTGGAAGCAGGTGGCTCAACCAACGGCGCATCCGGAATCCCGCTGGCGTACGAAACCGCGCGCGCCGTTTTTATCAAGGGCGGCAACAACCGCGTACTGTTGCTGACCGACGGAGACTTCAATGTCGGCGTAACCAGTCAGGACGAACTCGTGCGGCTTATCGAAAAAGAACGGGAATCGGGCGTGTTCCTTTCCGTGCTCGGTTTCGGAATGGGAAATTTGAAAGACTCGACAATGGAGAAGCTCGCCGATCACGGCAACGGCAACTACGCCTATATCGATTCGATCAACGAAGCCCGCAAGGTTTTTGTCGAACAGATGGCCGGCACGATGCTGACCGTCGCCAAAGACGTCAAGCTGCAGATCGAATTCAATCCGACGCGCGTGAAATCGTATCGGCTGATTGGTTATGAGAACCGCGTCCTGCGGCCCGAGGAGTTCAACGACGACAAGAAAGACGCCGGCGATCTGGGCGCGGGGATGTCGCTCACCGTTCTCTATGAACTCTCGCCAGCCGACGAAGCCGGTGAGGTCGACCCGTTGCGTTACCAGAAAGAGCGGAGCAAAACACGCGCGGCGAAATCCGGCGAGGTCGCGATGCTGAAGTTCCGGTACAAAGCGCCGGAGGATTCCAAGAGCAAGCTGTTTCAGCAGGCGGTCATCGACGGCGGCGCGCGTTTTGAATCGGCGCCGGCCGACATGCGATTCGCCGCGGCTGTGGCTGAATACGGTATGCTGCTGCGCGGGTCGAAGTTCGCCGCGCGGGCCAGCTTCTCGCACACGATTGAGACGGCTTTGCAATCGATCGGCGAAGACGCCGGCGGGCATCGCGCCGAGTTCCTGCAACTCGCACGGATCGCCGAGCAGATTGCTCGCGAAGGCGTGAACGAATAGCGGCGGTTGGGGCTTCGGTCCGCCGCTCTGTTGATATCATTAGCGGCGGCACGATATCGCGGGCCATCAACGATCGAATCGTGCACGACTGGAGTTCTAATGAGCAAATACTTTTTCTTCCTTGCGGCTTGTGCGAGCGCACAACAATGGACATCGCTGTTCGACGGCAAGACCTTTAACGGCTGGGAACCGCGCGCGACCTTCTCGGCGCCCGCAACCGGCGATTGGAAAATCGTCGACGGGGCTATCTACTGCGGCGGCGCGACATCCGGCTGGCTGGCGACGACGAAGCGCTTCGGCGACTTCCGGCTGCAGCTGGAGTTCAACGGTCCGGCGAACGTCAACAGCGGCGTCTTCCTGCGTTCGCAAAAAGAAGGCCAACCGCATCAGACCGGTTACGAGTTGCAGATCTGGGACATGCAGCCGGCCGGATATCTCACCGGCAGCCTGGTCGGTTCGGTCAAAGCGCCGCCCGCCGATAAAATCAAAGCCGATGCGTGGAATGCGATGGACATCACCTTCCGCGGCGATCACATCGTTGTGGTGTTGAACGGCAAGACGATTCTCGATCACCACGACAAGCAACACTCCGAGGGCGTGATCGGACTCCAGTGCCAGCCGGACCAGAAGATCTCGTTCCGCAACATCCGCGTTCAAGAGTTGAAGAAGGCCGCGCGCTTTCCGCAGAAGACCCTCGAAGACACGCAAGGCGAGGAGCGCGTGCTGGCGCAGCGCTTTCTCAAAGAGACACGGACGGGCCTCGGCGGGCCTTGGAACATCATGCTGCGCAGCCCGGAGATGTCGACACATCTGCTGGAGATGTACAACTACTTCCGCTGGAAGACGAAGCTCCCGAAGAACCTGATGGAAGAGGCGATCATGATCGTAGCGCGCGACTGGTCGGTGCAGTTTGAGTGGTTCGCGCACTACCCGATATCTCTGAAAGAAGGCGTGCCGGCGGCGTTGCTGGCCGACCTTCGCACCGGCAAACGCCCCGCGTCGATGAAGCCGGACGAGGCCGTGGTCTATGACTTCACCACGGAACTGTGCCGTAACCGCGTTGTGTCGAAGCCGACATTTGAACGAGCGATGTCGACGCTTGGCGAGAAAAACGTAGTCGATCTGACGGCGGTGATCGGGACGTATATCTCAATCGGCGCGCTGCTGAACGTCGCCGAAGTGCCGGGCGCGGCGCAGGACGGCCCGGATTTTTTGCCGTCGCTGTAGCTGAACAACCACCGCCTGAAGGCGGTGGGGTCGATGGGCGACTGAAAGTCGCAGGACGCGGCTGAAGCCGCTCCAGATTCCGGCTTTCGCTGCCCCGTTGTCAGTCATTCGGCACC
>VFZW01000096.1 GCA_016871055.1 Acidobacteriota bacterium
GCCTCCTCAAACGTTTGCGAACGCATGGCCTCGTCAAGAAGATCGGGCGCACCTACAAGTACTATGTCACCGCCTTCGGCAAAGACGTTGTCGCCACCGCCCTCAAACTCCGGGAGCTCGTCATCATCCCTCAACTGGCTTCCGGCTTCGCCACTTCATGATTTCCTGCCAAAAAATGTCAAAATCTTATTGGATAGATACTAATAACTCCGAACGGCGTTTCTTCCACGCCGCCAACGAAACCGGTGTTTCGAGCCGTGCCGTCGGAATAAACACCCGGTGCAACCCTTCGTTGATCGCGTTCGCCGGATAGCCATTCAACACGGTCAATCGTTCGGGTGGGAACGCTGGCAACGCCTCCTCGACATACGGCGATCGATCATTGCGCAACCATCGATTCAGCCATTCGTTCGCCGCCTTGCGATAGGCCGGAGTGTCCTCATGCCCCGTCTCTCCTTCAAACGCCTCCAGTTTTTCGGACGCACGATACAACGCATAGATTTTCTTCAAATCCTCGTGTACGGGGCGATAGCCCGACGGCGGAAACGCTCCGTCCTTAGTCGCATTGACGATCATCGGCGGACGCGGCGCGATCAGCGCGCCCACGGACGGCAAGTCGAGTTGATACGAATTCCAAAAGTAGATGCAGTCGCAATTCTCCCGCACCGTATCGTTGGCGACATGTGGGCCGATCGACCACGATCCATGAACCGGCGCGGCAACCTGAAAACGATCGTCGGCCGCCGCGGTAAACCAGATCACCGCGCCCCCGCCAGACCGCCCCGTAATGCCCGCTCGCGTCCGATCTACCTCACGGCGCGTCTCCAAGTAAGCCAGCGCGCGCATCGCATTCCACACTTCCACAGCGGTTGGGTTGTAGCCTAGCGACAACCAGTTCCACATCTCCAAATTGTGCGTACCGTGATGAATGCCCGGAATCTCGCCAAACTCGATCGTGTCCAGCACAAACGCTACAAATCCATGCCGCGCGAACCACTTGCCATGATGCTGATAGCCGAACTTCGCACCCGCCGGATGCGGCGCGTGTCCGCTCACATAAACGATCGCAGGATAAACGCCCGCCGCCTCGGGCAGATACAGATTTCCCGTAACAAACAGCCCCGGCTTGCTTTCAAACACGATATTCTCGACGCGAAATCCATCGCCTTTGAAGACTCCCTTAATCCGCGCGCGCAGCGGCGTGCGCGCGGGTAACGGATCAAGCCCCAGCATCTCCATGAACTGCCGGTGAACTACCGGCCGCCGCCGCTTCCAGTCGTCGAGCGATGCGGTGCCATTGAATTGCTTCGCCGATATCGCCGCCGCCCGCGCCGCGAGGTTTTTCTGAAACATCTCGTACCGCTCCGCCGGGGTATGGCTTTGTTGTGCATTCGCAATCGCGCACAGACACACTAAGAAATATGGCCGCATCCTTACTAGTCAACAACGAATCGCGCGCGATGGGAAGCGGATTATGATCTGGTGATTCGAATCTTGTTGAGCCTGCTCCCCGCGCAAGTTGTCACATCTGGCGATCTGACACTACCGCTGGTCGACTCCGAGCCGCAGCCACAGCTCATCTCCGTCGATCAAATCAACGTCGGTCCGCTGCTCAACTGCTTGTCACCGTCGGTGGCGTTCGCTCAAACACCCTGCTTATCGCAATGCCGTCACAGTAGTGCCCGGAAAATAATGCGTCAAAATCGCAGCCGCCGTCGCGAACCCGGCCGCGCCGCGCTGACACAATCCAAGCCCGTGCCCGTGCCCGCTGCCGTTGGCCGTTGTCCCCGACACCGCATAATGATTGCTCGGCAACGCATCCCATCCTTCTTCGCGGCCAATGGCGAGCCGTGTCGATTCCTTATTCGGAGCCTTCAGCAAGAGCGCGGCCAGGCCACCGGAAAACGTTCGCGTCCACCGGGGCTCGGCACGCTGGCAGACGGCGCAATCGACGGAGAAGTACGGATAGCGATCGTCATCGCGCCAACCGATCTCGCTCGCTGTCTTTGTGCGCCCGCCGCAACTGGCCGAATACGCCGGTGCGAATCGCTTGCCTTGCCACGTCAGTATCAGCCCCTTCGTCGCGCGCGCCGCTTTTTCGCCTCGCGCAGTGGCTTCCTTGAAGTGCTGGCAATGCGTCGTATCGCAAAACGCAACATCGCCATGACGCCTGTTCGACGCCAATAGCCACGACCTCGTCACAATCGCCTGCGCCTCCAGCATCGCCGCCGTCGCATGCGGCGGACTCTCCGCCGACACAATCGCCGCGGTCAAGTCTTCCACATCCGCTCTCAGGACAACGCGCAGCGCGCCATTCACAAGCGTGACAATGAACTCCCCGCGCAGCGACCGCGCCGGCGCGCCTTCCACGGCAACGCGGCAATCGCCCCGAAACGTCGCGGCTTGCGTGATCGTATTTCGATCCGGCTCCGTCCCACACTGCACAACAATCGCCGAAGGGCGCAGCAACGTGAACAGCAGGACCTCGACGGCGTTCACCATCGCTCCCGTTCGACGCGCTCGCGCAGCAACTTCGCCGCCTGCGCTCCGGTCACGCCCGGCGCTCGCAATAGAGCCAGTTGTTGTGGCGAATCGGCGGGCCACGCCGCGATGACCCAACCGTCACCCGCGTGTTTCTTCGAAGGACCTGTACCGGTCTTGGCGAGATAACGCCCGCCAAGCGCCGACGCCGTTCCCAGCGCCGCAGCCATGCGCAGCCCCGCAATCACCGCCGGATGCTCCGCGCGCCGGCGCAGCAACTCGGCAAACGACAGCGCATAACCAATGGCAGAATTCGGAACTTCGCCGCGAACGCCCCACTGCCGAAACCACTCGTTGCATGAGTAGCCAATCGCGTCTACAACATCGATCCGGCCATGCCGCCGTCCGGCCCAACAGCCTCTGCATTCGAAAAACGGCGAAGCGCCGCGCAGTTGCATCGCCGCAATTGGCTTCCACAAACTCCCCGGATCGATCGACTCGTCGACACTCCCGTGCCAATCCTCCGTCAACACCTCGTTTGTCTGCAAGTCCAGCCGCAGGAAATCGCAACGCTCGCGAGCGGTCACAGCGGCCAGAAGTGCGCGGCGACTAATCATGGAGCAATACGGTAGGTAATTGTCTGCGTGACCCGATCGCCCGGATCGGCCACAACAACCGTCTGCTCGTTAACGGCATTCACCACGCGCGAAAGACTCGGCACAATGTCTTCGATGAAGTCCGGCGCGCGCTGCTCACCCTGCGCCAACGGCCGCACGAACGGTTGCTCGATGCGCGCCATCCACCGCCGGTACCGCGTGCGTTCATTCGCGTGGCGGAAGCCGCCCGTGAAAACAGCGGAAGCGGGTACGCTCGGAGCATTCGCGCTCGCGGAACGCAACGCCGCCAGCGCCGCTCCGTTATTGGCGATGAAAAGCCGGTTGCCATCGACATCGATCAACGCGCCCAACGCGCCAAGCTCCGCACGCGCTTCAGCCTCACTCCAGTTCGACGCTTTCGCCAACACAACGCCTGTTGCATAACCGATCCACACATTGCCCGGCACATCGCGCGTCGACTGCACTTGCAACATCCCACTCAGCCGTTGCGCCGCCAGCCAACGCGACAACCGCGCCGCGTCAATGCCACTCGCCTCCGCGTGAAACGGCGCGTCGGCAATATCGGTCTCCCAATCCGACTCCCCGCCCGCCTCCGGATTATCTCCGAGCGAAGGCGCGTTATTCGAATCTCGATAGGCGCCGCCGCCGGGTTGCGCGAATTTGTTGATCAATGTACGCGCGGTGAACGAAGAATCGGGCTCCGCCCAAGCGCGATAGAGTCCCGCATTCGCTGGCACGGCACGCAAGAGCGAAGGCCAATCAACCGCCGAGGACGCTGCGCTCTGCGTTTGTTTGCGGACCAGCGAGCGCCGCTCCACCCATGCCCCCGCGCTGCGATCGAGGTCGCTGATCGTTGCAACGTAGGGTTGCAGTTCCGAGCGGTTGCGGTGAATCCAATAGCTGCGGAAATGCGGCGAAGCCGACAGCGCGTCGATATTGGTGACCAGTCGCACTTCGCCTTCGGCCGACGACGCACGCGCCGCCCGCGCATACCAGCCTTCCGAACTCAAGCCGTTTGCCTGCGCCGAAGCGATGCGCTGCAAACACTCGGCCACCAGCGATTCCGTCGTTCCGACAATCGCCCACTCACCGCGAAACGCGAATGCCACCGTGCGGCGCGTCGCCGCATTCGAAGACACAAAGTATGGAGTGCCTCCGGCGTTCCGCGGCTGCAAGGAAGCCCTCCGCCCCGCCAACGCGCTGGCCGCGAATCGCGCTTCCGGCATACGCGACACCGCGAGAAATTCGAGCTCTCCGGCATCGTAAAGCGCGATCGCCGTCCGATCACCCGCGAGCTGTTCCATCAGCACAGAGTCAAATCCAAGCGTCGCCGCCTCGGTGAATTGATCCTGCGCCTCCGACAGCCGCTGACCCAGCCGCGAGTTGAGCCACACCTTGTAGGCATCGCCAGCCAGCCACTCTTTCTTCGCTTGCGAAGCGTTCCATTCGCCAAGTAACTTGCCAAAGTCTTTCGTCTCGACAACCGCCATCGCGCCGCGCGGAAACGTCGACACCGGCGAAGCGGGTTGCGTCGCATTCTGCGCCAGCAGCCACAACAACGGCAGCGGCAGTAAAACCAGTACAAGCCGTTTCATCGCGATCCTCCTTGCGCCGTCAAGCGCGGTTTAACGATGCGGTCTTGCTCCAGACCATCATTGACGACCGGCCGTCGCGCATCGTTCGCCGCGTCTCGAGCCACGCGCGCGTTGATCGCGGCGATAGCCTGCTCCAACGTGCGCCGCTTTGCCGGATCAGTCTCCCCGCTTGCAAGGACCTGATAGATCCCCGAAGCGCGTGGTCCCTGATTCGCCCGCACAAACGCGTTGGCAATCAGCTCCCGATCGGCGCGACCGTGCACCGAATACGCAAGCTCGTCGATCGCGACAACCGCCTCACGCCAGCGCCCCGCGGCGGCAAGCACTCGGAACAACTCCAGCGCCGCGGCCGAGTCGCCAGGCTTCACAGCCAGAGCCCCGCGATAGAGCCGCGCTCGAATCGCGGTATCCTTCGACGCCGCCGCGGCCAACATCCGCCCTTCCAACCAGTACGGTTGTTCGGCTGCTTGTACAGCGCTGTCGCCTCCGGCGATGTAACTCAACTCCGGCGGCGCTGCGATCGCCGCGGGTTTCTTGTTCACACGAATCCAACGCGCCGCGCGAAGGCGAGCTTCATATGACGCCGCGGATTGCCCAACCGCCACGCCCATGCTGTTCTCATCGCCCTTCGCTTCCGCTAGCGCGACGGCCGCGTTCCAATTCCACGGCTCGGCCTGCGCGAGGCTCTGGTAAATTGCCGCGGCCTCCTGGGTTCGCTTGTGTTTCATCAATAGATCGCCGGCGCGCTGATGCCGATCGAACGGCGTCGCGCCGTTCATCATGTACGCCTTCAACAACGCGAGGCCCTTCGCCGTCTCGCCCGATTCGAACTCCAGCTCTGCAAGGCCGAGATAGGCCGTGTCGATTTCGCCATTCCGCAAATCGGCGTCAAACGCGCGCCGCCGCAGAACACGAGACGCACCGGCATCCAGACTCGAAGCGATCCCGCGCAACGTCTGGCTCGATACCTGCAACGAATCCAACTCCGCTTCCAATCGGTTATCAAGCACCGCCAGCTTCACGCGCAGATCGGCAATCGCAAAATCGTTCCGCCGTTCCGCGTTTTCGGACAACCGCGTGATGTGCGCGCGGGCGGCGTTCAACTTTCCGTTTTCGGCCAGATAAATGCAATACCGCAGCCGCGCTTCGTCGACTTGGCCGCGAACGAACTCGCGCTCCTCGCCCATCGTCTTGGCCAACCTCGCTTCGCTCGACGCCAATTGCGCGCGCAACAGCGCCTCGCGCCCCTCGGCCGGAATCCACGACGACTCGCTGTTCACTTGATTCAGGAACTGCCCCGGATCGCCGGCCGCTTGTGCGATCTCCGCGATCCAGGCGACCCCCTCGGCGGGCGTCGCCGAAAACGCAACCGCCGCTTCCAACAACTCGCGCACGCGATACGCGCCGTTGCGTTTCACATAGCCGCGCAACAGTTGATCGACAGCGGGCCGCATCTCCGCACGCAGCGTCCTCGACTCCCGCATCGCGCCCGACGCCTCTTCCCAGAACCACTCCGGCACCCGCCGATTATTCTGCCACCAAGAGAGTTCTTCAAAAGTCTTGCGCCAATTCGCGCCAGAGTCGACACCGGCCTTCGCCAACCGCGCGTATGCAATCGGTTGATGCGGATCGAGCAGCAGCGCGGTCCGAAACGCATTCTCCGCTACTGCGCCCTTGGCCTCCTCGCCATGCCGGATGTATGCGTTGGCGCTGTTCGACGACAACTCCACCTCCGCCGCCAGGTAATGCGGTGCCGCCGAATCGTTGGCAACCTGCAGCCATGCGCCGTAACGGCCCGCGTAGTAGAACCACGTGTCGCCCGCCAATTGTGCATCGCGATTGCCAGCAAGCGCCAGCTTTTCGCCGATGCGATCCGGCCCGACAACATCGAGGAACGCCTTCCGTGCGGCCGGCGAATTCTCCGCGAAGTACAACGCCGTCAATGCGCGCATCGCGTTCTGCCACTGCGGCGATCGACGGCCGGTAATCGCGAACGTCGAAACATCGGCGCGCCCGGCCTTCAGAACGTGATTCGCGAACTGGTCCATCAGCCCGTTGTTGGCCCGCTGCGCGGGCGTGAGTGTCACCGGCGCACGGCTCAAGCGCAACTCGAAATAACGCTCGGAGAGTTCGCCGTCGAGCCCAAGCTGCACAAGCAGACGAAGCTCGGAAGCCTCGTCGCCGCCCTGAAAATACGCCGATCGTGCACGATGCAACAGCGCGCCCTTCTCGTCGCGATTCGGATACACGCGATGATAGGCCTCCAACTGGCGGCCAAGTTCGTTAAACTGCTGCCGCTGATTCTGCAGTCGAACAAGCTCTTCCGTCCACGACGCCGCCGCATTCGATCCCGGCGCCGACAGCATAGCTGCGTGCAGGATCCGCACCGCCACATCACTCACTCCAGCCGCCGTCGCGGCCGAAGCCAGCGCGCCCGCCGACGATTTTCCTCGCGACGCCTCCAACCAGGCGCCAAACTTCTGTTTCTCGTCGGGCGTCAAATACGTTGCCGCTGTCTCGGCAGCGGTGCGAACCCAAGCGTCGCGCCACGCCGTCTGCCCCGCCGCCACGACGTGCCGCGTCGCGGGTTGCACCAGCGTGTCCAACTGATCGAACTGTCGCAATCGAACGGCCGCACGGGCCGCAAGCGCAGCGCCCCGCGCGAGGTCCGACTCCGGTGTCGCAATCGCCATCCCCTGCGCCACCGCCACGCGAGCCTGCTCGACCAAACCCCACCCCAGCAGGTGCTCCGCCAACGCGAACGAGTTGTTCGCGGACGCCGGACGATTATCGACCAGCCCCTCGCGCAACCATTTCACGCACTCGTCGTTCCTGCCTTGCCTCGCCAACACACGTGCGCCTTGCACCAGCCACTCGCCGTTCTTAAAGCTGATCTCATAGAGCTTCCGGCGCGATGCCACGGCTTCATCGAACCGCCCCAATCGCTCCTCAAGCGACGCGCGACTCGCAAGTAGATCGACGCGCTCCGGCCGCAACACAACCGCGCGGCCCCACGCCGCCAGCGCGACGTCGTAGTTGGCCGACTCCTGCTCCAACCGCGCCCGCACAATCGGCCACCGCGCGTCTTTCGGCGAATCCTGCTCCGCCTTGGCGAAGTACGCCGTCAGCCGTTCGCGCTGCGCGTTACGGCTTGCCTCGCCCAGAAGCGCAACGTCTTCTGGATAAGCCTTCAACAGTTCGATGTACTGATCGCTTGCTCCCGTCGCATCATTCATTCGCAACAGCGCCGGAATCCAACCGCGCCGTAGGAGCGCCACGCGCGCCATCTTAGAAGGCGGCGGCAACGAAGACTTCTGTACCTGCGCGATCGCATCGCGGTACAGGGTGCTCAGCGATCGATCGTCCTTCGCGCGCGCGTACGCATCGGCCTCGAGCGCCAACACACGTTCGTCAATTGGATCCGCGGCCAAAAGCTTCGCGCTTTCGCCATGCGCCGCCGCGTAGTCCCCGCCGTCGATCAGTTTCTGAATCGCCTCGAGCTGAAACTGCCGTCGCAGTTCCGGATACGCGTTCGGCGCCGCCGCGAGCAAGATCCTCGCCGCACGTGCTTTTGCGTTCGATCGCGAATAATAATTGACCGCCGTGCGAATCGCGCCCATCGATCGCCCGTTTTCGCGGAGCAGCGATTCAGCTTCCTGCGCCGCGCCAGCGCCATTGCCGGCCGAATCTTCAAAGCGCAGCCGCGCCGCGATCGCCTGCATCCGCTCGGCCGGTTGTACGGCGAGCGCAAGCTGACGCGCCAGCACGCGCCGTTCCACTTCCTTCATGCCGTTCCGCTGCGCGTGCGCGGTAATTGCCGCTAGCCCGTTGTTGTCGGCGCCCGCCACAGCCTGCGTCAACAAGGTCTCCAATTCCGCTCGTTTGCCTTGCGATTCGAGCAACGCGACGCGTAACGAGAGCGATCCCCCTTGCGCCAGCGCCGCTTGCACCGGTTGATGCCACTGCGGTCGCGTCGCCACCCGAATCAGTCGCTGCCGCGCATTAGAATCGCCTTCCTCGGCAATCGCGCCGTTCACATACTCTCGCGCCGCCGAGGCAAAATTGCCCTGGTTCTCGCGAATCGCGCCCGCTTCAAACGCAAACAGCCGCGGATTTCCCAATCGCTTACGGCTATCCTCGATCCTTGCCAGCGCATCGTCGAAACGATAGTAGTCCCAGAACAACGTCGCCGATTCCAAATACCCAGCCGCGCTTCCTGGACGCAAAGCCGGAATCCGATTCCAATGCGGCGCCGCCAGATCGTACCGCTCGCGATCGGCCTGCATCTCGCCTAGCCGCGTCAGAATCGCCGTGTTTGACGGATGCGCCTTCGCCAGCGTCTCTTCCAGTTGAATCGCGGCGTCGAGATTCCGCGCGTCCCATGTCGCCAGCGACCGATGCATCGACGCCGTCCGGCTCACCAGTGCGACATCGGCCGGATAATCCACCGCCAATGTTTTCAACAGTGGCGCCGCGATCTCGAAATGCCCACGCCACGCCTCGGCTTCCGCCAGCCATTTGCTCGCTGCCGCATCACGTTGCGACTGCGCCTGCAACGCCGCCAACTCTCCCTCAAGTTTCTTCGCCGCCGACAAGTGTTGAAAGAACGCGTCGCGCAGAGTCTCATCGTGCATCCAATACGTGCGCAGCAACCGTTCGCGTTCCACATCGTTGTAGGTCGCCTTGTTCAAATACGCGCTAATCAAGTTCTTCACGAACGGAATGTGATGAGGGAACCGCTGATGGGCATGGCGATTCACCTGCAGATAGAGCACCGGATCGAGACTTCCCTGCTGCGCACTCACACGCAGATACTCTTCCAATTCCAACCCGCTAAACGATCCCGCCACCTGCTTGGTCAACTCATCAAACTTCGCGTTCATCTTCTGTCGCAGAAAATACCGCGCCAGCTTGTGTGACCAGCTCTTGTCGTTAAACTGTTGCAGCGCGCGGCGGTAGGTGCCTTCGATCTCCGCCGCCATTCGATTCTGATCCAGGAATCCCGCAACCTTTTCATACAGCCCCGGATCGTTCGGATTGCGATCCAACTCCCGGAAATACAGCGCTAGCGCCCGCGTCGCCTGTCGCGTAGCACTCAGCCGCGCGATGTAACGGTCAAGCACGCGCGGGTAATCGACGCTGCGCGCCGCCGTGCCATTCTCGCCGATCGGCACCCGATCGGCCCGCGCCGATAACTCGTCGAGCAGCGTTTCGTAGATCGCGAACTCCTGCGCCGTCTGATTCTGGCGAGCGTGAGCGTCGGCCGTGAGCAACGCGATTGTTGTCCGTTCCGACGCTGTTTTGAACGCATTCAAGAAACCGTTTCCAAGCCGTGAAACGCGGTCGGCCTCGGCATGGATCGCCGACGCTTCAATCACCAGCGAATGCAGATGCGCCCGGCGCGCTGACTGCGGAAACCGCGTATCGAACACGCCCAGCAACTCGGCCGCCGCGGCCCGATGAAAATAAGGCGCGGCCTTTCGTTCTCGATCGCCCAGATCCGCCGCCGGCGTCTGCCCGTTCAACACCAGCGACAGGATCCCGTTCCAAAAACCGGGCGCCGTGTCGAGCGTCGCGATGTCGCGATAAAATCCCAGATCGCCCCCGCCAAACGCGAACGGCTGCCCGGCCTGATTGATCAACAGCGCAATCAGTCGCGCCAGCGCTTCTTCGCTCTGCGCCGTGTTGCCCGCATAGATCGCCTGATACCGCCGCGCCGCTTCCTGATGATTCTGCGTGTAAGCGTGGAAGTCGGCGAACAGGATCTGATCCGCGGCGCTCAGATTCGAGGCGTGTGCGCCGAAGTCGTGCAACACGCGCCGCCCGTTCGATCCGTCGCCCGCATTTTGATAGTGGTGAAATAGTTTCGCGGCCGCCGAAAAATCCCCCGGGTTCGTCTTGAGTTGTTGACGCGCCGCCGCGACGAACGCCCGTCGTGAATCGGTGCCGTCGAGCACCGCGAAGAACCCGCCTAACATCGGCGACGGCCAACCGGGACGGAAGTTCCGCTCATAAATCGCCACCGCTTCGCGCGCATTGCCGCGTCCGTTTTCAATGACCGCGCGCTGACGCAGCGGCCACGCCTCATCGGACGGAAATGCCTTCGCATAACGCCCAATCAGCGCTTCGACATCGCTCCATCGCTTCCGACCGGCCAACCAGCCGGCCTCCCGGTCGTAAACTGCGAATTCGGAAGGATAGCGCTTCTCCCACTCGCTCCAAATCGATACGTATCGCGCGTCTTCTAGCAGATGTTCATTCGCGACCTTTAGCGCATCTTCAAACACCGCCCACGCGAAATGTTTGGAGGCCGGCCGATATCGATCCCACGCGCCTCCGGGCAGCTTCGCCGATTCCAGCAGCGCCGCCAGTTCTTTCTCGGGCTCTACTCGCCGCCGATGAAACGCGGCCTTCTCCCGCCACGCCTGCGCCTTGTCGCCAGACAGCTCCACATACTTCGCCCAGTCGTTCTCCGCGGCGCCAAAATCGAGTTGCGCCTCGGCCTCCCGCGCCCGCAAATAGTAAAGCTGCACCTCCGCCGGCGACTGCTGAATCTGCTGTGTCAAACCCGGCCGCGTTTCCTTCGGCGGCTTGCGCCACGCCACCGTGTTCGAGCCGAACGTCACTGTACGATAGAAAACGTCCTCGAGCTTATTGCGGAACTCGATCGTTGAAATCCACGACGGCAGGTCCGCATATAGCGCCGCCGCGGCGATGCCGGCTACAACGAGCTTACGGGAGAACATCGAGCGCCACCTCCTGGCTGCCAATGTTGTGGGCCATGTCTTCCGCGGTAATCGTAATCGTGTACCGCCCCGGCGCAATCGCCGCGGGTAACACAATCCGGCCTGTGTTTGTTTTTGCCGATTCGTTCCACCGCAGCGCAACCGGCGCCGCGCCATACATGCGCGCCGATATCGTCCGCGTCGCCGCCGACGCCCCCGCGCTGAGTTGCACCGTCTCTCCCGCGCGATACGACTTCTTGTCAAGCTTCGCCCTCACAATCGGCGGCTTGCTCAGGATCACAAACGTCCGCGTCTCTTTGTACGTCTTGCCGTGTTTATCGCGGAGCACCAACTGGACCGGATGCGTGCCATCCGTCATGTCCACGGGCGCCAGGAACCGCGTCTGCCACACATCTTCCTCAGCCAGAAACTTCAAAGGCTTCACCAGTCCAAACGGGAACACGGCAACAACCGAAGAGATCAGCTTATCGGTGTGCACACGCAGGACCGGATCGCCCGGACGAATCAACCGCGGCCGCAGCAGCGCGCGCGGCGCCGCCAGAAACGACGTATAGGGTGTGACGAACTTGTACTTGCGCGACAGCCGGATGATCTCGTCGATCGTCGCCCTGTCCTCGCCATCGCGGTCGATCTTCTCAAGCAGCGCGTCCACGCGCGCCTTCGCCCAGTTGCGCGGAACTTGCGGGTGGCTCGTCTCCGACGCCGGCAAGGCAACGGCCAGCGTCGCGCCTCCGGAAGAGAAGTTCGTCCGTGCGGCGTTGCGATACCGCCCCACCCACGCGGCTTCCGATCCGTCGTAGGTCTGCTCCTGCAACGGGTAGACATCGAACAGATTCGCGTCGGTTGCAAGCCGCATCCCCGCCACCGGACGTCTCTGCAACTTCGATAGAAACGCATTCAACTTGAAGTCCAGCGCCTCGGTCGATCCCACCGTTTCCAGCACGCCGTCGTTGCGCGCCAGCGCTCGCAGCAGGTTCGTATTTGCATCGTCGCCAACCGCGAAGACGAACGTCCGCGGCTTCTTGGACGCAGCCCACTTCGACGCATATGACGCCGCGATCCGCCCGCTGCGAATCTCGCCCTCCGACGCCCCGCCATCGGTGAACAGCACGATCGCCGCATTCTCCGGCGCCGCGGCCAATGCCGCCTCCAATGCCGCCGATAGATTTGTCGTCCCTCGTAGCGGTTGATCCTTCAACCAAGCCAGCGCCTTCTCGGCATTCTCCGGGCCGCCGGCCGATGCGGAACCACCGAACCGATTCACCGAAGAATTAAACGTAAACAGGTCGAACCGATCGGCCGCCGTCAAACTCGTCAACAGCTTCGTCAGCGCCGCGTACGAGCGTTCCAGTTTGTCCCACTGCATCGACAGCGACGCATCGAACAGCGCGACCACCCGCCGCGCCGGAGCATGCGAATCTGCCGCGGGCGGCACCACTACCGACGCTTCAAAGTAACCGGACTCGCGCAAATCTTCCCGCTGGGCAACCACAGCCAGCGAAGGCGTCTTCGGCGACCCGCGCCGAAGCGTAATCGCAAAGTCCTCCGTCAACGCGACATTCCGCGCATCCATCGACGCCCGAATCCGTGTTGGCGTTTTCTCCTGCACCGTCAATGAGAACGATTTGCTGACCACATCGAACGCTTCGATCGCATGCGCCGACTGCACATGCAAGGTGATCCATATCCGCCCAACCGTCTGCTGCCGGTACACCTCCGGTTTCAACGGGATCGCCAAATAGTTCACCAAATTTTCAAGTGGCAGCCGCTGATGATACTCCAACTCCACGCGCTTGGTTCCATACGGAGGAATCGGCACAACCTTCGCGCTAAACACCCGCGTCCGCCGCCCCTCGTCGGAGTCCGACTCGCCCATCTGCAACAGCCCCGGGTCGATCGCCTGCAAGCGAATATCCTGATACAACTCCTCGGCCCGCTTGCGCTCCAGAATCACGCCGGGAATCCGCACCGGTCCATCCCACACGGCAAAATCGGAAACCATCGCGTTGCCCGGCAGCGCGAATACGTAATTGCCTTCCTGTACGGCGCCGGTCTTGTTCGAAAAAATCTGCCGCATCGCGACGCGCGCGCTCGATCCGTCGATGAAAATATCGATCGCCGTCTCCTCGACCCCGAGCACCGCCGCATCCGGCGCCTGTTTATTCGCGGGGATCAGCGTACCCA
This sequence comes from Acidobacteriota bacterium, assembly GCA_016871055.1. Classification (GTDB taxonomy): domain Bacteria; phylum Acidobacteriota; class Terriglobia; order Bryobacterales; family Bryobacteraceae. Next base: position 13,624 of record VFZW01000096.1, read on the forward strand.
CATCCGCGTACGCCATCGATCCAAACAATACTAATAAGAAATGTTTCATCTCCCCGTGCTCATTACCAAGCCGTTATCGGTGCCTACGTACAGCCTGTTGCCATGATAGAGGATCGCCGTGGCGTTCGCCGACGGCAGCCCCGCGCGGTGCGCGCTCCACGTCTGCGACGTTCGATCCCAGATTAACAACCCGTGCTCCAACGTCCCCGCGTACACCGCCGACGGCGTCACCGCCATCGCGTTCGGATTCACGACCACGTTTCGCGGCAGGCCTTCAAAACTCCGCCACTCGCCGCCATCGGATAGCCGCTGCAGGCCGCCGCCATAAGTACCGGCCCACCATTCGTCGCCCACGCGCGCAAACGCCGTGATCCAGTTTGTCTTCAAACCGGAGTTCGCCGTCGTATCGCTCCGCTTCACGGATTCGCCCAACAAAACAGATGCGCCGCCCAGCGTACCTGCTACAAGAATTTCGCTCTTCGCCGCCAAGGTGTATACGTGATTGTTGACCAGCCCGTGAAACGCGTAAATGCTCCGAGCCCCGCCGTCCAGAAACGTCAGCCCCGCCGGCGTCGCCGCAACCCATCCCGCGCCGCGCGCCACAATATCGGTCACATGATTGGCGATCAAGCCATCGGCTTTCGTCAGCACCTGCCGCTGCTTGCCCGCCGCCGCATCGAACACAACAAGCCCGTTGGCGGTCGCCGCCGCCATGCGTTGGCCATCGGAAGACAGTACGAGCCGGTTCACGCAGAATACACGCTCGTCTTCTACATGCGCAATCCGCGCCCGATTCCGCTCAACAATATCGATACCCCGGTCGAAATACCCAACCCACAACCGTCCGCCTGCATCGGCCTGCAGCGCGCTGACGTTGCCATGCGTCAGCAGCGCCGGCGCGCGGTCGATCGCATTCAGCCGCTTCCCCTCCCGCAGCACTTCCACCTTCGACGGCCGGACGACATACACATCGCCACCCTCCCCAAACACGCGCCGCACTTCGCCGGAATCTTCCGGCGCATTCCGCGACGGAACCCGCAACAGCCCGTCGTTCAAAGTGCCGATAATAACTTCCCCCTCGCGCGCCAGCAGCGACCGCGCAAAGACGCCCGGCGCAATCACCCGCTCAAACGCCCCGCCACGAAACACCGCCACACCGGTCGACGTGCCCACATACGCCGCGTCCCCATGCACAGCCAGAGCATGCACGCCGTTATCGGGCAGCCGTTCGGCCTCGGTGAATCGCTCGGTCTGTCCCGCGCGCAAATGAAACACGCCCTCACTGCGCGTCCCAATCCACAAATCGTCGTCCGCGCCAGCCAGTGACGTCGCCTGAACCGAACCTAAAGATGGATGCACCGGCCGCAGCCGCGCGCCGGCGTATCGCAGCACGCCCCGCCCGGCCGTCGCCAACAACAACGATCCTGTCGATAGCGGCAACACCGCGCGTACCTTCCGCGCCTCGACAACCTCCGGCAGCAACCGCTCGAACTGCGCGCCGTCAAAGAGCAGCACACCTTCCCCCTCGGTCGCGACGATCAACTTCTCCTCCGCCGCCAACGCATTCAACGGCGCCGCGGGCAACTCAAATCCAGCGCGCCAGGTTCGATCCAACTCGCCATCGGCCTTGTACCGGAACAACGCATTCGACGACGCCAGATACAACGCCCCTTTCCAAATCGCCGCGTCGCGAAAATCGGCCGGACTCGCCACGGTCTCCCAACCTGCCGGCGGCGCGGTATCCAAAACCATTTTCGAAAACCGTACCTCCGCCGCGTCGCGCGTGGCGATCAGAGCCGTCTCCTCCGCGCGGTTCACTCGATACAGCGTCCACGCCCAAAACGCCGCCGCCGCAACAATAGGAACCGCGATGTACTTTCTCATGTGACGATCAGTAACGAAACTTCCGGCCGGCAATTCACGCGAAAACCCAGAATGTTCCCCACGCCCCGTGTCGTGTGGATCCACCGGTCCTCGAAACGGTTTACCCCCACCGCATACCGCCTATCAAGCACCGGAACAATGGGTGGCCCATAGAAAGGAATCATCAACTGCCCGCCATGCGTGTGGCCGCTCAGCATCAGATCCCACCGAAACAACTTGCAGTCCTCTTTGCCGTCAGGATTGTGATTCAGCAGCAACACCGGATCGCCGTCGTTCTTCACATTCGCAAACGCCAGCGGCGCGCTCAACTCGTCCGACCACCAGTCGCCCACGCCTACAACCCACAGAGGCGTGCCCGCCACCTCGATTTTCACCGCGTCGTTATGCAGCACCTTCACGCCGCCGCGTGTCACCAATTGCCGGATGTACGTGCTCGTGGGAAACCAACCCGCGCGCGCCGACCACGCCCCGCCGTCGTGGTTACCAACCACCGCAAACGTTGGGCACACCGAACTGCACATCTGCAAGACCGATTCATACCGCGCCGCGTCAAAGTCGTTATCGGTCGTGACAAAGTCGCCGGTCAGGCAAACGATATCGGGCTTCATCGCCATCCCGCGCCGCAACGATTCTTCGATGAACGACACCGGCACAATCGCCGCTGCATGAAAGTCGGAAAGATGCAGCACCCGCAGCGGCCGCTTCAAGCCACGTCCCGTGACGACGTTTTTCTGCGTTTCCTCCAGCCATCGCGGCTCGACAAAGTGCGAGTACCCGTAGGCGCTCAGCGCCGCCGTCGGAAGGCCGTAGAGAAAGACGCGACGATTCAACTTCTCTTATTTTGCCGCACTCCGCCGCAGTTCAGACGTGAAGTTCTCCAGGTAGACAATCTCGTTAAAGTTGCGGCGCAATTGCGTCTCGTCCGGAATGCTAACCACCATGCGCTTCCCCCCGGGCGCCACCGCGAACCGCCGCAGGCTCGTATTGACTCCCAACTTCCGCTGCGCCCAAACGCGCGGCTTCGAGAACCGGATCGAATCCCCCGACTGCTCAAAGGAAACGACCATCGGCTGACCGTCGCCGCCTACATAAAACAGATCCCGCCCGCCTGGTGCAAAGTAAGGCTGCGCCCCACCGTTACTCGATATCTGAACTTTTCCCGTCGCCGATGGAAACGACCGCGCGTAAACCTCGCTCACACCCGACTCATCGGAAGTGAACGCCAACCACTTTGAATCCGGCGTGAAGCCCGCGTGAATCTCAACGAACTGCGTCGCCTGAAACGCCTTCGGTTCGCCCGCCTTTACCGCTCCGCCCGTCCATTCCAGCGGCAGCGTCCACAGATCGTTGCCTGTCTTGGCGCCCTGAATGCAATACGCCAGAAAACGCCCATCCGCGCTAATCGCGTGAATAAACACGCTGCTATTGGCATGTTCGAAAATCGTCTCCGGTTCCGAAGATCCATCCGCGCGCACAATCCGCATCTGCTTGCCGAGCGAGTAGATGATCGACTTGCTATCCGGCGTCCAAACGTATACGTATTCGTTACCGTCCGGCGTTAATGTGAGCCGTCGCGAAACGTCGCGCGCCAGATCGCGTACCCAGATGTCGCGGTTATTTGCCACCTGCTGCAAATAGGCCAACTGTTTGCCATCGGGCGAGAGCACTGGGAAGGAATATTCGCCCGGCTTCGGCAGGATCGGCTGCAGTCTACCATCCGGCTCGAGCCACTGCAATGTGCTTTGTGGCGATCCCTTCTGCTCGACGTAGATCACCGTCCCTTCGGCGCTGACCGCGAACTGCGCGCTGCCCAACACATCGTTCACCGCCACTCGCTCAATCACCGGACGCGTGAGTCCGGTGATCTCCAGTTTTGCCGGGTCGAAAGGCGCAGCGTACGCAGTACCCGAATTGAACCAAAGCAAATGCCCGGAGTTCAAATACCGGCCATCATACGCGCCGCGCTGAATCACTTTCCGCTCGCCCGTGGCGAATACAACCGCCTCCACCGATCCCGAATTCGCATACGGTTCGACGTTTGAGAAAAACAGCGCCGCCTTCGAACCCGGCAGCACGACCGGCCATCGATGATGCGTTTCCCCTTGCGCCAACGTCGAGACCGGTTCAGGCGTTCCGCCATTACCCGGAATCCGCATCAGCCGCGAGCCGAATGTCGCGACGATATTCCCATCGTCGCCCCACGATCCACTCATCGCGGACAATCCTGCAACATAGCACAGCACGACGATCGAGCCGCCGGCCGACGAGATCTTTTTCAACTTTCCACCGGAGAAAAATCCGATCCATTCCCCATCCGGCGAAAAAAACGGATTGGCCGCTTGATCCGTCCCTGCCAGCACACGCGGCTCCGCGTCGCTCAATCGCCGTGTCACCAGCCGCCGTATCCGATCCGCGCCGAAGCTTGAATATGCGATGCGGGTGCCATCTCGCGAGATCGCAATCGCGTTTGCCATGCCGACACCGAGGTCGACGTCATCCCCCAAACTTACCGTCAACCGCCGAAATGGAGAATTGGACGTGCTCCGGCTTCCCACCCAAACCGCCACCGCCAACCCCGCCGCCAGCAATCCCGCCACCGCGGGCCACAACCACCGCCGGCCCGCCGCAGCCGCAACCGGCCGATCCTCCACCAATCGCCAAGCATCGCCGATATCCCGAATCCGGCTCGTCCGATCCCGCTCCAGACATCGTCGCAAAATCGTGATCACCTGCCCTGGCGTATCGCCCGGCAAAGCGCTCCAATCGACTTCCGCCCGCAACGTCGCCGCCATTACTTCCGCCAGCGTCGATCCCGCAAACGCGCGTTTGCCCGACAGCAATTCATACAGCACCGCGCCGTACGCCCACACATCCGCGCGCCGGTCCACGCCCGCGCCCAGCACCTGCTCCGGGGCCATGTATCCCGCCGTGCCGAGTATCACTCCCGTGCCCGTATCCTGCAACGCCATCGTTTCGGTTTCATCGGTCGGCGCCCGCGACGGCGCCACCGATTTCGCCAGCCCAAAATCGAGCAACTTCACCGCGCCATCATCGGTCAATTTCACATTCGCTGGTTTCAGGTCGCGATGAATGATGCCACTCTCATGCGCCGCCTCCAACGCGCTCGCAATCTGCCGGGCAATTGCGACCGCTTCCTTCACCGGTACACGGCCTTTCGCCAGCCGCTCCCGCAGAGTCGGCCCCGGAACGTACTCCATCACCAACGCCATCACGCCGCCAAAATTTTCC
>VFZW01000097.1 GCA_016871055.1 Acidobacteriota bacterium
CTAAGTGATTCACAATGAACCGCTTACCTCGCGCTCCCGCACGAGGTAAACGCTCTTCGCAGTAAACTCCCGCTAGCGGCTAGTCCTCGGGTACGTTGAAACGTTCCCGCAGAATTTCGGGATGCCGCGCGCTCAGGTAAACCACGAACAGCTCGTTAACGAGCTGAATCGCGCGTCGCGCGCCTTCCTCGAAGCGTTCGTCGCGGATTCGGAAGCGCAAGGTTCCGCGCGCGTAGGTCGCCGTTAGCAGCCGCTTGTCCAGGCGGCGGTGCTCCGCGACTTCTTCGTCCGCGGCCGCCACAAGCCACGTTCGAACATCTTTTGCAAGCACTGGCACCGTTGGAAGCAGTCCGCGAAACACGATCGACTCCCCATCGACCGCGAGTGTGAACGGCGCATTCCACAGCCAGTGAAATCGGAACGTTCCATCGTGTTCGCTCAAGGACCGCAATACTCCGCGCCGCGCGTACGACTCCAACACCGCACGCACGGCTTCTAAGGAACTCGCGCACAACGGACCCGCTTCGGCCCGGCCATTGGGGCCGCGCCTTCGCGGCCTGTGCGCTTCTAATGGCTGTACGCCATGCATCCCGGTTCTACCTTGCCCAGGAATCCCGGCGCGTATTGATTCGTCCAGAACTCGCGTTTGCCCTGGCAGTTAATGACGGTCGAGATGCGCTCGCGCGCGGCGATGTCGTAGCTGCGCGCCAGCGCGGGCATGAAGTCGCCCGGCTTGGTGACATACTCGCCGCGCGCGCCGAGCGCTTCGCCGATTTTGTCGTAGCGCAAATTTTCCTGGAACAGATACATGTGCACCGGTTTGCCCTGCGTCATGATGCCCCAGGCGTTGTTGTTGTAGACGATCATCACGACGGGCGTCTTGTACTTCGCCATCGTCTCGATCTCCATGCCCGAATACGCAAAGCCGGCGTCGCCGGTGATGCCGATGACGGGCGCGCCTTTGTAGGGCGCCTGCGGGCCAACGCCAAGCTGCACGGCCGCGCTGGCGCCGAACGCGTAACCGCAGTCGGGGCCGATCGCGCCGTACTGATACGCGCCGTTCAAGATTTGCCCCGGACGGTAGGCGCGCAGGAATCGGCGCGCGTAGCGTGCGATCCCATAGCCGCCCGCGACGACGGTCGTCTGCTCCTTGGCGAGTTTGCCGCGATAGAGGAACTCACTCAGATCCCGCGCGATTACCGCTGGATGCAACGCGTCCGAGTAGCCCGCGCCGATCTTGTAGAAGCCCGCGTTCTCGGCTTCGAACTTGGCGCGCTCGGCGGCCAGTTCGGCGACCCATGCCTCATGCCTCATCTTTGGAAGCGCGGCGGCGAGTGCTTCCAGCGCCGCTTTCTCGCAACTGACGATGCCGAGGTCGATCGGCCAGTTGCGGCCGATGTCGGACGGGTCCGGATCGATGCGTACGAATGTCGCTTCGGGAGAAAACGCGCACTCGCCGGCATTCGGCATGGAGTACTGCCCGATGAAGATGACGAGGTCGGCGCTGGGCAGCGCGCCGGGGGCGGTCGAGGCCGACAGCGGATGCGCGTCGGAGAAGTGTCCGCGTGATGGCCCCGACTCGACGACGGCAATTTCGGCGCGTTCGGCGGCGGCGCGCAGTGCGTCCCACGCCTTGCTGTAGAACACGCCGGTTGAGGCGACGATCATCGGGCGCTTCGCCTTCGTGATCAACGCGGCCAGTTCCTGAATCCGTTTGGGATCCGGATGCGGGCGCGCGTCGGTTCGATACTTGGCCTTCTCGTAGAAGGCGCGCAGTTCGCTTGAGTCCTTGAACCGCGCGTTCGAAATTTCGCTTGGGAAATCGAGATGGACTGGTTGCGGCACGCCGCTCTTCAATTGACGAAACGCGTAGCCGGCGTATTCATGAATACGTTTGGCGTCAATCAACCGTTTGCCGTATTTGCGCATGCCTTCGGTGGTCGGCTGTTGATAGACGGTCTGAATGCCCATCTCACTGTCGTCGTCGGCGAGGCGCTTGTTGCTGGCGAGCACGAGCAGCGGCGTGCGCGCGGCGTTGGCGGCCGCGATATTCATAATCATGTTCGTGAAGCCGGGGCCTTCGGTGCCGGAACAGGCGGCGATTTCGCCGGTCACGCGCGAGAACCCATCGGCCGCGGCGCACATCGAACCTTCCGTGCGTCCGCCGTAACAAGGGATGTTCTCTTCGCAGATGGCATTGATGACTTCGTAGTTGCCGGGGCAACAGAACAGCGCTGCAAGTCCTTCCTCCTTACAGACCTTCGCGAACACCTGCGCGCCGCGCATGGGGAACTCGGCCGGCTTTCCCGGCGCGGCTACGGCCGATGGGATCGAATTCGGCACGCGAATTCCGGGCGTGGTCTGGGCCGATGTAACCTGGGCGGCCGGCAGGGCGGCTGCCGACAGGATGAATTTACGGCGATTGCTCATGATCTTCAAATGCTACTACGCTAGAATGCTCCTCATGGTGCGTTGCCTTTTGCCGCCGGTTGTCTGTGCCGCGATCGCGCTGGCCGGTCCGGCCTATCCCGATCGCCCTGGCAAGAAAGTTGTCGAGAGGGTTTGTGGCGGGTGCCACGGCCTGCGGCTCATGGAAAACATGCGCAAAACGCCGGCTGCGTGGAAGACGTCGATCGACGATATGGTCACGCGCGGCATGAAGGCCAGCGACGAAGAAATCGATACCGTCAACGCCTACTTCGCCAAGTACCTCACGCGTCTCAACATCAATCAGGCCGGGCCCGCGGACATCGCCGATGTTCTCGATCTGACGGCGCAAGAGGCCGAGGCGATCGTGGCTTACCGCAAGGCTAACGGCAAGATCAAGAACTTCGACGAGCTTGAAGCGATTCCCGGCGTCGATGCGAAGAAGCTCAACGAGCAGCGTAACCGGATCGCATTTTCCACGGTGGCTTTCTAATGAAACTCATTTTTGTTTTCTCCGCGCTTGCTCTCGCCGCGCAGGATCCCGCCGCGCTCTACAAACAGCAGTGCGCGGTTTGCCACGCCGATCCCGCCACGCGCGCGCCGTCTCTTGAGAGCATGGCGGCGCGGAGCGCCGAAGCCGTTCTCACGGCGCTTGTGAGCGGCGCGATGCGTGTGCAAGGCGCGCGGTTGAGCGGTGTCGAACGCCGAGCGATCGCCGAGTACATCACCGGCAAGAAAATGGCGGGCGATGCCTCGGGCACGTCGAAGGGACGCTGTGCGACGAATCCGCCGCTTAGCGGCAGCGTCGCGTGGAACGGTTGGAGCCCGTCTTCCAACAACTCACGCTATGCGCCCACCGGACTCACCGCCGAACAGACGCCCAAGCTGAAGCTGAAATGGGCCTTCGGATTTCCCGACGCCACTCTGGCGTGGGCGCAGCCGTCGATCGCCTTTGGCCGCGTGTTCGTCGGCAGCCACAACGGCACCGTCTTCTCGCTCGATGCAAAAACGGGATGTATTTATTGGACGTTCAGCGCGCGCGGCGGCGTGCGCACGGCCGTTGCGATCGACAGCAAGGCCGTCTACTTCGGCGACACCAGTTCGAACGTATACGCTTTGAATGCGGCGACCGGCGCACTGTTGTGGACGCGGCGCGTCGAGACGCATCCGTCCTCGCGCGTCACGGGTTCACCAGCGCTGCATCAGAACCGGCTGTTCGTGCCGCTGTCTTCCTATGAAGAAGCACAGGGCGCTAACCCCGACTACGAGTGCTGCACATTTCGCGGCAGCCTGGTCGCGCTCGACACCGCCACCGGCGAAGTCGCGTGGAAAACGTATGTGATTCCCACCGAACCGGCGCCGCGCGGCAAGAGTTTGAAAGGGAAAACGCTCTACGGTCCAGCGGGCGGCGCGATCTGGTCGGCGCCCACCGTCGACGCGAAACGAGGCGTGGTTTATGCGGCGACAGGCAATAGCTACACCGGACCCTCGCAAGAGACCACTGACGCGGTTATCGCTTTCGACATCGCTACCGGAAAGATGAAGTGGGTTCGCCAGGCTACGCCGGACGACGCGTTCGTGATCGGCTGTCGCCCGGGCGTCACCAATCCGAACTGTCCCGAAAAGACCGGACCCGATTTCGACTTCGGCAATCCGCCGATGCTGGTCAACGATGTGATCTATATCGGGCAAAAATCGGGCGTCGGTTACGCGATGGATCCCAACGACAAAGGGCGTATTCTCTGGCAATACAAAGCAGGGCAGGGAAGCGCGCTTGGCGGCATGGAGTGGGGATCGGCCGCCGACAACAGCACCGTCTACTTTCCCGTCTCCGATATCTTCGGCCCCAAGCCCGGCGGGCTCCACGCCGTCGACATGAAGACCGGCGAACGCGTTTGGTACGCACCGCCCGCCGATCTCGCTTGTGGCGCTCCCGGCCGTGGTTGCAACGCCGCGTTGGCCGCCGCGATCTCGGTGATTCCGGGCGCGGTGTTCGCGGGATCGAACGATGGCGCCATTCGCGCGCACTCGACAAAAGACGGCGTTGTGATCTGGGAGTTCAACACGAACCGCGAGTTCGAAACGGTGAACGGCATCACGGCCAAGGGCGGGTCGATTCAAGGTCCCGGCCCGGCTATCGCGGACGGCATGATGTATGTAAATTCAGGATATGGCGCGTTCGGCGGACGGCCCGGCAACGTGCTGCTTGCTTTCGGCGTAGAATAGGGCCATGGTCCGTACACTCTTCTTCCTCTCGGCGGCGCTATACGCCGTTCCCACGTTCCACAAGGACGTACAGCCCATTCTGCAGAAGCACTGTGTCTCCTGCCACCGCCCCGGCGAGATCGGGCCTATGGCGCTGCGCACCTATCAAGAGGTGCGGCCATGGGCCGCGGCGATTCAGCAAGCCGTGAAGCTTGAAAAGATGCCGCCATGGGGCGCGAGTCCCGCGCATGGGAAGTTTTCGAACGATCCGACGCTGTCGGCGGCGGAGAAGGAAACGTTAAACCAGTGGATTGCGGCGAAGACTCCGGAGGGGAATCCGAAGGACGCGCCTCAGCCGCGCGTGTTTGTCGATGGATGGAATATCAAGACGCCGGAACTTGTGCTCGAAATGCCTGTTGCGTACGAAGTTCCAGCGACGGGTACGATCGATTACACGTATTTCGTAATGCCGACCAATTTCACCGAAGACCGCTGGATTCAGTCGGCCGAAGTGCGGCCCGGCAATCGAGCGGTGGTGCATCACGTTATCGTCTACGTGCGCGAACCGGGTAATCCTTACATGCGCGATGCCGTTGCTGGCGTGCCTTATGTTCCCAAGCGCGGCGGCAGCGGAGGCGCTGGAGAGTACCTTGTCGGCTACACGCCGGGCAAGCCGGCTATGGTGCTTGAACCTGGCAAGGCGAAGTTGATCAAGGCCGGGTCGGATCTGATCTTCCAGATGCACTACACGTCAAATGGCAAGCCGGCGGCGGATCGCACGAAGGTCGGTTTCAACTTCGCGAAGACCGCGCCGCAGGAGCGTGTGATGACCGTTGGCGTCGCCAATGGTTCGTTCGCCATTCCCGCCGGCGCCGATAACTACCCGGTCAATTCGAAACTTGAGTTTTTAGGCCCGGCGCATTTGGTCACGATGTGGCCGCATATGCATGTCCGCGGCAAGTCGATGCGCTATGAACTGGTTGACAAGACAGGCCAGCGGCAGACGCTGCTCGACGTGCCGAAGTACGACTTCAACTGGCAGATGCGCTACATTCCCGAAGAGCCGCTGCGGTTGTCGTCCGGATCGGCGATTGAAGTGTTCGCCACCTTCGATAACTCGCCGAACAATAAACACAACCCCGATCCTACGAAGGTCGTTCGTTGGGGCGATCAGAGCTGGGAAGAGATGATGATCGGTTTCATGGAGATCTCCTTCGACGCCAAGCTCAAACCGTTGGATGTGTTTCAGCGCCCGGTACGCCAGCGCGCCGCGGCGGAATAACGCTTATCGCCGGCCGACGGTTCTGAAGATCCCCGCCAACGCGCGCATCCGCTTGGCGTCCGCGGATGATTTCGCTGTCGCCGCGTCCTTGTCCAGGCTCGCCGCCAGAGTTTGCAGGGCCCTGGGGTTGCTGCGCGCGCCCTCGGCCATCCCCTTCCGCAACGCATCGATCCGCTCGGCCGTCATCGCCTTGCCGCGCTCCAGTTGATCGACATACGCTCGACCGGTGATCAAGTTCGACGGCCACTCGATCTTCGTCTGGTTCTGCACGTTCAACACGTCGTAGCGCACTTGGCTCGCGGCGTCGATCTCGTTTTGCGTCATGTGTTCATTGGGCTTTAACTTGAACACGTCCAGGCCGCGAGCGATTTCGGCGCCGTAGATGTAACCGTTGTACCAATACGTGGACCAGTGTCCGCCGGAGCCGCGCTGTTTGGCGTCTGTCGGGCCGCGATCGAAGTACGCGATTTCAAAGGGGCGCGATGCGTCGGTGAAATCGACGATCGACACGCCGCCCTGATACCACCCTTGCACCATCACGTCGCGGCCTGGAATCGGGATCAGCGAGCCGTTGTGCGCCACGCAGTTTTCGTTGTCGGTCTGCGGCGCGGGCATCTTGTAATAAGACGCGAGCGTCAGCTTGCCTTTGTCGAGCGTGAAGATCGCGTCCGCGCCCCAGTGCATCGGGTCGGTCGCGCGGCAGCGCGGCTGCGAGCCGCCGCCCCATTCGTCAGTGAACAGGACCTTGCCGCCATCGTTGCTGAATGTGGCCGAGTGCCAAAAGGCGTAGTTGGGATCGGTGACGGCCTCGATCCGTTTCGGATTCGCCGGATTCGAGATGTCGAGCACGATGCCGTTGCCCGAGCAAGCCCCGGCGGCCAGGCCGATGGCCGAGTAGACTGTAATGTCGTGGCACCTGTCGGTGCGCGACGTGGGTTGCGTGCCTTCGCCATGCGTGCCGCCTTTCCAAAGGCCCGCGGCGGCGCCGGTTTTCTCATCCGCGAAGATGCGCGGGCTGTTGACGATTTTGGCGCGTTCGGGATGTGCAAGCGGCACTTTCACGATGTCGATTCGGAACAGCGCGGTCTCGGGATTCTTGTCCGGATCGTCGCCGGAGCAATCGGCAAGTTCTTCCTTCTGGCGCACCGGCCCGGTGCCCGAGATGTAGATGTAGACGTTGTCCTTGTCCTTCGGGTCAACCACCAGCGTATGGGTGTGCGAGCCTCGGCAGCTCTGCACCGCCGCGACCTGCTTGGGGCGGGACATGTCGCTGATATCGAAGATGCGGAGGCCTCGGAACCGGTCCGGGTTGGCGGGCGGAGGCGGACGGCGCGGCCGTGTTCCGGGAGGCGCGTTCGGGTCCGGCTTGGGAAGCGGGGGAGGCTTGTAGCCGGCCGGAAGTGGGATCCCCTGCGCGCCACAATCGAGGCGGCCGTTCATCGCCTCGGCCGACATGAAGAGCAGATTTTTGTGAACCGAAACGTCGCCCTGTCCGCCGGGACACAGCAGCGATGTGCGGAGTTTGATGTCGGCGGGGTTGTCGATGTCGTAGAAGTTGATGCCGTTGTAGTTGCCGACGAAAACGTGATTGCCGCTGAAGGCGAGATCGGAGTTTGTCGATCCGAATTGGAGCGACGGGCGGCGGGGCTCGGTGTTGTTCGGGTCGTCGGAAGGCGGCTCGGGCGCCGAGACGGCGTTGTTGCCGTGCGCGAAACCGGGCGGCTTCGGAATCGTGGCGACCCGGACCATGCCCCACGCCACCTCGGCGGCGTCGGTGAGACCGGCCCTGAGGCCGATGCGGGGATCGGAAGCGCCGGCGCGCGGATTCGAATAGACCGAGGGCGGGCGCGGCGGCCCGGCCGGCTTGGGCGGAGCGGCGTCGGGCTTTGCCGGAGGCGGCTGCGCAACACACATCGCAACAAACGCCGACACAAAAATCGCTTTCGTCATTTGGTTTCCTTTAGCATCTTGCGCATGAGCTCGATCTCGGCGCGCTGGGTGTTGTCGATGTCGACAGCGAAATCGTAGAGCGCCGGCTCCTGGCCCGCGCCCGGTGTTCCGAACAGATCGTCGACCATATCGAGCGCGCCGATGTGGTGTTGGATCATGCCGGTCAGAAACAGGCGGTCGAACTCGGCGCCCTTGGCTTTTTCAAGCGCGGCCATTTGCTCCGCCGTCAGCATGCCGGGCATCAGCGGCATGGCCTTGTGATTGGCGTGATTGTGCGCCGCCGCCGCCGGTTTGCCGAATTGCGCGAGCCACAGTTTCATGAACTCGATCTCATCGCTTTGCGAAATTGTGATCCGATCGCCGAAGGCCTGGAGGTCCTTGCGAAGCCCGCGCGTGCGGAGCAGATCCACCATTTCCACTGCCTGGGCGTGATGGTGGATCATGCCTTGCATGAAGACGATGTCCGCGTCGACCGGTAACTGCTTCCGTTTGTCGGCCTCGGCAGCGGTCAGCGTCTTAGTGGGCTCGCCGGGAGCGCCGGGCTGAACAATGACGGGACCTCGCCGGTCGGACTTCGGCTTCTGGCCCGGCAGAGCGGAAGCCAGACAACAGAAAAACACAATCCATCGCCAGATGACCATGCGCCACTATACTTCGCCGATTTGTACGGGGTCAACCCAGGATCGGGGACCTGGGTCAGGGAGGCACTCTGGGCGCATCCCGCCTGTCGGGTGAGGTATCGGGTTGCGCTTTGGCGGCGGGCGATCTCGCGGGCGACGGGTGTTCGCTTTTTGTTCGCTTTATTTGAAGAGATGCTTTACAATAGGGAATCCCTATGAAGTACCTCTCGTTGCTTGTGAAGAATGCGCTTCGAAACAAGCGCCGAAGTATCCTCACCATCACGAGCCTGGCGCTGTCGTTGTGCCTGCTCGGCGTATTGGTGGCGATGTACCACGCGCTCTACATCAATCAGGCTCCGCCGGGACAAGCGCTGCGAATTATCACGCGGCACAAGGTCTCGATCATCTTTGGCCTTCCGATTTACTACCGCGACAAGATCGCGCAGGTGCCGGGGGTAAAAGCTGTCGTGGCGACGCAGTGGTTCCAGGGCTTGTACAAGAATGAGCGCCAGGATCGCAGTCTGTTCTTTCCTCGCATGGCGGCCGATGTCGACCACCTCTTCGAAGTATTTACGACCTACAAGATTGCCGAGGATCAGAAGGACGCGTTTCGGAAGGACCGGCTTGGGTGTGTGGTCAGCGACTCTCTTGCGAAGCGGTTAGGGTTCAAGCTCGGCGACAAGATCACGATCCAAGGCGATATCTTTCCGTTCACGGTTGATCTAGTAGTCCGGGGGATCTTTGAGACCGAGCAAAACGAAGAGGTGTTGTACTTCAACAATAAGGTCATCGAAGAGTGGCTGAAGGCGCGCGGATCCAACCGCCCGTTCGCGGGGACTTACACGATTCTTGTGGATAGCCCGGACAACGTCGCGCGGATCTCGAACGCGATCGACGAGATGTTCGCGAATTCGGAAGTGGCGACACGCACGGAGTCCGAGCAGGCGTTCGCGCTGAGCTTCCTGGCGTTCATCGGGAACATCAAATTAATCCTGTTGTCGATTTGCGCGGCGGTGACGTTCACGATCATTCTTGTTGCGGCGAATACGATGGCGATGTCCATACGAGAGCGAACGTGGGAGATCGGCGTGATGAAGACGCTGGGCTTTACGAAAGAGTCGATATTGGGACTTGTGTTGGGCGAGTCGGCGATGATTTCGTTGATTGGAGGCGTAATCGGCTTATCGATCTCGGGCGCGCTGTGCATCGGGATCCGCAAGATCGCCGGGCCGTTTATCTTCCAGTTTCAGGACCTCGGCATGCAGCCGCCGGTGCTGGCGTTTCTGTTGTTGATCTCGGTGGCGATCGGCGTGTTCGCGGCGATGATACCGGCATGGAACGCCTCGCGCATGCCAATCTTGAACGCGTTGCGGTTTACGGACTAACGCCATGGCTATTCCGATTGCATACAACATTCGCAACTTAGTGGTCCGCCGGACGACGACATTAATGACTGCGCTTGGCATAGCGTTGACAGTGGCGGTGTTGGCCGCCGCGCTGGCTGTCGGCGCGGGATTGGCGAAAGCGTTCACGGCGAGCGGGCATCCCAATCACCTGCTGCTGTTGCGGAAGGGATCGACGGCGGAGTTGATCAGTTCGGTGCCGATTCCGGTTTTCAAAGAGCGCATCAAATTACGCGCGGGTATTGCGAAGGACGAGAAGGGCGAGCCGATGGCGTCGCCGGAGACCGTGCTTGTTATCAATCTGCCGAGCGTCGATGCGCCCGACGGGATGAATCTGAACATTCGTGGGCTTCCGCCGGCGGGGTTGAAGCTGCGCGAAGATTGCATGATAACGCAGGGCCGGTGGTTTCAGCAGGGGCGGCGCGAGTTGGTGGTCGGCTCGGCGGTGGCGAAGCGGTATCCGGACGCGCAGGCCGGCAAGCAGATCACGTTTGGGCGCGGCAAGTGGGACATCGTAGGCGTGTTCGATTCACCGCAGATGGCGCGCAATTCCGAGATCTGGGGCGACTTCGACCAGATATCGGGTGACTTCAACCGGCTGGAAGCTGCGTCGAGCGTGCTGGTGCGGGCGCAGGACGAAGTGGCGCTGGATGCACTGCGCAATGAGCTGAACGCCGATCCACAATTGCAGGTCGAGATCATGACCGAGAAGGCGTACTACGCGCAGCAGACCGATTCGGGCGCACCGCTTGAGTTTCTTGGGATTTTTGTTGCGGTGATCATGGCGGTGGGCAGTTGCTTCGCGGCGATGAATACGATGTACGCCGCGGTCGCGCGGCGGAACACGGAGATTGGAACGTTGCGGATACTTGGGTTTTCAAAGAGCAGTATTTTGCTGAGTTTCTTTGTCGAGTCGGTGCTGCTGGCGGCGTTGGGGGGGCTGATAGGCATTATCCTGGTGCTGCCGCTAAATGGCGTGGCGACTGGGATTGGCAGCAATCTGACGTTCGCCGAGATTGGGTTTGAGTTGCGGATCACACCGGGGATCGCGGCGTTTGGCATGGGCTTCGCGTTGTTCATGGGCGCGATTGGCGGATTGTTGCCGGCCAGCTCGGCGGCTCGCAAAGAGATCCTTACGGCGTTGCGGGATTCCTGATATGGACGCAGAACTGAAGAGTTTGAAAATCGACCGCTCGAAACGGGTGAAGGAAGGCCCGTCGAAGTGGGCCATGCGGTGGATCGTGATTGGCATCGTGTTGTTTCTGATCGCAGGCGCGGCGGCGACGTTCTACAAGAAAGCCAATGCGCCGCTGGAGGTTTCGACTTATCGCGTGACAGCGTCAAAACCGCAGGCGCAGGCGGGGACGGTCGTGCTCAACGCGACCGGCTACATTATCGCGGCGCACAAGATTCAGCTGGCGTCGAAGGTAGTGGGCAAGGTCGCCTGGATTGGCGTCGACAAGGGGCATCATGTCAAGGAAGGCCAGGTGATCGTACGCCTGGAGGACGATGAGTACAGGGCGCAGTTGCAGCAGGCCAAGGGGCAGTTGCAGAGCTTAGAGGCGCGGTTGGCGGAGTTGCAGAATGGGTCAAGGCCGGAGGAGATCGCGGTGGCACAGGCGAACTTGCAGCAAGCCGAAGCCGATCTGGGAAATGCCCAGGTGCAGCGGGAACGGACGCGGAAGTTGGCGGCCGATGGGGTGGCGGCGCAGTCGCTGCTTGACGACGCCGACGCGCGGTTGAAGCAGGCGCAGGCGCGGGTGAACTCGCTGCGGAAGACATATGAGTTGGTGAAGGCAGGGCCGCGGATCGAGCAGATCAACTCGGTGAAAGGGCAGGTGGAACAGGTCCGCGGTGTGGTGGCGTTTAATGAAACGCAGCTTGCGAACACGGTGATCAAGGCGCCGGTAACGGGCACAATTCTTGAACGCGTGGTGGAGCGCGGCGAGTTTGTGACGACGAGTTTTGTCGGCGAGCGCGGCGCGAAGGGGTATGTCGTATCGCTCGCGGACTTGAACGATTTGCAGGTCGAATTGGATATCAGCCAGAACGACTTCAATAAGATCGGGCCGAGGCAGCGGGCGTCGATTGCGGTTGATGCGTACCCGGAAAAGCAGTGGCGCGGCCAGGTCTATGAAATCTCGCCGGAGGCCAATCGCCAAAAGGCCACCGTGCAGGTGAAGGTGAAGATTTTGAATCCGGACGAGGTGTTGCGGCCGGAGATGAATGCGACGGTTTCGTTTGTCAGCGATGCGCCGGCGGCCGGCGCGGCGCCGGAGTCGCGCGGATATCTTTACATTCCGCCGGGGGCTGCACGCAACGGCGCGGTATTTGCGGTGGTGAACGGGCGCGCGATCCGGCGCGAGGTGAAGTCGAGCGGGGCGACGCAACAAGGGCTTCGTATCGACAGCGGGTTAAACGGCGGCGAAGATATCATTCTGAATCCGCCGGAAGAGTTAAAGGACGGCGCTTCCGTCCAGAGGAAAACACAATGAGCGATGTCGTCATCCGCACCAATAAGCTGAATAAGGAATTTGTCCGCGACGCCGAGCGGGTTGTGGCGTTGAAGGACGCGTCGATTGAGATTCATCGCGGGGAGTTCGTGGCGTTGATGGGGCCGTCGGGGTCGGGGAAATCGACGCTGCTGCATTTGATCGCGGCGATGGATAAGGCGACGTCGGGCGAGATCGATGTGTTGGGGGAGAACTTGAGCGCGTTGTCCGATAGCGCGATCGCGCGGTGGCGGAATGCGCATATTGGGTTTGTGTTTCAGTCGTTCAACTTAATTCCCGTGTTGACGGCGCATGAGAATGTCGAGCTGCCGTTGAAGCTGACGGGGCTCGGCAAATCGGAACGGCAGACGCACGCGAATACAGCATTGAAGCTGGTTGGGCTGGAAGATCGCATGGGGCATTTCCCGCGGCAGCTATCGGGCGGGCAGGAGCAGCGGGTGGCGATTGCGAGGGCGATCGTGACGGATCCGGATCTGTTGCTGTGCGACGAACCGACGGGGAATTTGGACGCGAAGTCGGCACAGGAGGTGTTGACGTTGCTGGCGAAGTTGAACAAGGAGTTCAACAAGACGATCGTGATGGTGACGCACGATCCACACGCGGCGCAGTTTGCGTCGAAGGTGCGACATTTGGATAAGGGCGAGTTGTTGCCGGAGTGATCGATGACACTGCTGGAGCGGCTAGTGTACTCAACGTGATACTCCGGCATTTTCGTCAGGTTGATCGAGTACTGCCAAGAGTTGGGCCGCGACTACATCAGCTTTTATAAGTAAGTTTACGGAACTCACACGGTAGGGGATTCGTTGTATGGGGTATGCCGCCACTCGTGCGTGGACTGTTCCTCGCCAGCATTATGCTGTCGATCGTCTCCTGGTACACGACGTTTGAGGGGATGTCGTTGTATCTGTCGCGCTGGTTCGCGCTACTGGCGAGCCTTGGCGTGCAGACATCGCTGGTGCTGGTGGCTTGGCTGCTGGGCGTGAGCCGAAGCCGTCGCTGGCAGTTGATCGCGGTGTATGGGATAACGGCGGCGGTGTCGGTGGCATTCAGTTACGTCAGCCTGTATCGATGGTTCTCGGAGCGGGAACGGCCGGCGGTGGTGAGGCGGCAGCTTTACGATCAACTGGCCGAGGCCGCCGCGAAGACGGATGAATCGCTGGCGTCGGCGTCGGCGGAGGCGCGCAAACACACGCTTGCGTTGGAGGAGATGACCGCGGCGGAGAAGCAGCACGGATACATTTCGAAAGCCGCCGATAGCGATCCGTATTTGAACAAAGTACGGGAGGCGGTGGCGCGGGAAGCTGGAACATATCGCGAGGGGACTGGGGCAGGAATTCGGTACACGGCATTTGAGCGGTACGCGAAGCTGGCGCGGGAGTCGCAGCAGTCAATCGGACAGTCGCGATCGGCGCTGGCGGCGTGGCGATCGAACGCCAAGCCCTCGGAGGCCGCCGATAAACAGCTTCGGGATTTTCATTCGGTGTTCGATGCGATTCCGTGGACCGAGGTGAACGATGCGTTGCATGGCGCTCGCGCGGCGCGGCCGGAGGTTCCGGTGCTGGCGGCGAACGTCGATCAGACGTCGGGAGGCCAAGAAGATCTGCTGCTGGCGTTTACCGAATTAATGGCCGCGCCGACGCCGCGGCACGCATTCAGCTTCACGCTGGCGGCGTTTTTGGAAGTGATTATTTTCCTGGTGGCATACGCGGCGGGGCCGCATGTTCACGGCGCGACCGGGGAACGAGCAACACGAGCAGCGGCGGCGATCGAATCGCTGGACGGGCAGGTGTTCACGCGAGATTTGTTGCGTAAGGTGCGGCCGGCGCCGGGCGGGTTGGGTCGCGTCGACGCGGCGGAGGTCACGCCGGGCGAGGCACAGTTGTTGATCGTCTTGGCGGCGCGAGGGCAGGCCGCGCAAGTGGATGATCCATCAGGCACTTACTGGCTGCTTTCGCCGGAGACGCACGAGGCGCTGGTCGATTCGCTGGCGGTGCGCGGCGTTCCGCTGCGTGCGTCTAAAGCGGCGACGGCTTGAAATACGGTAATCTCGATAAGGGAACTGGGGATTCCCTTTTCATAATATTGTGACGACCTCGGTCAAAGGTGAATACGCCCTGCATGCGCTGTTTGATTTGGTGACGCAGGAATCGAATGGTCCGGTGAAGATCGCCGAGATTGCCCGGCGGCAAAAGATACCGCAGAAGTTTTTGGAATTGATACTTTCGAGCCTGAAGCAAGGCGGCTTTGTCGAATCGCGGCGCGGGGCCGATGGGGGCTACTTGCTGGCGCGTCCAGCGGATGCGATTACGATCGGCGAGGTGCTGCGGCATATCGACGGCGCGCGAGACGCCGGAGCGCGGTCGCGAAAACGTCTTGAAACGCCGTTTAGTAACATGTGGACCCAGGTGGATCGCTCGATCTCGGCGGTGATCGATCACACGACGTTCGCCGATTTGGCACGAAGCTGGAAGGATCGTCAAAACAAGTACGTTCCCAATTGGGATATCTAGGAGTGCAGCATGCTTTATCAAGACAACTCGTTGAGCATCGGCCGGACGCCGTTGGTGAAACTAAATCGAGTGACGGACGGCGCCGGCGCGACGGTGCTGGCGAAGATCGAGGGGCGTAATCCGGCGTATTCGGTGAAGTGCCGCATCGGCGCTTCGATGGTTTGGGATGCGGAGAAGCGGGGCGTACTTACGCGGGGAAAGGAACTGATCGAACCGACAAGCGGGAATACCGGTATTGCGCTGGCGTTCGTGGCGGCGACGCGGGGGTATCCGATCACGCTGACAATGCCGGAGACGATGTCGGTGGAGCGCCGGAAAGTGTTGAAGGCGTTTGGGGCGAACTTGTTGTTGACTGAAGGGGCGCTCGGGATGAAGGGGGCGATCGGCAAGGCGGAGCAGTTGGCTGAGGACAATCCCGGGAAGTATGTACTGCTGCAGCAGTTCAAGAACCCGGCGAATCCGCGGATTCACGTGGAGACGACCGGGCCGGAGATTTGGGAAGACACCGAGGGCGGAATCGATATTTTCGTCGCGGGCGTGGGTACCGGCGGAACGATTTCCGGCGTGACGAAGTACATCAAAGAAATCAAGGGGAAAAATATACTTTCCGTCGCCGTCGAGCCGGCGCACAGCCCGGTTATTACGCAAACGCGGAACGGAGAGGCGCTGAAGCCGGGGCCGCACAAGATTCAGGGAATCGGCGCGGGGTTCATTCCGGACACGCTGAACATGGGTGCGGTCGATCAGGTTCATCAAGTGACGAACGAGGAGTCGATCGAGATGGCGCGGCGGCTGGCGAAAGAAGAAGGGATTCTTTGCGGGATCTCCTGCGGGGCGGCGGCGGTGGCGGCGATTCGACTGGCGAAAGCGCCGGAGAACAAAGGCAGAACAATCGTCGTGATATTGCCCGATTCGGGCGAGCGGTATTTGACTAGCGCGCTGTATGAGGGCATGTTTGAGTAGCGATTTGATAGGATGAAGACCACGATGCAAACTCGTAGAACCTTTCTTTCCGCGGCCTCCGGGCTCGCGCTTTCGGCGGCCGGGATCAAGGCCGATAAGAACTTCAAGGGCGTGATTATCGGCGCCCAGACGTACTCGCTGCGTGACCGCGATAGCGATGCCGCTATCAAAGCGCTGAACGAACTCGGTATCAATACCGTCGAGATGTGGAGCGGCCATGCCGAGCCATTTAAAGGGCGAGTTGATCCGAAGGAGGTCACCGACTGGCGGTTGAAGGTGCCGATCACGCACTTCACCGACTTGCGCAAGAAGTTCAACGACGCGGGGATTACGATTCACGCCTATAACTACAGCTTCCGCGAGAATTTTTCAGACAAGGAAATCGCGCGGGGGTTTGAGTTTGCCAATGCTCTGGGGGCGAAGGTGATTACGGCGTCGTCGAATGTGACGACGGCGAAGAAGGTCGACCCGTGGGCGAAGAAGGCGAAGATTCGTGTCGGCATGCACAATCACTCGCGGATCGTGAAGAACGAGTTCGCGACGCCGGAGGACTTTTTGGAAGCGATGAAGGGGATGAGCAAGTACATTTGCGTCAACCTCGACATCGGGCACTTTGTGGCCGCGAACTTTGAGCCGGTGAAGTTCATGGAGCAGTATTATGGCCGCATCGTCACGCTGCATATTAAAGACCGCAAGAAGAACCAGGGCGACAACATGCCGTTCGGCCAGGGAGACACGCCGATCAAGGATGTGCTGACGTGGCTGAAGGCGAACAGGCAGGCGATTCCGGCGAATATTGAGTACGAGTACAAGGCGCCGGACACGGTGGCCGAGATTCGGAAGTGCGTGGAGTATTGCCGGAAGATTGTGGCGTAGGGTTGTGGCGCGGCGCGGCTTTCTATATAGTGATCTATATGAAGAACGTACTGATCCAACTCGATGATGAATTGGTAGCCGAACTGGAGAAGGCGGCGCCCGCGAGTAAGCGGGAGCGTAGCGAATTCATCCGACAAGCGATTCGGAACGAATTGCATCGGAGCGAGTTTGATCGGATGCGGGACGCCTACTTGCTGCAGCCGGATTCGGCGGAAGAGGCAGACGATTGGTCCGACCCTCTTGAGTGGAATCCTGAACCGGCGACAAAATGAAACAGTATGAAGTCTGGTGGGCATTGTTACCACTGCCCGCGGGACGCCGGCCTGTTTTGCTGCTCAGCAGAACTTCGGCATATGAGTACTTGAACAAAGTTACTGTTGCAGAGATTACGACCACAATTCGCGGGATCGGCGCGGAAGTGACGCTTTCTCGACAAGAAGGCATGGCTCGTATGAGTGTCGCCAATCTTGACAACATTCGTACCGTGCCGATCCGTTCGCTTGTCGAGAAGATCGGTGCGCTTTCGGCTGGACGGCATCATGTGTTGAAGCGAGCGTTGGGACATGCTTTCGAGTGGGACGAACTCTTGCAGGCCAAGCCTGCGAAGCTGGAATAGGCCATAGCGCACGCCCGGCCCGGTTGCGCGGCGGTTCGCGCTAAGCGGATATACTCGGTTCTGCGATGGCAATTGGTCCGGGCACACAATTCGGCGTTTATGCGGTCGGCGAGATGCTGGGCAAGGGCGGCATGGGCGAGGTGTACAAGGCGCGCGACGCCAAGCTCGACCGGACGGTTGCGATCAAGGTTTTGCCGGCGGCGGTGGCTTCGGATCGCGAACTGCTGGCGCGGTTTGAGCGGGAAGCCAAGACGCTCGCATCGTTGAACCATACAAACATCGCGCATGTGTATGGCCTGGAAAATTTCGGCGGCGTGATGGCGTTGGTGATGGAGTACGTTCCGGGGCCGACTCTGCGGGAGCGGCTGGCGAAAGGCCGTGTACCGGTGAAGGAAGCGGTCGCAATTGCCCGGCAGATTGCGAGCGCGTTGGAG
>VFZW01000098.1 GCA_016871055.1 Acidobacteriota bacterium
TGCGCGGCGATTTCGCAAGGCCCGAGTCTGTGGCCGGGAAGCAGAGGCACCAGCGTATTCTATCGCGGCGCAATCGGTTATGCTAAAAGCAGTTCTTACTGAGCACGAACGAGCACGAACCATGCGCACCACAAAAACAGTTTCCATCTCCATGCCTCCGGCCCAGTTGAAAGAAGCCGAGCGGCTCGCCAAGAAGGAAAACCGGACAATGAGCGAGTTGTTCCGCGAAGCGTTTCGGCGGTATCAGGAGCAGGACGCGGTCAGGCGGGTTCAACTGGAAAGACTGCGGGCCGTGCTCGAAGAGACACGTGCGGAGGCCGAACGAAACGGCGCCTCGGCGCTGACGGCGGATGACATCGCCGACGAGATCAAGGCGTACCGGCGAGAGAAACGTCAGCGCGCGCGATGATTCGCGTGGTGATCGATACGAACGTCGTTGTTTCGGCCGCGCTGTCAGACAAGGGGCATCCGGCGGCCGTGCTGGAGTTGGTATTGCGAGGCAAGGTGACGCCCTGCGTGTCGGCGAGAATTTTGGATGAGTACGCCGAGGTACTCGGGCGGGCGCGGATTAAGGTGGATCCGAGGCGGGCCGCCGCTATACAGGAGTTGATAGCGGGCGCGGGATTCGTTGTCGCGCCGCAGCGAACATTGAAAGTGTGCTCGGACCCGGACGACGACATGTTCGTCGAATGCGCCGTGGAGTCACGGGCTGAGTTCTTAATCACTGGCAATACGCGGGATTTTCCGCCGAGCTACGAGTCGACGTCTGTCGTCACGCCGAGGGAGTTTGTGGACGTTTGGCGGGAAGTGGAAGAATGACGGCGAAGCGAACTGCGCTCGGTTCGACGTTGGAGAAAGGCGCACGGGAAATACTCGCGCATGTAAAGGGCCAAGCACGCCTCCCGGTACGCCGGGTTGTGTTACCCGACGAAGTCGATGTACGTCGCATTCGCACCGAGGCGGGCATGTCGCAGGCGGAGTTCGCCCGCGCGTTCTGCATCAATCCCCGGACGCTGCAGGAGTGGGAACAAGGGCGTCGCAAGCCGGACGCGACCACCCGGGCGTACCTGGCCGTGATCGCGAAGAACCGTAAGGCGGTCCTGGAGGCGCTGGTTACCTAGGCTCTGCTTGTATCCTATCTAGATGAACGTTCTCGTAATCGGCTCGGGTGGACGCGAACACGCCCTCGCCTGGCGCCTCAATCGCAGCGCCTCCGTCGCCAAGGTCTTCGCCGCGCCCGGCAATCCCGGCATCGCCCGCGAAGCCGTCTGTGTCGACGGCTCTGATTACCTCTCCATCGCCGCCGCCAACGGCATCGATCTCACCGTCGTCGGCCCCGAAGCGCCGCTCATGGACGGCGTCGTCGACCAATTCCACGACGCCGGCCGCGCTATCTTCGGACCCTGCCGCGCCGCCGCTCAGTTAGAAGGTTCGAAAATATTCTCGAAACAATTTTTCGAGCGCTACCAAATTCCCACCGCCCGCTTCATCGCCGCTTATTCCCTCGACGAAGCCCTCAAGGCGCTCGACTCCTTCACCGCGCCCGTCGTGCTCAAAGCCGATGGCCTCGCCGCCGGAAAAGGCGTCGTAATCCCCCAAACAATGGACGAAGCCCGCACCACCGTCGCCCAATTCATGGCCGGCGAGTTAGTCGGCGACGCCGGCAGGAAGTTAGTCATCGAAGAATTTCTGACGGGCGAGGAAGTTAGTTTCATCGCTCTCTCCGACGGCGCTAACTTAGTCCCCTTGTTACCCGCTCAGGATCACAAAAATATCTTCGACGGCGACCGCGGTCCAAATACCGGCGGCATGGGCGCCTATGTCGACGAACGCATACTTACCCCCGCCGAAATCGACTTAGTCATGAAGACGGTCATGCGCCCCGCCATCGACGGCATGGCGCGCGAAGGCTCCCCCTTCGTCGGCTTCCTCTACGCCGGCTTGATGATGACCGCCGGCGGCCCCAAGACGCTCGAGTTCAATGTCCGCATGGGCGATCCCGAAACCCAGCCGCTGCTCT
Organism: Acidobacteriota bacterium; assembly: GCA_016871055.1. Lineage (GTDB taxonomy): Bacteria > Acidobacteriota > Terriglobia > Bryobacterales > Bryobacteraceae. The sequence continues at coordinate 2,021 of VFZW01000098.1, forward strand.
ACCGCCTGCGCTCGGACCTCGGCGCCGTTCTCCATGCCGGCGCCACGGGCAAGTTAGCCGGTGTCACCCTCGACTGGTCGCCCGAGCCCTCCGTCGCCATCGTACTGGCGGCTGCCGGATATCCCGGTAAGGTCCGCACCGGCGACGTAATCTCCGGAATCGACGACGCCGAAGCCACCGGCGCGACAGTCTTTCAGGCGGGCGTGAAACGCTCCGGTGATGCCCTGGTAACAAGCGGCGGTCGCGTCGTCGCCGTCACCGCATCGGGCGCAACTCTCCCCAGCGCCATCGACGCCGCCTATCGCGCCGCCACGCACGTCAAGTTCGACGGCATGCAGTTCCGTGCGGATATCGGTAAAAAAGGCCTCCGGCGCTGGTAGAATGAAGTTGGTCTCGGGGACGTAGCTCAGCTGGATAGAGCGGTCGCCTCCTAAGCGGCAGGTCGGCAGTTCGAATCTGCCCGTCCCTACCACCCTTGTCGCGAGGAGAATCACGTGAATCCGCAACCCAGTGGAGAAGTAACACAGCTTCTGGCCGACGCCCGCGGCGGCGCTCCCGGCGCACACGATCAACTCTTCGCGATCGTCTACGCCGAACTCCGCAAAATCGCCGCCAACTACATGCGCCGCGAGCGCGCCGACCACACGCTCCAAGCCACCGCGCTCGTCCACGAAGCCTACATGCAGTTGGTCGATCAGACCCGCGTGAACTGGCAGAGCCGCGCCCACTTCTTCGGCGTCGCCGCTCAGTTGATGCGCCGTATCCTCGTCGATCACGCCCGCAATCAAGGCGCGCAAAAACGCGGCGGCAACGCGCAGTTGTTGTCGATCGACGACTCCATCGGCATGGCCGCCGTCTCCGAAGTCGCGTTCGACGAACTTGACGAAGCCCTCAACCGCCTTCAGGTCCTCGACGCCGATCAGGCGAAAATCGTCGAACTCCGTTTCTTCGGCGGCCTCACCGTCGAAGAGGTTGCCGAAGTGATGGGCGTGTCGACAGCGACCATCGAACGCGAGTGGCGCATGGCCCGCGCATGGCTGCATCAGCAGTTGACGGCCGAGCGCCTAGGCGGGCCGTAGCCCGAACGCCGCTTCGCGCCGGCTTCCCTGTTACGTCTCCCCCGCAAACAGCGGGTCCAGGTCGACGCCGCTCGAGATCACGCGGAGCCCCAGCGGCCGTCCGTTGTCAACCGCACCCAGCTGGACAACTCCTGCAACCATCGGTCGAGCGTCAGCTCGAGAAACAGCGCGAAAATGGGAATCCGCCTAGGATACGCCGAACGCTTCCGATAACGGCAGTTCGATAACCGGATCCGCCGTGCGCAGCACGCCCGATTTCACCTCGCGCAGGCCTTCTTCCGCCGTGGCCGTGTAGGCTTGGCGCGTCTCGGGGTCGATCAACCACACGTGCTTTGCGCCCATGTTCAGAAAATCGGCGATTCGCTTTTCGATACGGCTCATGCGGTCATCGGGGGAGAGTATCTCGATGGCGATGTAGGGGGGAACCGTTGGAACACGCTGCTGTGGATCCTCCAGATAAATAGCAAGATCCGGAATTCTCACGCGGCTGGGCGTCACGCGCACGCGCAACTCGGAAATGACGCTCACTCCTTGACCGCGGTATCGCCCGATCAAATACGCGCCGATGAGCATTTGCAGCTCGCCATGTTTCCACTCACCCAAGGCACGCTCCTCCAACTGCCCATCGACGAAATCGCAGTCCGGCTCATAGACGGTTTCGAGATATTCTTCGAGGGAGACCATTGTCGCCGCGGACATACCTTTAACCTAGCATGCCTCTACGGCAGCCGCAGCCCCCAACCGCTCCAGCAGCGGCTGCACCGGATGAAACCCGTCGAGAATCCAAAGGCTCGACTTCGTCTTCGCTGTGCAATAAATAATCCGCTTGCCGTCGGCGCTCAGGTTCAGCCGAACACCGGGCCGCAGCGGCGAATCCGGCGTCGCATCGGGCCCCAGATCGGCGATGATCTTCTCCGCGCCCGTCCGAACATCGACACGAAACAGCCAGTTGCTTCGCCCTTCCGTCGCAATACCGTAAACCGTCGATCCGTCGCGCGAGAAAACGTAGTGTTGACTCAATCGGCTGCCGATCGGGCGAACCTGTTTGCCGTCTGGCGAGACGAGGTATCCGCCGATCGCAATCCATTCGCCGGATGGCGACCACTCGGCCAAGGAACTCGTATTTACCGGTCTCGGGCCAGCCGAAAACTGGATCGCCTCCGGCGTGGCCGTTCCCGTAGTCTTGACCTTGTAGAGCTTGCCCGCCGAGGAATAGGTGAACCAGGCGCCGTCCGGCGACCAGGAGCCGCTGTATTCCAGCGCGCCCCCAGGTGTTTCAGTGGTGACACGAACAGACTGCCCTCCCGCCAACGAGACAAACCACAGATGCCGCTCCTCTTTCAAGACCATTCGCTTCCCGTCCGGAGAGAAAGCGGGACTCATCAGCACCGGTAGAGTGGTATGTTCAAAATCGCGTCCGGTCAGAATCTGCCGGTCGCTCTCTCCCTCCCTCACCCAGAGCGCCAACTCGCCGGTTCGATTCGATATATAGGCAGTCCGGGATGATCCGGCATGCACGTGCGGCATCGATTCGTTCCGATCCGTCGCTCTGACCGATTGGGGACCGGATCCATCCAACGAATAAGAGACGATGTCGTAGTCGACCGCCCAATCATTAAACAGGATCCGATCGCCGGAAGGGGCTACAGATGTGGGACGCAACATCGAGTGCGAGCTTCGCACACTGTGCGCGGCGCCGGTCCGGACATCGACGAGCGCTGTCCGGCTCCGGTCTGAAGAATTGCCCACTCCCTGCGAGAGCACGATGCGCCGGGAGTCCGGCATCCAAGCGAACTGCGGTGTAGAAGTGTTGCGCGGGTGCTCCTCCAGCACTCTTCGAGGTGGGTTCGAAGGATCGGGTGGGAAGGGTATGCGCCAGGCCGATTTACTCGACGGCGAGTCCACGAAAAGCAGGATCGACTTGCCGTCGGGCGAGAATCTCAGGTTCGGTGAATTAGTGTAGCCGCCGTCCGCCGGTTGAAAATTCGGATAGGGTTGCAGCGGAGTCCCCAGCGGAGAACTAAGCGACAACACAGGCTTACCGTCCTGCGACGACTCCAAAACCGCTGCATGCTGCCCGTCAGCGGAGACGTGGACCATGTTCCCCGCACGGCGCATAAAGTCGAAAGTGTACCGGAACGAAACGACCCGTTGTGGCTCGCCGCCCGTCACAGCCATCGAATAAAGCCCGCCTTCGCTGCCCGCCCGCGCAAAGAAAATCCGCCGGCTGTCCGGCGTCCAAGAGATCGGCGTCAGGTGATCCGGAAGCTGCAAGAGCGGATTCGAAACCGGTGAATCGAGCACCCGAAGGTGAATGCCGGAGATGCCATTGGCATCAAGTTCCGCAAACGCAACCGCCTTGCCATCGGGCGACCAAATCCCCGCGCCCTGCTGATTCGACGACGCAGCGAGCGGAGTATACCGGAACTCCGTCGGATCGCCGAGCGGATTCCGCCCAACCGCCGCCCCGCCGCAGAACGCCAACGCGACCGACGCCACACCCGCCGCGGCAAGCGGCCACTTGGGTTTCGTCTTAACAACCGGCGCGGCAACCGTCACAACCGACGCATCCGAGAGATGATCCCGCAAATTCTTCAACTCGCGATGCAGATCGCGCGTCGAGTCGTAACGGTCCTCCGGCTTCTTAGCCAAACACCGGTCGATCACCCACCGCAGCGGCGCCGGAATGTCCGTGGTAATCGGCGCATGATCGTCGCCGATAATCGCCGCCATCGTCTGCACCGTCGTCGATCGATCAAACGGCCGCGCGCCGTGCGCCATTTCATACAGAATCACGCCGAACGAGAATTGATCGGAGTGATGCGTCACCGTCAGCGCCGAAGCCTGCTCCGGACTCATGTAATTCACCGTGCCGAGAATGGTGCCCGACTCCGTGCCAAGCGCCGTCTCAGTCGCATCGTCGGACTTCACCGCATCGCGAGCGCGCGCCAGACCAAAGTCGAGAATCTTCGCCCGCCCATCCGCCGCGACCATGATATTGGCCGGCTTCAAATCCCGGTGCGTAATGCCGGCCGCATGCGCCGCGGCCATGCCCTCCGCGATGCCGACGGCCAGATCAAGCAGCGCCCGCATCTTCAGCGGACCCTTCGGCAGCGTCTCGCCATTGACGAGCTCCGAGACGATGTAGTGCGTGCCATTGTCGACGCCAATGTCGAAGACGCTCACGATGTGCGGATTATTCAACGCCGCCGCCGCCCGCGCCTCGCGTTCAAACCGCGCCCGCCGCGATGGATCGTTGGCCACATTGTCCGGCAATATCTTGATCGCAACTTCCCGGTTCAGCCGCGTGTCGAGCGCCTTGAACACCTCTCCCATCGCCCCCGCGCCAAGACGCGATTGGATCTTGTACGGACCAAGTTGTTGCCCGGGCGCAAGCGACATCCCCGTTAGCGTATCAGTTTATCGCCGCCGCAGCTCATCCAAATTGAAGCTCAACCAGATCCGATCAGGCCGAACTCCAGGCTTGCCGTCGAACTGCCCCCGCGCGCGTCGGCGAACATCCGCCCAGCGAAAAGTATTGCCACAGCCAATGTGTTTGTGACGGTAGGCACAATTCTACATCCGCTGGTTCTTGTTTGCGGCTACACCAAACGCCCGGCCACATCTGCGGCTCGAAACTCCCGTTACGATCGCGAGGCACTTCCAGATCGACTTCGCCGAAATCGCCCTGGATCGATTTCCGGCTTGTTCTGTTCCATCGGTTCTCCTTGTTTTCGGAGAGAACCTCGTTTTAACAAAATTTCGGGTAGGCTCTGCCTAACCTACCCCAACCGCCCATTCACCTCCACCCGGCAAGGCAAATGCAGATACCCATAAATCTGCCCCTCCCCATGCCCCATCTGCAGCGTCACCGCATTATCAATCCAATCGCACATCTTGTAGTGCGCCAAGTTCCCATCCGCCACCGCCGGCGAAAACGAAAACGCGCCCGGATACAACTCCGGCAGCGTCAAATGAAAGTCCACCGTCACCGTATCCCCCGGCCACATCTCCGCCAGTTGATGCCCCTCGCGCAGCGTATTCGTCCCAGCAAAATCCACGCCTAGATGATTCCGCAGCATAAACCCGACATTCGGACTATGCACCGCCTCCTTCGCCCGCGCGCTAATCCGCACCACAATCTGCGACCCCGGCTCCAACAAATGCACCCCGCGCCCATCCGGCCCCGTCACCGCGATGCCGATAATCTCTGCCCGCCCATCGCCGTGCCGGTGATCGACATTCGGAATCGTCGTCACCAACTCCGGCGCCATCGACGCCGCCGACGGCGCCGCCTTCCCCTCCGCCCGCCCCAGCTCCAAAAACTGCGAGTCCTTCTCCACCATATACGCGAGATACTTCGAAACCACCGCCTCCGTCTCGCCGATCTCCCGGATCGATCCCCCGTCCAACCACATCGTCCGGTCCCCGATCGCCTTCACATCGCCGATCGCGTGCGACACAAACAAAATCGTCACCCCGCGCTGCCGCAGCTCATGGACCTTCCGCATACACCGCTGCCGAAAATAGATATCGCCGACCGCCAGCGCTTCATCCACCAACAACACATCCGGGTCGACATGAATCGCGACGGAAAACGCGAGCCGCACCGTCATGCCGCTCGAGTACGTCTTCACCGGCTGGTCGATGAACTCGCCGATCTCCGCGAACGCTTCGATATCCCGATACCGCGCGTCGATCTCGGCCGTCGACAGCCCGAGAATCGCTGCGTTCAGGTAGACGTTCTCTTTCCCGCTGAACTCCGGATTGAATCCCGATCCCAACTCCAACAGCGCCGCGACGCGCCCATTGGTCACCGCATCTCCCGAACTCGGCTTTAAGATACCAGCTACTATTTGTAGCAAAGTACTTTTTCCTGATCCGTTCTCGCCGATGATGCAAAACGTCTCCCCGCGCTTTACATCGAAGGACACCGCCCGCAATGCCCAGAAGTCTCGGTGATAACGCGCGCGATTCAGCGTGAGCAGCTCTTTCAACCGATCGCTCGGCGCCTCGTAAATCGGATAACTCTTCGAGACATCCCGAAACTCAATCGCGTTCAATCACCCCTCCCAAGTTTTAGTCATCCCCCCGATAGATTGACAGTTCCGCAAGTTGTTGTTTATTCTAGGTTTTGTTGCCGGTGTAGCTCAGGTGGTTAGAGCGGCGGTCTCATAATCCGCAGGTCGTAGGTTCGAGTCCTACCGCCGGCACCAAATTTCCGGTTAGACGCCGGGCGCTTCGCCCACGATGGCCGAATAAATTCGGTCCAACTCTTCAGCGGTCTTATAATCGATCTCGATTCGCCCGCGGCCTTTCTTCTTCTCGAGAATCCGGACTTCCGTTCCGAGATGCGCTTTCATCTCCGCGATCGCGGCCTTCACGTTCGGATCAATCGCTGGTGGCTCCGCTTTTTTCCTTCCACGCGTTTCAATCAAACGTTTGATTGCCTCTTCCAATTGCCGAACCGTCATTCCGGAACTTACGATTCGATTCGCGAGCTCGCGAATCGTCTCTTCGTTGTCGAGACTCAAAAGTACTTTTGCGTGGCCCATCGAAATCAAGCCCGCCGAAATCGCATCTCGGACTTCGGCCGGCAAACGAAGCAACCGAATTGTATTCGTGATCGTCGCACGGTTCTTTCCCGTTCGCGAAGCCAGTTCGTCGTGCGTCAAACCCAACTCGTCGCTCAACTTATCGAGCGCGACGGCAACTTCGATCGGAGTCAAATCTTCGCGTTGGATATTTTCGATCAACGCGATCTCTCGAACGCGTTCTTCCGAAAGTTCCTGAAGAACGATCGGGACTTCTTTCAGTCCGGCAAGTTGAGCCGCTCGCCAGCGTCTCTCGCCGGCGATTATATAAAAGGCGTTCTCGACCTTTCGAACAATGATCGGTTGAATGATCCCGTTCTCTTTGATCGATGCGGCGAGTTCATTGAGCGCTTCTTGATTGAACGTCGAGCGCGGTTGTTTTGGATTTGGCGCGAGCGCTTCGATCGGCAATCTGTTGATCGCGGCGGGTTGCGAAACCGGCGGCGCGATCGGCCGCGAAGGCAAAAGCGATCCAAGTCCTTTACCCAGCGCTTTGCGAGAGCTGTCCGCTGCGTTGCTCATTGGCGATTACCTCCTTCGCGAGTTGCAAGTAACATTCCGCGCCTTTCGATTTGATGTCGTAAAGCAAAACCGGCTTCCCATGACTTGGCGCTTCGGCCAGCCGGACGTTTCTTGGAATGACGGTTTTGAAGACTTCGTCTTGGAAGAAGTCTTTCAAGTCCTGGGCAACTTGCCGCGTTAAGTTCGTTCTGTCGTCAAACATCGTTAGAAGGATTCCTTCGGTTTTCAAGTCGTGTTGGAAGGCTTCCTTGATTCTCTCGATCGTGTCCATCAGTTGGGAAATGCCTTCGAGCGCGAAGAACTCACATTGAATTGGGATCAAGACCGAGTTTGCCGCGACGAGTCCGTTTAGAGTCAAGAGATCCAAAGAGGGCGGGCAATCGATTATGACGTAAGAGTAGTTCGAAGCGACTTCGGCGAGCGCGTTCTTCAAAACGGCTTCGCGGTTTTCGATGTTGACGAGTTCGATATTAATTCCCACGAGACTTCGATCAGCGGGAAGCAAATCGAGACCTTCGCAAATCGTTGGGACGATCGCTTCGGGAGCTTTCTTCTCGCGCGTAAGAACGTGATAAAGAGAAGGCACGTCGGGGTCTTTTGCGATTCCGAGTCCGGTGGTTGAATTGCCTTGCGGATCGGCATCCACAAGTAAAACCTTGAACTCGTTCGCGGCGATCGAGGCGGCTAAGTTGATTGCGGTCGTGGTCTTTCCGACGCCGCCTTTTTGGTTCGCGATGGCGATTGTTTTGGCCAAATGGTTGGCTCCTCAACAAGATCCTAACATGACCGCAAGCGGAAAATGTTCCACGTGGAACAATCTCTTCAAGTTGTTGATAACAGATGACTTATCTGCGATTATTTGGTTGCGATGGGAAAATTGTTCCACGTGGAACATTCCGGCCAAATCGTTGATCTGATTGCGGTTATGACCGTTTATTTCTCGACCACAAGATCTTGTGGTCGGGTTGCCTGGAGGATCTTTCGGAGGTCGCCGGAGGTCATCTGGATGGGTTCTTGCCAGAGCCAGGATTTGTTCTTTTGGATGTTGGCCCACTCTTCATCGGTAGAGAGAAGGAGCAACCGGTTGGAGAGTTTGGGTAGCCATTTGAACATGTGATCCCAGGCCACGCCGCGGGCGGTGATCAGATCGAATTGTCCGGTTGTGGATTCCAGGCGCTGGTTCAAGACCTTCACGTTCTTCAACTGGCGAGAGGCTTCGCGGAGGAAGACACATTTGCGCGTATGGGAATCGAGGAGCGTCACGTGGACGTGTGGAAGCGCGATGGCTAGAGGGAGGCCGGGAAATCCGCCGCCGGATCCGACGTCGAGAATGGTCTTGATGTTCGGGGGCACGCAGCGGGCGAGATCGAGGGATTCCTCGAAATGGCGCTCGCGGATTTCTTCGGGTTCACGAATGGCCGTGAGGTTCATCTGGGCGTTCCACTTCAGGAGGAGTTGGAAGTGGTGTTCGATGGCGGCGCGTTGTTCGTCGGACAGGATCATTGGCGAGCGATGAGGATTTCCAGAATCGCGACGGCTGCGGGCGTGATCCCTGGAATTCGGGCGGCCTGGCCCAGGGTCTCGGGGCGGACTCGTTCCAATCGCTCCGAGACCTCGCGCGAGAGGCCGGGGATCTTGGCGTATTGGATTGCGGGCGGGATCGGGCGATTGCCGGATTCCTTGAGGCGCGAGATTTGTCGGTGTTGTTGTTCGAGGTAGCCGGCGTACTTGATATTCGTTTCGACTGTTTCGAAGAGGCCCAACTCGGGTGGTCCGCCGATCACGTTCTCGGCCCAGGCTTGGATCTGTTTGATCGAACTCTCGGGGCGGCGGAGCCAGACGGCAAGCGAGGGGCGATCGTCATGCGCGAGAGGAAGGCCGGGGAAGTCGGTCGGATTGAGACGGGTTTTGTCGAGGGCTTCAGTGAGCTTTTCGCGCTGGGCCAGTTTGCGGTTGTAGGCGTCCCAGCGTGCGGTGTCGACCAAACCAGCTTTATGACCCATTTCGGTAAGTCTTTCATCCGCATTGTCGATACGTAGATGGAGGCGGTACTCCGCTCTGGAGGTAAACATGCGGTAGGGTTCGTCGGCGCCTTTGGTGATGAGGTCATCGACGAGGATGCCAGCGTAGGCTTCGGTGCGAGGGATGACGAGGGGATCGCGGCCGCCGACTTTCAGCGCCGCGTTGAGTCCGGCGATCAAGCCCTGGCAGCCCGCCTCTTCGTAACCGCTGGTGCCGTTGATCTGGCCGGCGAGGAAGAGGCCGCGCACCTTCTTCACTTCGAGGGCGTAGTTGAGTTCGCGGGGGTCGATGGCATCGTATTCGATGGCGTAGCCGGGGCGGATCATCTCGGCGTCTTCGAGGCCGGGGATGGACGCGATCATGGCGGTCTGCACGTCGATCGGCATGGAGGTCGACATGCCGTTGACGTAGACCTCATAGGTGTCGAGGCCTTCGGGTTCGAGGAAGATTTGATGGCGGGTTTTGTCGGGGAACTTGACGACCTTGTCCTCGATGGAGGGGCAGTAGCGGGGGCCGATGCCTTCGATGTCACCACTGTAGAGTGGTGATCGGTGGATGTTGGCGCGTAGGATTTCGTGGGTCGCCTCGCTTGTGAAGGCGATGTGGCATTGGATTTGGGGGCGGTCGATGGACTTGGTGAGGAAGGAGAAAGGGGTGGGACGTTCGTCGCCGGACTGGGGTTCGAAGCGGGACCAATCGAGGGAGCGGCCGTCGAGGCGCGGGGGCGTGCCGGTTTTGAGGCGCGTCCATTGGAGGTCGAGTTGGCGGAGTTGGCTGCCGAGGAGGTTGGAAGGGGCTTCGCCGTTGCGGCCGCAGTTGGTTTTGTTTTCGCCGACGTGAGCGAGGCCGTTCAAGAAAGTTCCGGTGGTGATGACGACGGCGCCGGCTTGGAGGGATCGGCCGTCCCTAAGGTTTACGCCGGTGATTTGGCCGTCGTTTATTACTAGTTCCGCGACCTCGGCTTGGAGGATTCTTAGATTGGGCTCTTGTTCGAGCCACTCGCGCATGCGGGTGCGGTACTGTTTTTTGTCGCACTGCGCGCGGGGCGACCAGACGGCGGGGCCGCGGGAGGTGTTGAGGAGGCGGAACTGGATGCCGACGGCGTCGGTGAGTTGGCCCATGACGCCGCCGAGGGCGTCGATTTCTCTTACCAAGTGGCCCTTTGCGATGCCGCCGATGGCGGGGTTGCAGGACATTTGCGCGATGAGGTCGATGTTCATGGTGATCATCGCGGCCCTCAAGTTTAGACGGGCGCATGCGCGTGCGGCTTCGCAGCCGGCGTGGCCGGCGCCGATTACTAAGATGTCGTAGTGGGCGCGCATGGGGATGCTTTTAGTTTAGCGGGGTGGGTAACAACGACGTACGTTGATATCACTCCGCGCGATCTCGGCCTCGCAGCGCGTCACGCGACCATCGAATCGCCGCCCTTGGCAAATTTAGAACGTACGGGGACGCCTCAATAACCCGCCTCGTTGCGCGGCACTTCGATCTCCTAGTCTTCGTGCCCACTCAAATTTACACTTGACTACATCGTGTACTCTACAGTACGCCAGAACTCGAAAGGAAGGATGACTCATGAGTACGATTGAAGTTGATTTCGAGGTCTTCCGCGAGATCACCTACCGCCGCGAGATGGAGACAATGACGGAGAATGACGTCATCAGAAAACTCCTTGGCCTGCCGCCCCGAACACTGAAAAAAAATGGTGCCACGGTTGAAAGGCCGTGGGTGTCTGATGGCGTTGAGTTCCCGCATGGGACAGAATTCCGCGCGATGCACAAAAGGGAAGGCGGTCGGCGCGAGTATCGTTAACGGTGAACTCCGTTCTGACGGGAAAGCGTTCAAAGGTCTATCCCCTGCGGCGAGACACTACACGGGCTACCAGACGAACGGGTGGACATTCTGGGTGGTCAAACGTCCCACCGATGGGAAATTCATCTCTGTCGATGGACTCCGCCGCATGAAGTAGGCTGAAGCAGGCATTGCAGACATTGCGAGTACCTCCGACCCGCGACGCCCTGCGAGGACTATTCCAGGAATCAATAGCGCGGGGGCGCGAGTTCTTAGCGGACGATCTGCGGCAGTTTGTCTTCGAGTCACATCGCGTTCTCTTCTTTGTCGACAAGAAGAAACTGGTCGGGTCGGTACTGAGTGTTCGGCACGGCAAGCGCAGCGCGATTGGTGAGCGTGAGGGCGACGAATCGTCCTAGGGCGTCCGCTAGCGGAGATTTTCGAGCTTGGTAAGCCATGCGCCGAAGTGTGGGCACTTCGCGCGCAGACTTTCCAATCCGATCGCTTCGGCGATGAGCGGGCCGGCGTTTACCTTATTCGATTTGTACGCCGGTATGTGGGTGATGATTCGCTTTGACGGCGCGGTCTGCTCGCCGTCGTCGATTTGCTCCGGGTTTTCGAATCGGCGGATTTCTTGTTGGAGAGTTTCGAGTTCGCGATCGGCGCCGGGGAACGCCTTTCTGATCGCGAGCGGATCGGCGAGGAGCAGCGCTTCGAACTCGTGCACCTGCACATAGGGGATGAAGCGGGGTTCGGCGATGGCATTCGCCCAGATTGTCTCGAGTCGATCGATGTCGGGGAGCGCTTCGGCGCCGGGAAAACCGCCTGGGAGTTTGTAGAGATCGACCATGGTCGAAAAACGCAGGTGATCGCGCCGGTCACGAAACGATCGGCGGAGTTCGGCTTCGTAGAACGCATATGTATTTCCGCCGCCGGAGGCTGGACGCGCGCCGTCGCGGCGGGTCTTGACGACGACCGGCACAGTCCCAATTTCCCAACGCCATAGATGCGGCTGGAGGACTCGGTCGACGAAGGCCGATTCAGTCTGGCCTTCGACCACAATTCGAAGTTCGATCACGACGGAAAGCCACCGCTGAGAACATTCTTCTCCCACAGCTCACCGACCGAGTACTCTTCGAGCCACGACGCGAGTGCCTCCGGTTCGTGGCGCGAGAAGAACGTCCCCTTGTCGCGCTGGGTTTGCGCGGTGATGATGTCGGAGACGCTGAAGTGGTCGAGCAGAGCGGTCGATTGTGTGGCGACGATGACCTGCGTCGATTCCGATGCGGATTTCAGCAGGCTGGCTACGACTTCGATGGCGCGCGGGTGGAGGCCGAGTTCAGGCTCGTCGATGAGGAGTACTTTCGGCAGAAGCTCAGGCGGTCCGTAGAGGAGCGTGATGAGCGATAACGCGCGGAGGGAGCCGTCGGAGAACTGGTGGGGACCGAGTAGGTAGTCGCTGCCTTGCATGCGCCAGTTGAGGAGGATGTGATCGGGGCTCAAGGCGTCGGGTTCCAGTTCGAAGCTGCGGAAGTTGGGGCAGACGGAGGCGAAGAGGGAGACGATGCGTTCGTAGTAGGCGGGTTCGCGTAGTTTCAAGCGATAGAGGTAGGCGGCGAGATTACCGGCGTCGTGAAAGAGGTAACCGTTTGCGTTGAGGGCGGCTTTCTTTCGAACGTTCGCGAATTCGGAGGTGTCGTGGAATTGGAAGGCTCGGCAGCGTCTAAGCAGTCCGCTTAAGATAATTTCCGTCGGGCCCTGGCTTTGAAAGATCTTCGCTTCGCTGTGGCCAGCGCCTATAGGGACTTCTATCGGACGCTTGTAGCCGGCGCGCGCAAAGAGCGCGGATTCATCGGTGAAGATTAGTGTGTCTGGGGCGGCATCGGAGAGTGCAATCCGATAGGTGTTGAGTCCGGCATCCGACTGGAATTCCAAATCGGCGTTCATGCGCGGGGTGGTGCGTGAGCCCATGTACAGCAGGCTGTCGGCACGGCCGTGTCGACCGACGAATTCTTGCAATGCGCCGGTAGCCATGAAATTCAACATCTTGAAAAATTGCAGCAGATTCGACTTGCCGGCGCCGTTCATGCCAATCAAGATGTTCATGGCGCCGAAGGACACTTCGGCGTCGCGGATGGACTTCCAGCCTTTGAGCCGCAGCCGCTGCAATGTCGCCATGTTAAGAGGTTATCGCAAAGCCAGCCGTGCTACGTTATATCCATGAGCTCCCACTTGGAGCCGCTGATCGATCAGGTTGTCGGGTGTCTGGACGACTCGTCGGCGCGGCGGTTGGCGGAGTTGGTGGTTCCGGAGGCCTTGCAAGCGCGCGTTGACGAGCTTGCGGAGAAGGCGGCGGTGAAGACGATCACCGAATCGGAAACCGACGAATACGAGACGATCGTGCGGTTCGTGACGCTCGTCGATTTGTTGCGGATGAAGGCGGGCGGGCGTGCGACCTACCGAGCGGGAAATTAAGTTCGTCCGCGAGAGGGCCGAGGACTATTGCGAGTATTGCCGCCTGCACCAACGGTACTCGCTGCTGCGGTTTCATGTCGACCACATCGTGCCGCAGTCGGTCGGGGGGATTCCGGAGTTCTCGAATCTGGCGCTGGCTTGTCCGGCGTGCAATGGGGCCAAACACGGCAAATGGTTGATCTATGACCGGGGCAGCCGCACCGAGGTCAAACTGTATCATCCGCGCACCGATGTCTGGGACGACCACTTCGAAACACGCGACTTCGGGATTATTCTGCCGCGCACGCTCACAGGGTCTGTCACGGTCCACATGCTGAAGATGAACGACTATGCGCGGATGCAGCTACGAAAGCTGGCGGCACGGATCGAGAGGCGTTGAGGACGCCGTCCGCGGTTAGCGGACGGCGCCTCCGAACTGCGAGCCGCTCGAGCAGCTACCGGGAACTCCACCCGCGCCGGGCCGCCAGAGTTGATCGCCGAAGCTTGACAATCCGTTGTTCTGGCTGCTGGCATAGAGGACATTCACGGCGCCGCAGGCGACGTTATTGGCGCGGTCGCCGGGCACGCCGATCAAGAGATCCCTGCGGCTGTCCGATCCGAGGGGCGGGGCCGAGAGGCTTGCGCCGAAGTTGTCGTTGGCTTCGGCGATTCCTTCAATATTGATCGAATCCTGGTGGTACATCTGAGGCGCGCGGCCTTGCGTGGACAACCCGGAAGGCGAACCATAGACGATGTCGACTTGCCCGGCGTTCTGGATCACGGTGAGAGTGCCGGTTCTGTCGCTGACGATGTCCTCGAAGGGGACGCCGATGGCGAGATCGGTGCGAAGATCGCCGTTAAAGTCTCCGGCCGCGAGCGAGAATCCGAATTGGTCGTGGGCTTCCGAGGGACTGCCTTCGAAAACGCTGGGCGAGCTCCCGTAGATGGAATTCTGGGTCCAGATCTGGGCGCCATCGCCTTGCAAACCGCCGGCGCCTGCGTAGAGGACGTTGACCGCGCCGGCGTTGACGATGTCGCCGACGTTTTCACTGGGGACGCCGATGGCGAGATCGGGGAAACCATCGTTGTTGACATCGCCGGCAGCGACGGAAGCGCCGAAGCGGTCGTTGGCGGCGCTGACGCCGGGAATGCCTTCACTTTGGCGCGTCCAGCGTTGCGCCGCCGGCGTGGGGCTGGATGTGGTCAAGCCGGACGAATTTCCGTAGATGACATAGACAGCGCCGGCGTTGGCGGCGCCTTCGACGCTTTCGCCCGGGGCGCCGATGGCAACGTCGGAAAAACCGTCGGCGTTGAAGTCGGCGCGGATGGATTGCGCGGCGCAGGGGACTAGGGTGGCGATCGCCACGATCAGAATATTTTTTGCAGTCATATCTTGCCTCGAAACAGAACGCGGCGTTGCTGGAAATTCGCCATCAGGATTTCGAGGCAGGATGCCTGCAAGAAACGAAACGGCCACGCTTGCGCGTGGCGGTTGTTGATTGGGTTTGAGACTGGTTTAGTAGTCCATGTGGCCCGGGCCACCGTGGTGATCGCCGCCAGCCGGAGCAGCCGGCTTCTTTTCGGGGATCTCGCAGATCATGGCTTCGGTGGTCAGCATGAGAGCCGAGATCGAAGACGCGTTCTGGATGGCCGAGCGGCGGATGATGTCGACGCCTTCCACCTTCAGGCTCTTGAAGGCGCTCGACGCACGGAGCAGTGCGATGCCGCCGCCGAGTTTCGCCAAGCGCTCTTGCAGCTTCTCAGGGTCGTGGCCCGCGGTAGTCTCTTTCCTACGCTGATCGCCCGCTATGCTCCAGATTTCCGCGTCGATTCAGCAAACGTCAGCGCATGCCCCCTAATCGCGGCTACAAATCGCCGAAAGCTTAGGTCCGGGGCAGGTTCGGTGATCAACGTCTTCTTGGTATTCGTCGCCATGACGGAGCAGGCCGCTGAGTACAGGCGTTCCAGCACCAACCGGCGGCACAGCAACTCGTATCGCTGCGCGTACGATGCACCAGCCCCCGCAGGGAAAAAAACGGGATCGACTGCGAAATGCGGTTCTTTGCTAGTGTCCTGTCTCATATAACTATGTACATATAGGCAGAGTTGCCTCATACTGGGTCATGTTCACCCCAGCAGCTCCCTTGGCGGTAGAAGCGAGCCAACGGGAGCAACTCGAAGCCTTGCTCCGGAACGGAAGCTCCCCCCAGCGTGTGGCGCTACGCTGCCGGATTCTCCTGTTGGCGGCGAAAGGCGTC
>VFZW01000099.1 GCA_016871055.1 Acidobacteriota bacterium
GACGCCTTTCGCCGCCAACAGGAGAATCCGGCAGCGTAGCGCCACACGCTGGGGGGAGCTTCCGTTCCGGAGCAAGGCTTCGAGTTGCTCCCGTTGGCTCGCTTCTACCGCCAAGGGAGCTGCTGGGGTGAACATGACCCAGTATGAGGCAACTCTGCCTATATGTACATAGTTATATGAGACAGGACACTAGCCAACCAGAAGCTGTCCGTCGTAGAAGCTTGCAGTGGAATTCGATCTTTGCTTTCGCTTACGTTCTTGTCCTTGGTATATGGGTATCTGTCGGAGAAGAGCCTGGCGATTCGCTGGGCGATATTTCTGGCCTCCATTCCAATTGCGGTCGCCGCCAATTCGTTTCGCGTCTCGGCAACCGGAGTGATTAGCGAATTTAATCCGGAACTCGCCAAAGGGTTCCTGCATACGCTTGAAGGCGGAGTAGCTTTCGCATTCGCGTTTATTCTTATGATCTTGTTTCACGTCACCGTGAAGAAGATTTTAGCGTTTCGGGGACGGCCGGCCACAGCATAAAGGAGGCTTCGATGCCAGGATTTTTCAGTACACCGGGACTTGCGACCTTTAGCGCGCTGATTGCCATTCAAGGAGCGGCTGGATTTTACCTAAACGCGCGAAACGAGTACGTGCCTCAGGCGAAGCCGCTCGCCGAGTTCCCCACGACGATTGAAAGCTGGACGATCGCGAAGGAGTTTCAAACCGAGGCGGAAGTGCAGGCCGTACTAAAAGCCGACGACACACTGTCGCGCGTGTATACCAAGCCTGGCGGCGGGCAGGGTATTTATTTTTGGATCGCGTACTTTCAATCGCAGCGCGCGGGCCGCGCACCGCGCTCCCCGAAGAACTGTCTTCCGGGTAACGGATGGGTGAAGGAACGCAACACGATCATCACGATCCCGGTGCCGGGCCGCGCGGAACCGATTGAAGCGCAATACTACCTGGTGCAGCGAGGAGAGGCAAAGAGTATCGTCATCTACTGGTATCAGTCGCATGGGCGGGTTGTGGCCGACGAGTACACGGCAAAGTACTATGTCGTCGCGGACGCCATTCGATACAACCGCACCGACACGGCGCTGGTGAAGTTCACCGTGCCCGCCAGTCCCGAAGGCGCGGAAAAGGCATCGGAACTGGCGATTCAGGCGGTCAAAGCTTTCTATCCCGCAATCGCGGCCACGCTGCCGAATTAAGCGTCCGCCAGCCGTTGCGGCCTGTGTTCGCTAGGCGTCCACATGATCGCGGAAGTAGCGGTCGAGCGCCAGTTTATTCTTGCTCGAAAGCGCGTCGGAGAGCTGGCGGCGCTCCTTGCCGCCAAGCGGCTTGAACGCTTGCGCGAGCTTCACGTTCTCGCGGATAAATTCGAGTTTCGGCATGCCGATCACACATGCCGAAACCGGCATCGACATCGCGTAGTACATCAGCTTGTCGAGCGGAGCCTGCCCGACGATGCCATCTGCGGCGTAGACCTTCATCGCCAACACGCCCATCTTTTTGCGCAACGCCACCGGCAGCGCGATCGTCTCAAAGCTGGGCCGCATGGCAGGGTTGATCACCATACCGCCCTTTCCATTCATCATGCCGACCATCGCGGCGTTCAACGCCATCTGGGTGCAATCGAAGTCGTGGCGTTCGAGCGCGGTCTTCAACACGTTGGGATCGGTGTGGCTGGTCACGCCGACGAAACGAACGCTCTTGCCGTCGCGCATCTTTAACAGCCGCTCCAACACGCCGCCTTTCTTTTCGACAACGGCGAGGTCCCCTTCGGTGGTAAGCGAATGAATGTGCACGAGATCGATGCGGTCCGTCTGCAGATTCTTGAAACTCTGCTCCAGGCGCGCCATCGCTTTGTCCGGGTCGCGTTCCTGAATTTTCGTGACGAGGAAAACCTCCCTGCGGCGCGTGGCCATCACTTTTCCGACGCGCGATTCGCTCACGCCATTGCCATAATTCTGGGCGGTGTCGATGTAACCGATACCGCTGTCGATGGCGAGGTTCAACGCTTCGAGAGCTTTGTCTTCTTCTTTGTAGGCGAGGAAGCGGCTGCCTCCTCCGATGCCGAGAACGGTGACGCGCGCGCCGGTCTTGCCGAGCAGGCGCGTCGGCAGTTTTCCGGGCGTGGCGGAGTGGCCGGTGGCGCTGATCAGCGACGCCATTGCGGCGGATTCAAGAATCTGGCGGCGGGTGAGTGTCATCTTACGGGTTATCCTAACAGGGTTTCGCAATGAAAACAGTCCTGCTGGCTTTGAGCCTAGTTGTTTCCGCCCAACAGCGCGATTGGCGGGCCGAGATGAAGCAGTCGCTCGACCGCCTGATGACGAGCGAGAAAAAGCTCGAAGACTTCGGTTTCTCACGGCGGACGCATCGCAAGGAAATGAACGCCGACGGCAGTGTCAAGAAAGAAGAGCGGCTTGTGCTGCGGCGCGAGTTGTTCGAAGGCGATTTCGTCACCTTCGCGGTCGAGAAGAATGGCGTTCCGATTTCGGCCGCGGCAAGGACAGACGCCGAGGCTCAAGTACGAGCCGATCGCAGGTCGGGAAAACCGCGCGGGCGCGCGAGCGGGCGGTCGGCCGATGACGCGTGGATCGAAGAGTTTCCAGAAGCGCTCGCATATACCTACGAAGGCGATGAGGCGATCAATGACCGCAAGGCATGGGTGTTGCGCTGCGAGCCGCGGCCTGGCTACAAGCCTAAGAACTTGCGCGCCAAGGTGTTCGAGAAGATGCGAGGCAAGGTGTGGATCGATCAGGCGGAAAAAGACCTGGTGCGCGTCGACGCGGAGATGTTCGATTCCGTCAGCGTGGGCTTCGGTGTACTCGGAAAGATCGACAAGGGCACACGCTTCAATCTGGAGCGCATCCGGACATCCGAAGGGGTCTGGTTGACAGCGAAGACCAACGTGCGATTCGCGGTTAGAATCATGTTGTTCAAGTACCTGTTCAACGAGATCGTCAGCGAGACGTTTGATTACCGGTTGTTGCGCAGTCGCTAATTCGCGACAACGTGAACGATTTTTATCACACTCGGAGGCGGCGTCAGAACGCTCGCCGGCGCCTCGGCGAGCGGCCGGCGTTTGATGAGCGGCGACAGTTGCGCTCGTTCCAAGCGGCCGATTGACGAAGCCGCGCTCTCGAAGTGCGCGCGCGAGGCGTTTACCGAGCCGGCGATAATCTTGTTTCCCAGAATCATCTCGAGGTAGGGAATCTCGACAGATGCCGCGCGCGCGCCAAGGATAATCTGCACGCCGCAGTTATTCAAACAGCGCAGCGACGCGGACGCGACGGACGCGACGCCGCAGGCTTCGACGATCACGTCCGCGCGCAGGCCGTCGAACGACTGCGTGTAACGAACGCCGAACGAGGTCAGCAGTTTCGCGCGCGCGGAAACGGCCGGTTCGGTGGACATTACAGTTACTTCGAAGCCGCGCAGCAACCCGGCCCACGCGCACAGAATGCCGATCGTTCCGGCACCGAGAATCAGAACCGAGCGCGGCTCGCCTTGGTGCAACTTCGACACGACGTCGAACGTTTTTTCCGCCACGCTCATCGGTTCGACCAACACACCGACATCGGCGAGACTTGCTTTGATTGGGATCAGATCGCGCGCGGCGTCGACGGTGAACTCAGCGAAGTAGCCGTGCGCGCCGGCGATTCCGCGCTCAGTGTAATTGCCGGTCAAGCAGTTGTCGCGCCGGCCGCGCGCGCACATCCCGCAGGCGGGAGCGCAGTCGCGACGAATCATCGGCACGACAAGTTGACCCTTCGCAAGAGACGGATCGCTCGATAACTCAACCACGCCCAACGCTTCATGGCCTAGGATCAGAGCGGGCTCTTCGCCGGGCGGCTTGCCGTAAATGAACGAAGCGAGATTACGATCGGTACCGCACACGCCGCCTTCGATGATGCGCACCAGCGCCTCGCCCGCACCGGGTTCGGCCGGCAGCGCATAATCACCGACCGATAGCGAACGGCGCGAGTAATCGAGTAACAGCGCCCGCATCGGCTAGCCGACGACTTTGAATGGACTGCGGTTGTACGCGTAGTCGATCGCGGCCTTTGGCACTTCGTATTTCGACACCGCCAAGTTGCCGATGTAGCCGACGTCCTTGATCCCAATTGGGCTGGTAAAGTACGCATCGACAATCAATCGGCGCGCCCAGTCGAAGAACTGCACGCCCGGCGCGAGATCGGTCCCCGGCTTGACGGTGTAACCCGCGAAACCCTTGTATTGCGGGGCGCGCGCGTACAATCCGCTTTCGGTGTTCAGTTCGCGCACGGTGCGTTCAGCGGCGACGATTTCGTCGAGCATCGCGCTTTGCTCCCGCGGAGTCGCATCGAGAAACACCTTGCCCGCGCGCTTGCGCATTTCGGCATCGAACCAAGCAATGCCACCGGTGAAAATCTCGGCCAGCGCCGTGTTCTGCGAACACAGCAGATCGACAAACTGCGGCGCGCCCGCGTCAACGGCCGAGCCCGAATGATCGTCGGCGGGCACCACGATCTCGGAGAGTTTTGTAATGGTCGACCACTCGTGCGCTGTGAAAACTTTCGGCGTGTACTTGCCGCCCTTGGTGTCGGCGGCCGCGGCGGAGTGGACGTGTTGCGCGGCTTGCGCGCTCAGCGTGCCCGTCGCCGTCAGAGCGATCGCGATCTGTCGAAGTGCGTCACGGCGGCTGTTAGACATTACCCTTCCTCATTTCTTCGGCCAGGTAATCGGCCGAGCGCCATGCGAAGGCGTTGATCGTCAGAGTCGGATTCTTATCGGGGTTCGACACGAAGAATCCGCCGTCGACGACGAAGAGATTCTTTACCTCGTGCGCCTGACAGTATTTATTGAGCGCCGACTCGGTGGGCTTCACGCCCATGCGCGTAGTGCCGACTTCGTGAATGATTGTGCCCGGCGTCGAGATGCCATCGGCCTCGCGCTGTGCCGCGCTCAAGCCTGTGACGCGCCCGCCCATCGTGGTGATGATATCGGCGAACGTCTTCTCCATATGGCGAGCCTGCTTCCACTCGTAGTCGGACCACTTGAAATGGAACTTCAAAACCGGAATGCCCCACTTGTCGACGACGCCCTTGTCGATTTCGCAATACGAGTGCACGTTCGGAATCATCTCGCCGCGGCCGGCGAAGCCGATCGAAGCGCCGTATTCCTTGCGCGCGATTTCCTTGATTCCCTTCCCGTAGCCCGCGCGCCGCGCCGCGCCCTGGAACGAGCCGATGCCCGGCATACCGTAGCCGCCGCCGATTTCGATGTGATAGCCGCGCGGGAAATCGAGCTTGTTGTGTTTGTCCCACAGCCACCACGGCATGTAGAGATGCGCGCCGCCGAAGCCGTCGGTGTTGTACTTCGGCATGCCTTCGAGCGCGGGCACATAGCCAGACAGCCCGAAGCCTACCGTGTCCATCAGGAAGCGTCCGACAACGCCGGAGCCGTTCGCAACGCCGTTCGGAAAATCCTTCGTCTTCGAGTTGAGCAAAATGCGCGACGACTCGCACGAACTCGCTGCAAGGATCACAGCCTTCGCGCGGATGTGTTTTTCGCGGCGCGTGGTTTTGTCGATGTAGATGACGCCCGTCGCCTTGCCGTTGCCGTCGGTTGTCACTTCGCGGACCATCGCGTTGTCGAACACCTTCAATCGGCCAGACTTCATCGCGGGGAATATTTCGACTTGCGAGCTTGAATACGCCGACGCCGTACGGCAGCCGCGCCCGCATTGCCCGCAGTAGTGGCACGGAATTCGGCCCTTCATCGGCTCGGTGACGATCGCGCGGCGGTTCGGAATGCAGATGATGCCGAGTTTGTCGCACGAGGACTTGATCAACATCTCGTGGACCTTGGGCTGCGGCGGCTTCAGAAACTGGCCGTTCGGCGCGCTCGGCAGATCGTTGTGATTCGAGCCCGTAACGCCGACGAATTTCTCCGCCTTGTCATAATACGGCGCGATCTCGTCGTAGGTCAGAGGCCAATCCCAACCGAGACCGTCTTTCGAGTACGGCTGAAAATCGTAGGGCGAAAAGCGGAAAGACATGCGCCCGTAGTGATTCGTCCGGCCGCCGATAATGCGCGAGCGAAACCAACGGAATTCGCTGCCTTCGCCAACTGTGTACGGCTCGCCGTCGAGTTCCCAACCACCTGACGTCGTCGAGAAATAACCAAACGGTTTGCCCTTACCGAAGTAGGCGGCGCCGCCATCCTCTGCGCCACGATGGCCGACGTCGTGCGGCCACTCATGCTCCTTGAACTCCTTGTTCACATCAAGCATGGGTCCCGCTTCGAGAAGCGCGCATTTCAAACCGTGCTCGGTTAACACGCGGACCGAAGTACCGCCGCCGGCGCCCGACCCGACGACAACCACGTCGTAGATCTCGGGGCTACGTTGGATTTGTGCCATTCGGCTATTCTATCGCTTCGCTTTGCGCGCGGCTTGCTGCTTCCGAATGTCTTCGAAATTCTGAATGTGATCGGCGACAGAGGTCATCGAGATCGCCTTGCCGATGATGTCGTGCGGGATGTCGTCGATCTTCTTGAACCGAACGCAACACTTGCCCATGTCGAGCTTTAGCCCACGCGCGGCAAACTCGGTTTTGATGTATTTCTCGACGGCGGAATCGATGTACGCCGACATCAAGTAGATCGAGATGTAGTTCTTCTGCGACGCTACCGAAGCATACGGCAGGGGCTCTTTTGGATTGCAATGGTAGCCGGCGGGAACAGCTTGTGGGGCACGAAGTAGCCGATCATGCCGTACTGCATGCCTTCGCCGAAGCCCTTCGGCAGGTGCTTCTTGATCGTGGCCCGAAGTTTTTTCATCGCCGCGCGGCGATCTTCGGGGAGTTCCTCAAGGTAAGCGTCAACGGTCGTGGCTTTGCTCTGCATAAGCGCTAGAATAGCGCTGTTTGCCGCGGGTCCACGGACGCCCCGGCTTTCGCGGCCGCGGCCTTGGGCGTATCGTTCTTAGTCTTGCGCATCAACTCAACGAGTTTGGCGTGGGCAGTGTGGATCTCGTGAAGCAGTTCACACTTCGGGCAACCGCCGCGAATCGCCCCGCGGCCGTCTTCGGGGTTGTACATCGGGTGGCGGTTGCACTTCGCCTGGAAACGAATGGAGCCGATCTTCAACATACGCGCGTTGGACTCATCGTATCATTTCCTTTTCCATGCCTCCTCCGAATTTGGTGATAGTGGCCGGCCATGCCATTTGCACCGATCCGCGCAATCCCCTTCAGGAATCGAATTGGATCCTCCTCGATTTCCAGCGCAACGAAGTGCCTAGTTATATCGGCCACATCGAAGCGGGCGTAAAAGCGGCGGCCGCCGATTCCGACACTCTGTTGGTTTTCGCCGGCGGCTATTCGCGGCCGGACGCAGGCCCGCGCAGCGAGGCGCAGTCGTACTTTTGGATCGCCGACCACTACGGCTGGTTCGGCGCGCCGGATGTGCGCGCCCGCGCGATCACCGAAGAGTTCTCCCGCGACTCCTACGAAAACATGCTCTATTCGATTTGTCGTTGTAAAGAGTTCACGGGCAGCTACCCTGGCCATGTGACGTTCGTCAGTTGGGAATTTAAGCGCGCCCGCTTCGAGTTGCATCGCCGCACTATGTGCTGGCCGGCGGGTCGATTTACCTACCTTGGTCCCAACGATCCGCCGGATACAGCGCAAGCCATCGCCGCTGAAGCTCGCAACCGCGGCGCGTATGAGAAGGACCCCTACTCCAATTCAGAAGCGTTCCGCTTAAAACGCGATGCCCGCAATCCGTTTCGGCGCACGGCTGGATACTTGGAGGTTTGCCCAGAGTTGCGCGGCCTGATAGAACATGAAGGTCCGGATTGGTATTCGGGGCCGCTGCCCTGGGAGGATCGATGATCACTCGTAGAGAATTTGGCGCACTTGCCGCCGCGGTAGCACAACCGCCGCAATATATCAAGGGAATCGGACTTGTTTCGTTCCCACGCGAGATGCCGTTGAGCGAAAAATGTGAGCTAGCCCGCGAAGCCGGATTCAAGGCGATCGAGATCCGTTGCATCGAGGACATCTCGATCCCGCTCAATCGAGCGCAGATTGCCGAATACAAGCGAACTGCGTCGAATGAAGGCATCACCCTCGCGACGCTGTGGGCTTCGGGCCGGCTCTACGCCGATGGCGCGCCACACGATCTCGATCCGGGCAAACGGGCCAAAGCTGTCGAATCGTTGACGCGCGCGATCGAAGCGGCCGCCGAACTAGGCATCGATTCGATTCTCATCAACGCGGTTCGCGTCGGCACTGGGCCGAAATTCATGAACCGGTACGAAGACGTCTACAAGGGCTTTCAAGAGGTCCTCAAGAAATGCGAATCCGCCTGCGCCAAACACAAGGTCATGCTGCTGCCGGAAAATGTCGGCAACCGATTCCTGCTGAGCCCGCTCGAGTTTCGCCGCTTTATCGACGAGTTGCACTCGAAGTGGTTCGGCGTTTACTTCGACGTGGGCAATGTTCTGTTGCAAGGCTATCCGCAGGATTGGATTCCCACGCTCGGGTCACGCATTAAGAGGATTCACTTCAAGGATTTCAAGTTCGACGGCAACTACAGCGGCAAGATGGTCGAGTTGCTCGCGGGCGATCTCGACTGGCGCGCAACGATGGCGGCGATTCGCAAGATCGGCTATCGCGGCTTCATCGTCGATGAGTGGGGCGCCGGGCCTGACTTCCGGGAGCGCTTGCGGCAGAGCAGCCAGGCCATTGACAAAATTCTGGCGATGTAGATGCTGCAGCGGTTGCAAACGATCGCCATAAACGCCGCATTCCTCGCGGCCGCATTGATATTGGCGTTCGTCATCGCCAGATCGATTGGATCGATGTTCCCGGCGGTCGAGGCGGAGGAGATTCGCGGCGCACAACACAGGTACTCGATCGAAAGGTTCCGCTGGCAGGATCGCGGCTTCACGGTGCGCATCGGCGATAAGACGCGCTTCGATCTCCCGCGCTACGCCCTCAGCCGCGTCAAACTGCGCAAGTGGCTGCCGGGTGATCGCGGGGTTCTTATCGAAATCGCGGCCGACCCGTACGACGTACTCTTGCTCTACGACTTCGAACAGCGCTCCATGCACTCGTGCGGTACGGGCAACGAATGGAAAGAGTGGCCGCTCGACGAGCGCCGCACGCCCTTCAAGACCTGCGAGCAGCTACACGCCTATTCGCTAACGCTCTCGCCACAGCCGTAGGGCGAACACCCACGCAACGGCGGGGATCAGCATCACCGAGCCGGTAAGCGCGGCTACGTCGAACGCCGTTGCGCCGCGGTCGATCATCGTTCCGGCGGCGGTCGACATGATCGACATATTCAAAACGCTGAAGCCGAATTCAACGGAAAACACACGGCCGCGAAAGCGGTCGTCGGTCGCGGTTTGCAGCAGCGCTGTCGAGAAGATCCACGCGATGGATGTACCCGCGTGGGCGAAGGCGACCGCGCCGGCCGCCAGCCAGGGATCGTTCATCCGGCTCAGCGCGAGATACCCGGCGCCGGACATGACAAACGCCGCGACGATCGCGCCGCGCAATCGCGGCTCCGCGCGCCCCACCAGATAGCCGGCAACGAGCGGACCTAGAATCGCGCCGACGCCGCGCGCGCCAAGTAACAGGCTCATACCCATCGTGCCGGCTTGGTCCGTGCTGAGTCCAGGCAATCGCAACGGAAACGCCTCGCGGCCGAGCACCGGAAGAATCACCCAGTTCGCACCGAGAAACCCGATGCCCGATTTCACGAACATCGTCGCCATCAGTTTGGCGTCGGAACGAACGTACCGCAGACCTTCGGCGATCGGATGAAAATCGAGAAGATCACGCGCGCGAAACGGCGGAAGATCCTTGAGGTGCGGCTCGTCAAATTGCATTCGCCGGATCATCATGCCGCTCACGACGAACGACGCGGCATTCAACGCAAAGACGACATCACGCCCGAAGAACGCGGCGATCACACCGCCTATCGCCGAGCCAATCGCGAAATTAAAGGACCACGTGATCGAACTGAGCGCGCTTCCGGTGGTGACGTCGGCGCCCTCGGTGATATTTGGAATCGTCGCCGTGCGGCCTGGTTCGAACAGAGCCCACATCAGCGTTTCGAGAAACAGCAGCGCATAAAGCAGCGGCACCATCGACGGTCCGCGCACCAGCAGCATGCACGCGACGATAGCCGCACGCGCGAAGTCGGCGAACATCATTACGCGGCGGCGGCTCATGCGGTCGTTGAGAACGCCGGCGCTCGGCGAAGAAAAGAACTGCGGCAACACCTGGAGCGAGAACGCGAGCGCGATCGATTTTGCGCTGCCTGTGTATTCGAGCAACAGGCTGTAAATCGCCACGGTGTAGAACCAGTCGCCGATTTCGCTGATGACTTGCGCGATCCACAACATACGCATGTTGCGGTTGCGGGAGAGCAAGTCCCGATAGTCGCGCAGTGTTATCGGGCGATTTTCCATTGCGGGCTAGGAGAGATTGTAGAGCCCCATACGCTCGCGGACGAGCCGTGTCGTCGATTCGGCGATTGGCCGAACGCGTTCGGCACCGTCCTTTAGCACGCCGTTGAGATAAGTGCGATCGGCCGTGATCTCCGCGTAGCGTTTCTGGATCGGTTCAACGCCCGCTACAACCGCCTCGATCACTTTCTTTTTCACGTCGCCGTAGCGTTGACCCGCGAATTCGTTGCGGACCTGTTCGCTCGTCGCGTCGGTGAATGCTTGATAGATGTTGAGCAGATTGGCAACGCCGTGGCCCATGGTTTCAATATCGACAGCGGGGTTGGAATCTGTCGTGGCGCGATTGATCTTCTTCTTGATTTCGTTCGGCGGATCGAGGAGGCCGATCGCGTGGCCGGAGCCCGTCGCCGATTTGCTCATCTTCTTCGTTGGATCGTCGAGCCCCATCACACGCGCGCCGGCGATGGGCAAGCGCGTCTCCGGCATCGTGAACGTATCGCCGTAGAGCGAGTTGAAGCGCTGCGCGATGTCGCGCGCGAGTTCGATGTGCTGTCGCTGATCTTCGCCGACGGGAACGACCTTCGCTTGATACAGCAGAATGTCGGCGGCCATGAGAACGGGGTACTGTAAGAGGCCGTCACCGATCGTTTCGGCCGCTTCCGTTTTCGCTTTGTACTGGGTCATGCGCTCGAGCCAGCCAAGCGGAGTCACACACGTCAACATCCAAGCGAGTTCGGCGTGTTGCGCCACCGAAGACTGCACGATCATTGTCGACGACTTCGGATCGATGCCCGCGGCGATGAAGAGTCCGGCAAGTTGCAGGATCTGTTCCCGCAGCGCGGCCGGGTCTTGATGGACCGTGATCGCGTGCAGATCGACGATGCAAAAAATGCTTTCGAAGTCGTGTTGAATCTTGACCCAGTTGCGAAGGGCGCCGAGATAATTTCCGATATGGAGATGGCCAGTGGGCTGAATGCCCGAAAGAACGCGTGCTTTCATTGCAAACTGTCAGTGTACTAATCCGCTAGCCGCGGGGTAGGCCTCGGTCGAAGTTGACGCGCGGCCGCGCGGTTCCTCACGCGGGGCCGCGGCGCACGAATGTGGAGAGTAGGCGACAATGAAGAGGTGGACAAAATAGAACCGGCGGCAGCGGAGTTCACGCTGCCGGTGGAGAAGTTAGTGTACGGCGGGTCGGGATTGAGCCGTCACGAAGGGCGCGTAGTATTGACGCCGTTTGTGTTGCCGGGTGAAACCGTGCGAATCGCCGTCGCGAAAGAAAAGAAGGATGTCATCGAAGGGCGTGCCGTCGAGATCGTCGACCGCGCGGTGGCGCGGACGGCCCCACTCTGCAAAGTCTTCGAACGCTGCGGCGGCTGTCACTATCAACATTCGCTGTACCCGGAACAGGTGCTTGCCAAGATCGAGGTGCTGCGCGAAGTGCTCAGGCGCATCGGCAAGCTCGACGCGCCCGCCGAGATAAAGGCCGTGACAGGCGAGCCATGGGGCTATCGCAATCGTGTTCAGTTTCACATCGACGGGCAGAAGGTTGGCTATCGAGAAGCGGGCTCGCACCGCGTGATCGACACCTCGGAGTGTCCGATCGCATCGCCCCGTTTGAACGAAGCGCTGCGTTCGCTGCGGCGCATGGTGCGCAGCCATCGATTCCCTCGATTCGTGCGGTCGATCGAACTCTTCACCAACGAGCGTGATGTGCAGCTGAACATCGTCGAGACCATGGCGGGCCAGCGCGTGGCGCGCGGATTCTTCGATTGGTGCGAGGAAGAGATCCCTGGCTCGGCCACCGGACCGATCGATTATCGAGCGGGCGGCATGCAGTACCGCGTGCACTACAAGTCGTTCTTTCAAGTCAATCGATTTCTGATCGGCGCGTTGACCGAAGCGGCGCTGGGCGATGCCGCGGGCGGTTCCGCGCTCGATCTTTACGCGGGCGTCGGTTTGTTCACCATGCCACTCGCGGACCGGTTCGAGAAGGTGGAAGCCGTGGAGTCGGTGCGGTCGGCGGTTGAGGATCTGGAAGTCAACGCACGTCGCGCGAATCGATCGATCGAAGCGCATCGGGCGAGCGTCGAACTTCACCTGGAAACCGTGCGGAAAACGCCGGACTTCATCCTGGCCGATCCGCCGCGAACCGGCCTTGGTCCCTCGGTTGTGCGCGAGTTGACGCGGATTAAAGCGCCGCGCCTTTCGATCGTGTCATGCGATCCGGCCACGCTGGCGCGCGATCTGCGCGGACTGGTCGACGGCGGCTATTCGCTCGAATCGATGCAACTGGCGGACCTGTTCCCGCAGACATTTCATATGGAGACCGTCGCACACCTTACATTGCGGTAGAGCTTCCGTTATTATGAGGAGAACCTCATGAAACCCGCACTGCTTCTCGTAAGCGCCTCCGTCTTTGCGCAAACGAAACCCGTCGATTTCCAGCGCGAAGTCCGCTCGATTCTGTCCGATGCCTGTTATGCGTGCCATGGCCCCGACAAGGCCACGCGCATGGCGAATTTGCGTCTCGACGTTCCGGGCCCCGCAGTTGTCGCCGGCAAGCCCGAAGAAAGCAAACTCTGGCAGCGCATCAATCACACAAATGTGGCGCTGCGAATGCCTCCCGAGCGGGTGCATAAGACGATCACCGACGCGCAGAAGGTCACGCTGAAACGGTGGATCAATGAGGGCGCCATCTATAAGCAACATTGGGCGTTCATCGCGCCGGAACGCCCGCAATCACCGGCGCCTCGCGACGCCACCTGGGCACGCACGCCGATCGACCGATTCCTCCTCGCGCGCCTTGAAAGCGAAGGCGTCAAGCCCGCTCCGGAAGCCGATCGCCGCACGCTCGCCCGGAGATTGAGTTTCGATCTCACCGGTCTTCCGCCCGCGCCAGCCGACGTCGAGGCGTTCGTAAAGGACGCAGCGCCCAACGCCTACGAAATACTCGTCGACAAGTTCATGGCGATGCCGCAATACGGCGAACACCGCGCGCGTTACTGGCTCGATGCGGCTCGCTACGCCGACACGCACGGTATTCACATCGACAACTATCGCGAGATGTGGCCCTATCGGGACTGGGTCATAAAAGCGTTCAACAAGAACATGCCCTTCGACCAGTTCACGGTCGAGCAACTCGCCGGCGATCTGCTGCCGAATCCGAGCATCGATCAACTCGCCGCGACCGGTTTCCATCGCTGCAACATTACGACGAACGAAGGCGGTTCGATCGACGAAGAAGTCGCCGCGGTCTACGCCAAGGATCGTGTCGATACAACTGGCGCCGTATTCATGGGCCTTACGATCGGATGCGCCACTTGCCACGATCACAAGTTCGACCCCATCACACAGCGCGAGTTTTACCAGATGGCGGCTTATTTCCGGAACACGACGCAGAAGGCAATGGACGGAAATATTCACGACACACCACCCGTTATCGTCGTTCCGTCCGACCGCGACCGCACGCGGTGGCTTGCCGTGCAACAGGAAGAAAAAGATCTGCGCGCGCGCCGCGAGCGGCATAGAAAAAACGCCCACCCGGCGTTCGAGAAGTGGATCGCCAGTGGAAAGTACAAGAGTTTTCAACAGCCGTTCAAAGCGCTGCAGCCGCGCTTCGTGGCGACGGCTCCGGTCAACCTCCCTGACGGCGTGAAGAAGGCCGAAGGCGCCGCGCCGGGAACCGAATCAATTCAATTCGCGAAGTCGAAGTCGTTGGAACTACCGAATTTGAAGGCCGACCTCGACAGCCGAAAGCCGTTCACAATCGCCGCCTGGGTCTATTTGCCAAAAACAGAGGGCGATTTCGTGGTCGCGTCGAAAATCGACCGGCTCGACACCAAGAAGAACATCCTGCGCGGCTGGATGCTCGATTTTGACGCGCGACGCCCCCGCTTCCAACTCTACGGCGGCGTCGAGGATGATCTACTTCTCATTCGCACCGGCCAAACCGTTCGCTTGAAGGCGGGCGCGTGGCATCACATCGCCGTGACCTTCGACGGCAGCCGAGACTACAAGGGCCTGACGATGTTCGTCAACGGCAAAGTGCAGTACACCGAATCGAATTCGAGCACCGGTTACGGAATTGTCGAAGGCTCGACGATCGCGCAAGCGCCGCTGCGCCTGGCTTCCGACGGCAACAAACGCTTCTTCGAAGACGGCCGCATCCAAGAACTGCGCGTCATCGATCGCGAACTGCGCGACGACGAAGTCGAGCTGCTTTCCGGTTGGCTGTCGCTCGAAAAGGCGCTCGCTTCTGGCAAGGCGCCCGAAGGCCCGGCACGCGAAACACTGGAACTGGCCTACTTAAATCGCAGCGACAAACAGTGGCAAAAACTCTCGGCGCAGTGGCTGGCACAGATCGGCGAGCAGCGCGCCATCGAGCGCCGATCGCCGGTCACGCATGTCATGAACGAAATCAAGGACAAGGACCCCGAGGCGCACATCTTGTTCCGCGGTATGTACGATCAGCCGCGCGACAAGGTCAACGCCGGACCGCCGTCGATCCTCGGCACAATGCCGGCCGATCTTCCGCGCAACCGCATGGGCCTGGCGAAATGGCTGGTCGATCCCAAGCATCCGACCATGGCGCGCGTTACGGTGAATCGATTCTGGCAGGAGTTTTTCGGCACGGGTATCGTCAAGAGTTCCGAAGACTTTGGCGCCCAAGGCTTGCCGCCAACGCATCCCGAACTCCTCGATTGGCTCGCCATCGAATTCCGCGAATCGGGCTGGGACGTTGGCAAGCTGGTGCGCATGATCGTTACGAGTTCGGCGTACCGCCAGGCCGCGATCACCGATGACGACAAGCGCAAGAAGGATCCCGAGAACCTGCTGCTCTCTCGCGGCCCGCGTTTCCGTATGGATGGCGAGGTAATCCGCGACAGCGCGCTCGAAGCCGGCGGCCTTCTCGTGAAGAATATGGGTGGCCCAAGCGTCAAACCGTATCAGCCGAACGGCATTTGGGAAACCGTTGCGATGCTGGGTTCGAACACGCGCTTCTACAAGCAGGATCACGGCAAAAAACTGTATCGCCGGTCGATGTACACGTTCTGGAAACGCAGCGCGCCGCCGTCGTCGATGGACATTTTTAACGCGCCCACCCGCGAAGTTTGCACGGTTCGACGCGAACGAACCAACACGCCGCTGCAAGCGCTCGTTACGCTGAACGATGTGCAGTTCGTCGAGGCCGCCCGCGTGCTCGCGGAGCATGCGATGAAACTGCCGAAGAGCGACTTCGACGACCGGCTGAACTTTATCACGGCGCGCGTGCTCGCACGGCCGTTTGAAGAACGCGAACGCGGAATTGTCCGCGCCGCGCATCGCGACTTGCTATTGCACTACGACGCGAAACCGGATGAGGCGAAGAAGCTGATCGCGACGGGCGAATGGCCGGTCGACGCGAAACTCTCTCCCGCCGAACTCGCGGCCTGGACCATGGTCGCCAGCCAAGTGATGAATCTCGACGAGGCGTTAAACAAATGATGCACCCAATCGATGAATCCGTACGCGTCGCCACGCGCCGCCAGCTGTTGAAACGCTCCGCGCAAGGTGTCGGCGGCATCGCTCTCGCGTCGCTGCTTGAAGGCGCGGAAGGAGGTTTGCCGGCGCTGCCGCACTTCGCTCCTAAAGCCAAGCGAGTCATCTGGCTGCACATGGTCGGCTCTCCGCCGCAGATGGATCTCTTCGACTGGAAGCCGAAGATGCAGGAGTATTTCGACAAGGATCTGCCCGAGTCGATCCGCAACGGCCAACGCCTGACGACGATGACCTCCGGACAGGCGCGTTTTCCGATCGCGCCCACCGCCTTTAAGTTCGCGCAACACGGAAAATCCGGCGCCTGGATCAGCGACATCCTTCCGTGGACCGCGAAGATGGCGGACGACATCACCATCATCAAGTCGATGCACACCGAGGCAATCAACCACGAACCGGCGATCACATTCATTCAAACCGGCTCGATGATCGCCGGCAAGCCCTGCACTGGCTCATGGGCGGCCTATGGACTCGGCAGCATGAACAAGGACCTGCCGTCGTTTGTCGTACTCAACGCGAATCACACACATCCGAAGGCCAACGTGCAGGCGATCTCGGCAAAGCTGTGGTCGGCGGGATTTCTCTCGGCGCAGTACGCCGGTGTTGCGCTGCGCTCCGGCGGCGATCCGGTTCTCTACATCAACAATCCCGACGGCGTCGATGGAAAGACGCGCCGCCGCATGCTCGACTCCCTAGGCGAGTTGAATCAGATGACCTACGACAAGCTCGGTGACGCTGAGACCAAGGCCCGCATCGAGCAGTACGAAATGGCGTTCCGGATGCAGACTTCCGTGCCCGACCTGACCGATCTTTCCAAGGAGCCCGAAAGCACTTACAAGCTCTACGGTGAGGCGGCCAAGAAGCCCGGCACATTTGCCAATCAAGCGTTGATGGCGCGCCGGCTCGCCGAACGCGGTGTACGGTTCATTCAGCTCTACATGCGTGGTTGGGACGTGCACAGCGACGTGCCCGAAATTCTGCCCGCGCAGTGCAAGGATGTCGATCAGGCGCTGTACGGGTTGGTTCAGGATCTCAAGTCGCGCGGCATGCTCGACGAGACGGTTGTGATATGGGGCGGCGAATTCGGCCGCACGATCTACTCACAAGGGAAGTTAAGCAAGGACGTCTACGGCCGCGATCATCATCCGCGCTGCTTTTCGCTTTGGGCGGCGGGCGGCGGCTTCAAACCCGGCGTGGTCTGGGGCGAGACGGACGACTTCAGCTATAACATCGTTCGGGATCCGGTCCATGTTCGCGACTTCCAAGCGACGCTCATGCACAATCTTGGCATCGATCACCGCCGCTTCACCTACAAGTATCAGGGCCTCGATCAACGCCTCACCGGTGTCGAAGAGGCACACGTCGTAAAAGGCATCATTCGGTCTTAACGATTCGGTCCCGCGGATGGCCGTATACTGCCGCTAATGCGGTTCGATGACTAACTATTGGTGTGCCGACTCCCTAGCCCGACAACGAACGGCCGCGTCGTACAAGGTTCTCGGGCACAGAGTCATGCGCCCGGAATAGACCGCTTTCTGTTGGGAATGGCAGGTAAAGAAGACTGCCTGCGATTCTTTCGCCATTTCTTTTCCGGCACCTAACCGATTGACCAGAAAGACCTTACCCCGATCTAGGGAACACCTGAGATTTCTCTAGGCAAAACCCTATGCCTGTGGTACACTAGTGTCCTGTCTCATATAACTATGTATATATAGGCAGAGTTGCG
>VFZW01000100.1 GCA_016871055.1 Acidobacteriota bacterium
GATTTTCCAGCCAGGTGTCACGACGGTTACCGAGGCCAACGTCGCGTTAATCAGGTCAGTGGCGATCGTCGAACTTCCGCCGCCACCAGTCATCTCCGCTTCCGGAATCTTCACCGCTTCGGCGTTTGGTGGCTACAATGAGGCCACGCCGGGCACCTACATCGAGATCTACGGCACGAACCTGAGCGGGGAAGCGAAAGATTGGAACGGGCAATTTGTCAACAACCGCGCGCCGACGGTGCTAAACGACACAACAGTTATGGTCGGAAACAGTGCGGCCTTCATCAGCTTCGCAAGCCCGAACCAAGTCAACGTCCAAGTCCCAACGAGCGTCATAACCAGCGGCACGGTGCCGATTGTCGTGAGCTACAAAGGCCGGCCGAGCGCCGCCGTCAATTTCGCGCTGAAGCCGTCAAAGGGCGGATTGCTGGCGCCTCTATCGTTCAAAGTCGGTGACAAACAGTTCGTCGCCGCGCAACACAACGACAGCAAGAAGTTCGTGAGCAACGGCACGATTGAAGGCACCGAGAACCTGCCCGCCGTCCCCGGCGAGATCCTGCTCTTCTACGGCATCGGATTCGGTGAAGTGCGCCCCAGCGCCATCGGCGGACAGATCGCTTCCGGCACGCAATTGCTGGCCGCGCCGATCGAATTCAAGTTCGGCCCGGCTTCGGCCAAACCCGCCTTCGCGGGCCTAATTCCAGAGCTTGTCGGCTTGTATCAGTTCAATGTCATTGTGCCTGACGACGCTCCCGCGGGCGATATTCCACTCGAAGTGATCGTCGGCAACGACCCGATCGCGCAGCAGCTTTTCATCTCCGTTAAGGCGCGATAGTAAACGCCATCACGTTGCCGCCGGCCGCGATCGCGACGTACTGCTTGCCCTTCGCGGTGTAGGTCATCGGCGACGCCTTCCACGCCTGGCCCGTCGGAAAGTGCCACAAAGTCTTGCCCGTGTGCGCATCGGCGGCCGCGAACGTGCCGCCCGACTCGCCGTAGAACAACAGGCCGCCCGCTGTCGTCAACACGCCGGAGTAGTTCGATTCCGGCGCGCCCACCTGCGGTACTTCCCACTTGATCGCGCCGGTTTCGATGTCGAGCGCGCGCAACACTTTTTGCGGCGGATTGGCCGGATCGTTATACGGCACGAACCAGTTGCCCGCCTGCCTGTACATGTTGCAGTCCTCGACCGTCATCACGTAGAAGAGCCTCGTCACCGGGTTGAACGCCGTCGAATACCAGTTCGTCGCGCCGCGCACCGCGGGACAGACCATCGTGCCGCCCGGCGTTGGTTTGGCCTTCTCATTGACCACAGGCCTGCCCTTCGCGTCGATCGACGTCGCCCACGTCAACCGCTTCACGAACGGCGTGCCGAGCAGGAACTCGCCATTGGTGCGGTCGAGCACGTAGAAGAATCCATTGCGATTCGCCTGCAACAGCAGCTTGCGATCCTGCCCCTTCCATTTCGTATCGACAAGCACCAGCGGCTCGGTAGCGTCCCAATCCCACAGGTCGTGCGGCGTGAATTGGAAGTGCCATTTCAACTTGCCGGTCTTCGCATCGAGCGCGACGACACAATTCGTATAGAGGTTGTCGCCTTTGCGTTCGGTGCCATCGGTGTCAGGGTACGGATTGCCCGTGGGCCAATAGATCGTGTCGCTGGCCGGGTCGTAGGAACCGGTCAACCACGTCGCGCCGCCGCCGTGTTCGATCGCGTTTCCGCCCCATGTTTCCGACCCCGGCTCGCCGCGTTTCGGAATCGTCCGAAAGCGCCAAACTTGCTCGCCTGTTGCGGCTTTGTAGGCTGCGATGAATCCGATAAGCGGGCTGTCGCCGCCCGCGACGCCAGTGATGACCAAATCGCCGACGACCATCGGCGCCGCCGTCGATCCATGCGATCCCGGGCCGCCGTCCGGCAGAAAGACCTGCCACATCAACGCGCCCGTCACACGGTTCAGCGCGATGAGGTGCGCGTCGTCGGTGGCGAAGAAAACGCGGTCGCCGAGCATCGCCGCACCGCGCTGGGCGCCCTTGGCGGCGTCGCCCGAAATCTTGCGTGAATCGCTGCGATTGCGCACGTAGCACCAGATCTCGCGGCCCGTCGTCGAATCAAGCGCGCAGACCTGATTCGGCGCAGTAACGTACATCACGCCATCGGCGACCAGCGGTGTCGTCTGCAAACTCATGTGCGGCAGCGCATAGCTCCATGCCAGCTTCAACTTGGCCGCGTTGGCGGTGTTGATTTGCGCGAGCGGGCTGTGCCGGTTGGCGTTGGGCGCTCCGTGATAGCCGGGCCATTCGCCAAGCTTTGGCTTGTGAACCGCGTCTATCTGCGGCTGTGTGGGAGCCGCCGCCGCCCCGGCCACCGGCCCCATCGGGACGCCTCCGAGCGTGGCGAGATAGGCGATTAAATCGCCGCGTTCAGCGGGCGTCGACTGCAACGCCGGCATCAACGAGCGCTTCTCTTCGACGATCGATGTGTACTCACTTTCTTGCAGCAGATGAAACTTGCCATCAAGCGTTTGCAGTTGCAGATCGTGCGCGCCGCGCGCGCGCGCAAAGCCGCGCAACGACGTGCCGTCTCTCTTCTTCACGTTGACGACAGCGTAGGGATCGTCCGGGCAAAACGCCCATCCGGGACAGCTCGAGCTATTGCGCTTGCCGCGCCGCGAGTTCGGATCGTCGAGCGTCTGCGAGAGTTCGGCCAGCGTGAGTTCCTTCGCGATCTCCGACAGATCAGGCCCGTTCGTACCGCCGACTCCATTCACGGAATGACATCCCGCGCAGTTGGCGCCGAAGAAACGTTTACCGGCGGCGGCATCGCCCGCGGGCTTGGCTTCGAACACCGACGCGTTCCACGAACGAATCACGCGCGCCAGCGCATCGAGATCGCGATCGGCGATGGGAAACGCGGGCATGCCACCTTGCGTGCCATTGCGAATCAGACTTCGAATTTGCGCTTCGGACCTGCGCCGCAGCGAGCGCGCGTTAAGCAACCCGGGTCCGCGATCGGTGCCCGTGGCGTTATCGGCATGACAGCCCGCGCACATTTGCTTGTAGACGGGAGGGGGATCCTGGGCGAAGAGGCCCGCGGCGGCGACGAGTAGAAAAGCGATTCGCATTTCTACTGACTATATCGCGCAAGCTCCACCGCCCCATACAGCACCGAGTCATCCGCCAGCGCCGCCGGCACAACATCGATCCGCGCGCGCGACCACGCCGTGATCTGCCGGCGCAGTTCGGCGCGCAATGGAACGAACAGTTTGTCGCCGGCTTTGCTGATGCCGCCGCCGATCACAATCCGCGACGGATTCAAAATCATGATGCACGCCTTCAATCCGCGCGCGAGTTTCACGACGTACGAAGCGACGAATTCCGAGTCGTCGAGCAACTCTTTCGCCGTCTTGCCAAAATCCTTCTCCATCCACAACCCGCAGCACATGCGCTCAAAACACCCGTTCGAGCCGCACAAACACGAGGGCCCATTCGGATCGATATTGATGTGCCCCAACTCGCCCGCGTACGAATCCGCGCCTCGATAGATGCCGTGTTCGGTCAGGATGCCGCCGCCGATTCCTGTCGACAGCGTCATGTAGAACAGCGGGCGATGTCCCTGCCCCGCGCCATGGCAGCCTTCTCCCAGCGCGCCGACGTTGGCGTCGTTGTCCATCACCACGCGGTCGATAAGAAGCTCACTCCGCACCCAGCCGCAAAAATCGAAATCCGCCCAGCCGCCGACATGCGTCGACAACGTCACCATCTGCGTTTCGAAATTCACGGGTCCGCCGAAGCCAATGCCACAGCGGTCGAAAGCGATATCCCACACCCGCACGCGTTCGGCGATGCGCGCGAGCATCCAATCCTTGCCGCCCTCGCGATCGGTGGCTTCCGAGTGCCGGTGCGTCATTCGGCCAGCGCCGTCGAAGCCCGCGATCGTGAACTTCGTGCCGCCGATGTCGAGCGCCAGCGTGTTCATTCCTTCGCGCGCAGTTCGTCCCGCGACGCGGTGCCGGTGCCCTTTTTCATGATCGTGATTGACGCCACTTTGTTGCCGAAGCGCGCGGCTGTTTCGGCGTCGCGCGTGACGGCGTAGGAGGTCGCAGCGCCGGCCGTGAAGCTGTCGCCCGCGCCGCAGATGTCGACGGGTTTCGCGACTGGCGATGTTCGCACCGCCGCCTCGCCTTCAGGCGAGAAGATCCGCACTCCGTTACCGCCTTGCGTGACGAACAGCAGCGGCGCCGCGCAGTGCGCGCGCAATCGAGGGAAGTCGACAACGCCGAACGCGCGGTCGCACGCTTCGCTCGCCTCTTTTTCATTCGGCTTGATGATCACGCCTTGAAAGTGTTCGGCGCGCGCGCGGGAATCGACCCATACGACGACCTCGGGATGCGCCTGCGCGAACGATTCAATCGCGCCGCGCAGCGTGGCCGATACAACGCCACCCGCGGATGTCTCCGCCTGATCGCTCACGATGACCACATCGTACTTCGGCGCCGCATTGTTGAACTGATAGACCAGCGCCATATCCACGTCTTCGGAAAGCGCGCGGGTGTTGACGAAATCGACGCGCGCCAGATCTTCGACATCGTTTGTCGCGTTGATCAGCTTCGTATACGTGAAAGTCTGCAGGCCGTCGATTTGCAACAGGTGTTCATGGCCGATGCCACGCGCCGTTAACGCATCGCGCAGTTCCCAGCCGAAGCCATCGCGTCCCGCGACGCCGAGCACGTCGACCTTCCCCACGCCAAGCGCCGCAAGATTGTTCGACACCGTTCCGCCCGCGCCGGGCGTGACTTCGACACGCACCACGCCGGTGCGCGGAATGCCCGTTTCGGCGGACGCCAGCGCCAACGCCGGATCGTACCAGCACCAGCGATCGAGGCAGATGTCGCCGACGACAAGCACATGGAGATCGCGAATGCGTTCGAGAATCTCCGCCGTGTTCATCGCGTCAATCTCCAAAGCGCTGGCAGCGTCGCGCGGTGATCGCCGCAGAAATAGTAGCTCTCACCTCCGTCGGCGACCGTCCGCACCAGTATCGTTTTGTGCGGTCGGAAGTAGTAGCCGGGATCGGACTTCGGCAGCTCTTTGTGAATATCGCCGGCGATCGGGACCATGTCGAACACGGCCGTCGCGAAGTTCTTCACCACACGGCCCTGCTGATGCGCAACGTTGCGCGACATCGCCAGCGCCTTCAAATAAACCTCGGGCGCCATGATCGCCGAACCGAAGCTCAACATCACGCCGCCTTCCAGATTTTCAACGGACTTCGCGAAGATCAGAAAATCGCGATAACTCGACGCGCCCACCGCCGCGCCGTCGCAGTTCGGGTGCTCGTGCAGAATGTCGTAGCCCAGGCCCGCGTGCACCGTCGCCGGCACGCCGCAGCGATACGCCGCCGCGAACACGCTGAGATCCCTGTACGGAAACGAGCTCGCTTCGATGTGCCGCCCGACGCTCTCACCCAGGCCAAGTTCCAAGCGCGCCGCCTCGGCGATAACGTCGTTCAATTCGCCCGTCTCCTGCCACAGGCCGAACTCGCCGCTGCGAATGTAGCGCGCCACCGATTCCGTCGTCGCGCCGATCCGCGCCAGTTCGTAGTCGTGAATCGCGCCCGCGCCGTTAAAGGCGATGTGTGTGATCACGCCGCGCTCGATCCAATCGATCAAAAAACGGTTCACGCCGGCGCGCAACACATGTGCGCCCATCATCAAAATGCGCGCCGCGCCACGCGCCGAAGCCTCGTGCAACTTCGCGGCGATCACTCCTAAATCCCCATGCTCATATGGCGGCGTCGCATCGCCAAGCGCCAGCCAGCGTGAGATTTCCAGATCGTGCACGCGCTCGGCCAGCGGCTTAATCAGGAGGCGCGAGCGGTCGAACGTTTCGTACTTGGAAGGCATCAGGGGAAGATCGTCTTGAGCAAGTCAGGCGTTGTGTTGAAGTGCGGAACGATCCAGTCCGCGCCCGAATTAACGAGCCGGTCGCGCTTCCACAGATCCACCTGCGCGCACGACGGTTCGTCGGACGCAACGCCAACCGCGACGCCGCCGACCGACTTCACGTTTTCGATCTCGACATACCCATCGCCGAAGCCGATGAACTCTTCGCCTTTGTTCTCGGCCGAGTCGATAATGCGTTTGATCAGGATCGCTTTCGAAAAACTCTTGTAGTCGTCGAGCGCCCCGTACATGCGGTCTTCGAAGTAGGGCTGCAAGCCAAGAATCGTCGCTTCATGCTTCACGTACTTGTCGTCGGTGCCCGACGCCAGATAACACTTGATGCCGCGATCGCGCAAGCCGTCAAGCAGCGCCACCGATCCCGGCACAAGCCAGGTGACCGGGTCGATGTGGCCCTTCTCCAGGCCTTCGATGCGATCTTTGATCATGACCATCAGGCGGTCGAGATACATGTGCTTGTAGTCGAGCGGGTCCTTCGGTGTTCCGCCGCGTTTCGCCATCTGCTCCGCGAACTCGATCATCTGATAGATCGTCTGCCGGCCCGTCAATCGGCCGACGTACTCCTTGACGATCTCAGTCAGTTGCTCTTCCGTCTCGCCGGACTTCGTGTCGAGAAGAATCTCGACCATCATCGGCACCATCACCTCCACCCAACCGGAGCGGATGAGCGACAGCGTGCCGTCAAAATCAAAAAGGGCAACGCGAGCGTTGCCAGCGTGCGCGCCGGGGCGCAAGGTTTCAATCATGCTTACGTCTATTTTCGCATGCGCCGCAGGCGCGGGCATTTACGTCCGCACCGCCACGACTTCCAGATACTCCGCCTCCACGTGCGTCGTGCCATTCAAACCGGTATTCGCCGCTGACCACAGAGCGGCCAGATCCTCGCGCAACCCGCTCTGGCCGGCGGCTTCAAACGCCCGCGACATAGGCTCGTAGGGCATGCGGAAGAACTCGACGACATCCGCTGGCGGAAACGGATAAACAAACGGACACATACGCTTCGTACACGTCAGCGCCAAAATGCCATCCCGCATGCGTTCGCGCACGACCGGTTCACTGCCCCTCAGAACCGGCGACGGCATCCCGGGCGGCACACGCGCTTCATCTCCGCCGCCACAAGTTCCGGCTGAGGCGTGAACATCAGCAGGTCCGCCAGTTCTGTCGCGCGAATGCGCTGCATTCGAATAAGTACAACCGACGGCGCCGTCGCCGCGGTCAGCGCCAGTATCTGCGGGAAGTCGCTGTCAAGTGTAATAACGACGCGCTGTTGCGCAGTGCCAAACGAAAGGATGTCCCTGTCTGCCGCGTCATGCATTGACAACTCGCTCACATGTACGGCGTCCCAGCCACGAGCGCGAAGCTTCGGTGCGGCTGTCAAGGGTAGCCCTTGTTCAATGACGATCCGCTTCACGCTGCGTCAAGATGAACGTCGATCGTCCCATCTAGCGCGGCCGCCGCAAACGCAAGCGCCTGTCGCAGATCCTCTTCTTGCAAATCCGGGAAGTCTTCGAAAAGCTCCGCCCGCGTGGTGTAAGTCGCCAGAATATCGAGCACCCTGCGCACCGTAATCCGCATCCCGCGGATACACGGCTGCCCGCCCATCTTCCCGGGCTCGATGGTGATCCT
Source organism: Acidobacteriota bacterium (assembly GCA_016871055.1). GTDB lineage: Bacteria > Acidobacteriota > Terriglobia > Bryobacterales > Bryobacteraceae. Next base: position 7,587 of record VFZW01000100.1, read on the forward strand.
GTCGAATGGCGCGCGCAACGTCATGTCGATATTATCCCTCCATCCTCCGCGCCGCCGCATTCCACCGCACCCGCACGCCGCGCCGCAGCGACTCCATCGCCATGCACCGCGCCACGTTCGTCGCCTGCCCCGCCTCAACATTCGCGTTCGGGTCCTTGCGCGACTTCACGCACTCAATCAGATTCCGAATGTGCGATCGCGTCGCCGAGCCGAACGTCCCCGGCTCGGACCGCTGCCGTTCCGGCTTCAACTCCACCGCCTTCGGATCTTCGCGATACAACGCGTAGCTCTCTCGCCCAACATCGAGCCGCGCTTTCGATCCGTGATAGCCAACCAACTGATCGAGCGTGCCCGAATAGCGCATCGCTTTGTAACCCACTGTGAATGTCGCAAGGAAATTCTCCGGATACTCCAGGCACATCGTCGTCGTCTCGGACACCTCGACCCCATCGAGATTCGGCCGCGTTGCGCCAACAACAACCGCCGAAGGAATCGACGCGTTCATCAGCCACACGATCGAATCGACAATATGCGCCGCCTGCCCAATCATCAACCCGCCCGAGTAATCCCAGTAGTAATACCAGTTGAAAAATCGCGCCGCGTCCGCCTCGCGCTTCGGCGAAGTCCCCAGCCACGCCTTCCAATCAATCTCGCCCTCGAAGGCTTTTTTCGAACTCACACCGGCCTGATGGTTGTACCACCAGCCATTCACCAATCGCACATCGCCCAGCCCCGCGGTATCGCGGATCTGCTTGGCTTCTTGAAACAGCGGAAAGCTCCGCCGCTGCATGCCGACCTGCACCACGCGCTTGGTTTCGCGCACCGCCTTGATGATGCGAAACCCCTCGTCCGGCGTATGCGCCATCGGCTTTTCGACATACACGTCCTTGCCCGCGTGCACCGCGTCGATCACCATATGCGCGTGCCAGTGATCGGGCGTTGCGACGACAACGACATCGATCGACTTATCGTCGAGCACGCGTTTGTAATCCTTGTACGCCTTCGCGCCGGTCGACGCCACCTTCAAGCCGAGATCGAGATTCGGTTGATAGACATCGCATACCGCCGCCATCTCGACGCCGATCTCCTTGAACTCCGCGGTCAGCAGCCGCCCTCGCCCGCCGGAACCGATGATCGCGCCGCGTACTTTCTCGTTCGCTCCGAGTAGTGAAGTTGCGGCGCCTACAAACATTCGTCGTTGCATAAACATCATCATGCAATAAAATGAGGCCATGAACCGCCGCGCCTTCGTTCCCCTCACTGTCGTCCCGCTGCTTGGCCAGCCCGCCGGCCGCAAGTACAAAACCGCGCTCATCGGCTCCGGCTGGTGGGGCATGAATATCCTGCGCGAGGCGATCGCTTCCGGCGAATGTACGTGCGTCGGTTTCGCCGATCCCGACCCAACGCAGATCGCCGTCGCAAAAGCGGAGCTGGCAAAGTTCTCCGGCGATCAGCCGCGCGAATACCGCGACTACCGCGAACTGCTGTCAAAGGAACGTCCCGATATCGCTATCGTCGCGACGCCCGATCACTGGCACGCGCTGCCCACAATCGATGCCGTCAAAGCCGGCGCGCATGTCTACGTCGAAAAGCCGATCAGCCACACCATCGACGAAGGCAAGGCGATGGTGAAGGCCGCGCGCGAAGGCGACCGCGAAGTTGTCGTCGGCCTGCACCGCCGCGTATCGCCGCACTGTATCTCGGGCATGGAATTCTTGAAGTCGGGCAAAGTCGGCAAGATCGGCATGGTGCGATTGTTCGCGCATGCCGCCGGCGGGCCCGGCAAGAAAACGCCCGACAGCGAACCGCCCAAGGGCATGGATTGGGACCTGTGGCTCGGCCCCGCGCCCAAGCGCGCGTTCAACGCCGCAATCCATCCGAAGGGCTTCCGTCATTTCTTGGATTATGCGAACGGGACGCTTGGCGATTGGGGCGTCCACTGGTTCGATCAACTCTTCTGGTGGACCGAAGAAACACATCCGAAACGCGTCTACTCAACCGGCGGCCGCTACGTGCGCGAGGACTCCACCGACGCGCCCGACACGCAAGTCGTCGCACTTGATTTCGAGAGCTTCAAGTGCACATGGGAGCAACGCCACTACGCCGGCAATAGCGCCGAAGCCACGCCCATTGGGGCGTATTTCTACGGAACCAACGGCACGTTCCATCAGGGCTGGCGCGACGGCTGGACGTGGTTCCCCGCGAACAAGAACGAAAAGCCGATCCACGTTGAACCGCAACTCAACTCGCCCGACGGTCAAAACATCAAAGAACTGTGGGCCGATTTCCTCGACGCGATTAAGAAGCGCCGCAGGCCCGTGCGCGACATCGAAATCGGCCACCGCGCGACAGCGGCCAGCCTGCTCGGCATGGTGTCGATGAAGCTCGGCCGCGCCGTCGAGTGGGACGGCAAGACGATCACCAACGACAAGGAAGGCGTGAAGCTGCTGCGCCGCGCCTACCGCGCGCCTTGGAAGTATCCGAACGCTTAACAGGAGAATGTTATGCCATCCATGATCGGCGCTTACGGCGACTGGGCCGCGCGCTTCGCCGCCGACCCGCCCCGGCTTTCCTTCCGCCGGCCCGAGTTCAAAGACGTCAAAGCCTGGCGCGCCCGCGCGCATGCCCGCTTCGTCGAGGCGCTGCTGCCGCCCGCACCGGCCGCGACGCCGCGCGCCACGGTCCAGCATCACCTCGAATACGACGGCCTCGAGATCGAACATCTCACCTGGCAACTGCCGTATGGCCCGCCGACCGAGGCGCTGCTGTTGAAGCCGAAAGGCGCGCGCGGCAAACTGCCCGGCGTTGTTGGCCTGCACGATCACGGCGGCAACAAATACTTCGGCTTGCGCAAGATCACGCGCATGAGCAAAGACCCGCACCCATTGATGATCAAGCACCAGGAACGTTACTACAGCGGCATCGCGTGGGCGAACGAACTCGCCAAGCGAGGTTATGTTGTTCTGGTGCACGACACGTTCACCTTCGCCAGCCGCCGCGTGAGGCCGCAAGATCTGCCGCAGGTCGTTAAAGGCGATCTCGTCGAGCAATCGCCGGAAGCACCTGAAGAGATCGAGAAATACAACCGCTTCGCGGCGAACCACGAACACCTGATGGCCAAGAGCCTCTTCTGTGGCGGCCTCACTTGGCCGGGCGTTTTCAGTTTCGAGGACCAGCGCGCGCTGGACTATCTCTGTTCGCGCTCCGATGTCGACGCGAGCAAGGTCGGCTGCGCGGGACTCTCCGGCGGCGGCTTGCGCACCGTCATGCTCGCCGGACTCGACCCGCGCATTAAGACGGCCTGCTGCGTCGGCATGATGACGACATGGCGCGACTATCTGCTCAACAAAGCCCACACGCACACATGGATGTGTTACATCCCCGGACTGCCGCGCGATCTCGACTACCCCGAAATTCTCGGGCTCAACATCCCCGCATCCGTAATGGTCCTCAACAACCGTCAGGACTCGCTGTTCACGATGCCCGAGATGGAGCGAGCTGACCGCATCCTAGGCGAAGTCTACAAAAAGGCCGGAGCCGCCGATCACTACAAATGCAATTTCTACGACGGCCCGCACAAGTTCGACGCCGAGATGCAAAAGGACGCCTTCGCGTGGTTCGACCGCTGGTTACGCTCTTGAACGTTTTTCCGGCCAAGTAAACACCGAAGCCACAGCGAAGTTCCAGACGGCGGCGATCACCGTTCCAGCGGCGCCGGCCGCCCACCAAATCACGCCCTGCGCTTTCAACCAAAGCGCCAGCGACAGACTCGCCACTCCTCCCGCCGCGCACACCGCCAGGAAGGTTGCGCCCCCGGCGATAATCGCGGCGCCGCGGAGTTTGCGATCCCGATACGTGAACTCGTTGTTCATCGCGAAGTTGCTAAGAGCCGCGACCGTCGTCGCCGCAAGATGTGCTTGCGAGAATGGCATATCGTACAGATCGATTGCAGTGCCAAGCACAACCAAGTGCAACAACAATCCTACCGAACCGACAATCGAGAACAGAACGAATCGGACGGGAACAACACCGCCGATGACCTTGTGGACAATCAGGACCAAATACTCGGCAAGAGTGTTCGGATCTAACTTGCTTTCGCCGTGCAGTCGCGCGCGAAACCGGTACGGCACTTCGGCGAAGCGAACGGGCCTTCTGGAAGAGGCGACAAGGTCAACCAGAACTTTGAAGCTAACCCCGGACATCTGGCGAACCGCCGCGTCTAGGAATCGGCGGTCGACTAGAAAATAGCCGCTCATCGGATCGGAGAGATCCGTGCGCGCCACAAAGCGGCTCAGTCTACGCCCGGCCTCGCTCAACTGCACCCGCGCGTTGGAAAATTCACCCATCCCGCGGGCCTCAAGATTCCGGCTCGCCACGACCAGATCCAATTCGTCCTCTCGAATCCTCCGCAGCATCTGCGGCAGGATAGTCTCATCGTGCTGTAGATCCGCGTCGATCACCCCGAGATACGGCGCGACGGACGCCATCATCCCCTCAATGCACGCCGAAGTCAGCCCTCGGCGCCCGATTCCTTGCAACACACGGACGTGCGGCTTAATACGGCCGATCTCGCGGAGCAAGTCCGCGGTTCCGTCCCGGCTGTCATCGTCGACAAAGATCGCTTCCCATCGAATCCCTTCGAGCGCCGATTCCAGTCGCTCGATCAGCGGACCGACGTTATCCCGCTCGTTCAAAGTCGGCACAACGACAGCCAACTCCGGCGGACCTGATGTCGGACCGGCATCGGCGAGCGTTTCAGGGTGGAATTTCGCGAGAGCGCGTTTCATTGACCAGCCATATGCTCATTATCGGCAAACTTCGGAAACATTCGAAGATTAACGCGGACGCGGGATTTCGAAGCTCTTTCCGCTCCGACGGAACACGTTAATGACGAACGCCTCAGCCGGAGTTCCGAGCACCTCGCTGCCCGCCGGAATCGTCCGGTCGCTTTCGAGGATTCCGCTACTCAGCTTGCCGTTCGCCCACTTCTCCACCGCGCCCTTGACCTTTACGCCATCGATAACCACGGCCGTCTCCAAATACGGCACACTTTGCGGAGCCCTCGTCAACAGCGGCAGCAGCATCGGCCCCGCAAACACAAGCAGAATCGTGACGATCACCAACGCCACGCGCTCCGTTCAGCACCAGCCCAAGTCCACGATCAGAAGATCACCTTCAGCCCGAACTGCACCTGCCGGCCCGTCGCCGACGATCCCGTCAGTTTGCCGAAGTTCGCGTTGCCGATCGTCAGCGCGCTGTTGGTCGCGCCCGGCAGGAAAAACGCCGGTGTGTTGGAGAGGTTGAATGCCTCGGCGCGGAACTGCACGTTCACCCGCTCGCCGGCGCGGAAGTTCTTGAACAGCGAGAAGTCGAGGTTGGTCGCGGTCGGTCCGCGGCCGATGCGGCGCGCCGCGGTGCCGAACCGGATCAACTGCACGCCGGTCGCGCTCGCCACCGAACCCGGAAGCGAGAACGCCGCCGGGTTGAAGAACCCGTCGACGCCGCGGTTCGGCAAATAGAGCGATTGCCCGGTCACGCGGTCGGGCGTGTTGATCGTCGCGAACAGTTGATTGCCCGCGGGAATGCGCGTTGTGCGGATGTCGGTCGGGAAACCGGTGCGGCGCGAGAAGATTCCGTTGATCTGCCAGCCTCCGAACACGAAGTTCGCCGGACCCTTCGACGACAACAATTTCTTGCCCGCGCCGAACGGCAGTTCGTAACCGAAGCTCGTGATAAACACGTGCGGCACATCCAGCGCGCCGTACGATTTTTCGTTCTTCAGATTCCACGAATCGACCGGAAACGTCGTGCCGCCGTTTTGCGCGAACGAGCTTGACCCGCCCGAACCGTTGATCTCCAGATTCTTCGACCACGTGTAATTCGCCAGCAAATTGATGCCGTTGCTCATGCGTTTTTCAACACGCAGCAGCAGCGAGTGATAGGTTGATCGTCCGATCGCCGAATCCAGCCCAACCGCGTTGCTCAAGTGCGGGAACATCCGGTGGATTTGCAAATTGCGTCCGCTCGCCGCAACCTCCCACGGAATCTGATTCAGGTTCACGCGGCTGACCAACCGGTTGGCGACAAGGCCGGAATACGCCATCTCGAACACCGTGTCGCGCATGGCCTCGTACTGCAAACTGAGGTTCCACTGCGTCGTATAGGGATTCGCCGAGTTGGCGATGTCGGAGGTGCGAATCAGCGTCGACAAAGGACGCGTTGGCGTGAACGCGGAAAGCGTCGGGTCGCTTGGCAGCGCCTGGATCGGAGAACTCAGAGTCAACGGCGGATTCAAAGTGCCGCTGGCCGAGATCGACGGAAACACCAACTGCGGCGTGTTCGGAATGTTGCCGCCGAACTGCGTCACTTCCTGATTCTGCTCTCGGCGCGCGTAGAACACGCCGATGCCCGAGCGCACCGTCAGCTTGCGGAATGGCGAGTACGCCAGCCCGAACCGCGGCGCGAAGTTGTTCGGATCGCCCTTGACGATAGCGCGAGTAAACCCATCCTTGCCCGGCAGCGCGATCCGCCCGGTGCGCGGGTCGAACAAACCGCCACGGTCGCGCGCGTCGATAGGCTGCGTGTAGATTTCAAACCGCACGCCGATATTCAACGTCAGCTTCGAGGAGATCTTCCAGTCGTCCTGGAAGTACGTTCCGACGTAGACGTCGCGCTGGCGGGACCAATCAAGCAACTGCGTGCCCTGCGTGCCCGACGGGAACCCCATCAGAAAATCGGCCAGCGGCGCGCCCGAGCCCGCGGCGTCGGACGACGAACTGAAGATCGAGCCGAAGATCAACTGGCCGCCGCCACGGATCACGTCGTAGAGATACCGCCGCGCGTCGATGCCCATCTTCAGGCTGTGTTTGCCCTTGTTGATCGAAATGTTATCGGATAGCTGATACGTGTTCTCGATGTTGATGTTCGGATCGCCGCCGCCGATGCCGGCGAACTGCGCCTGCGTGTTGATTGCGCCGGAGAAGTTGAACGCAAAGCTCGGGAAACTCTGCACCGGGAACGGGAAGAGCGCGATGTTGTTCTGCCGCGCGAAGTCGGCACCTTCGGGTCCGCGGCCGGCGAACGAACCGTTCTGCCGCGTGTAGCCGGCGCGGAATTCGTTGACGATCGAAGGCGAGAAAATGTGTGTATCGCTGACGACCGTGTTGATCGCCTCGCGGAGGTTCAAGCCGCCGCCGCCGATGAAGCCGTCGAAGTTGCCCGGGTTCGGATCGGTCGCCTTGCTGCGCGAGACGCGGCCGAACAGCGAGTTCTTCTCACCGAAGCGCTGATCGATCTTTGCGTCGAATTGATTGTTGTCGAACGGGTTCGCAGCCGTGCGCAGGAAGTTGCGCGTATCGGCGCCCGGAGTTCCGAAGTTCGGCGCGGGCAATAGCGCCAACGTCGCGGCGGCGCCGGGATGAATGTAGCTCTGCGGCAGCCGGTTGTTCGGCAGCGGTGTCGAAACCACCTGTCCGTTGGCTGCCAGGCGGCGCGCGCGCGCGTCGTAGATGGGCGCGCGGTAGCGCGAGAAATCGCCGGTTCGATAGTCGGTCGGCGGGATATCGAGAATGTTCGAGTTGGCCGACGTTCGGCGCCGCAGGCCCTCGTAGTCGGTGAAGAAGAAGGTCTTGTTCTTGCCGTTGTAGAGCTTCGGAATGACCACGGGGCCGCTGGCGAGAAATCCGAACTGATTCTGCTTAAACGGCTGGCGCGGCCGCGCGCCGGCATTGGAGAAAAAGTTGTTCGCGTCGAGCTTCTCGTTGCGCAGGAAGTTCCAGGCGCTGGCGTGATACTGATTGCCGCCGCTCTTCACCGTCGCCGAAATAATCGCGCCCGCCGAGCGCCCGAACTCCGCACTGTAGTTATTCGTCTTGACTTTGAACTCTTCGACGGCATCGACCGACGGCGTGTAGTTGATGCCATTTCGCCCGATCGCGTTCGAGTTCACCGACGTGTTGTTATCGATGCCGTCGAGCATAATGTCGTTGGTCGAGTACCGTCCACCGCCCGCGACGAACGGGAGGTTGGTTCCCATGCCGGACACCGGAACCGTGTTGCCCGCGAGCAGCCCCAGGGCGAAAGCGTTGCGGCCGTTGAGCGGCAGTTCGACGATCTTCTTGTTTTCGATCACCTGACCAAGCGACGACGTGTTGGCGTCGAGCAGCGGTGTCGATGCGTTGACCTCCACGGTCTCGGCCACCGTGCCGATCTCGAGATCGATCGGAAGGTTGACGGTCTGATCGACGCGCACCGTAATCGGCGTCACGGTCTTCGACTTGAAACCTTGCGTCGCCACCGTGATCGAATACGGTCCGACGCGCAGAAACTGCGCCGTGAAATCGCCGCTATCGTTCGACGAAAGATCGCGCGTCTCGGCAGTGCCAAGGTGGCGGAGCGTAATCTTGGCGCCGGCGACAGCGGCGCCGGACGGATCCTTCACCGAACCGGCGATGGTGCCGGTGGAAATTTGAGCAAACGCCGAGAAAGCGCTGAACAGCGCGGTAAATGCGAGCCTCATGATGAGGGCATCATAACATCTAGCGCTTGAGGCCGGTTGTCCAGTTCAGAACAACCGTTATCGGGTGCGGAAACGGCTCGCCGGCCCGGCTGTTCACCAGAAACCGCTGGCCGTCCCGGCTGGGCGCGTAGTTGGTGCGGTAGACGTCGGCCGCCAGCGGTACGCGCGTCTGGAACAACGCGACTGGCGTTCCGAACGAAGGACCGGCCCCGACATACACGACCATCAGCTTCCGGTCTTCGGCCAGGTAATACAGCTCGCGGCCATCGGCGCGCCAGCGCGGCTCCGCGCCGCCGGTGGTGGAGACCTTCCATTTCCGATCCGCCGATGGAAACGTCTGCACGTAAACTTCGAGCTTTCCGGTTTCCTGTGTTGCGTAGGCCAGGTAGCGGCCGTCGGGCGAAAAATTCAAATGCAGATAATCCAGATTTTTGCCCGCGCCCTTCATGGACGATAATTCTCCGCGGTCGGAGAGAGGTACCAGGGCCGGACCATAAACCGCTTCCGGCGTCATCGCTGACGCGATCAGAAACCGTCCGTCCGGAGACCAATCGGTGGCCATCAGGTTTACAGCGTTGAATCCCGACCCGCGTTGTTGTGCGGTGGAGACCACGACCGTTTCCTCCGAGTTGCCGCCGGTCACCGATTTTTGAAAGAGTTCGATCCGTCCGCCGCGGTTGGACCGGAAGATGATGCGGTTGCCGTCCGGCGACCAGACCGGCGATGCGTCCAGGGCGGCATGCGACGTAAACCGCGAAGTACTGCGTTTCTCCAAATCCGTGATCCAGATATCGATATTAGCTGTCTTGGCATCAAGTACCGAAGCTGCAAGCTTCGAATGATCCGGCGAGAAGCGGAAGTCGATGTTGTCCACTTCCGGCAACGGCGTTTCCGTCTGCTTCCCCGACCGGTCGAACCACGTCAGGCGGCCCTTGTTCTCGATATTGCCGGAGTACACGATGGTGCCATTCTCTGCGACGTCAACCGCCAATTCTCCCGCGGATGAGGGCCCGATCCCTTCAGCCACCGCGAACGGCTGTCCGGTCAGTTCCAACCTCGAGGCGTCGAACGCCTGGCCAATTAGGACCGAACCATCCGCCCAAAGCAGATAACCCGGCGAGACATAAACGGCGCTCGACAAGGTGTCCAGCAACCGTTTTCTCGGGCCACCGCCGAGGTCTCCCACATATAACCCGCGGGCCGAAGTCACCGCGCTTCGATCCGTGTAAATGAAGTGGCGGCCATCGGGTAAAAACCGCGGCCATCGCTCAACCCGGACATGGTCGAACCTCTCGTTGACCAGCGGCTGCGCCTCTTGCGGTCCCGAGGCGGAAATGCGGTGCAGCGCAACGCCGCCCTTACCGAGGAGAATCGTTCCGTCCTTGCTCCAAGTGCCGCCCCGGGGATCGGGTACGTTGTTGCCGATCACTTGCACCAATCCGCCCGAAGGCCGTACCTTCTTTAGTATCGCAGCGCCGGGTCTAATCCCCCCGCCTTTCAGGCGGGCTGCTTTCAGCCACGGTACTGCAAAATGGAAAGATGGCCGAGTACCGAC
>VFZW01000101.1 GCA_016871055.1 Acidobacteriota bacterium
GGCGTCACACCCTAACACTTTGTTCCCAGCGCCGCACACCCTCCTCTTCGTCTAACTCGTTTGGAGTGTGTCGATTGCCCCGTTTTGCCAAGGGGAAGTTCGGTTTAGCCCGCGGCGAGATGGCGGCCAGTGAATCTGCTGCTGGACACCCACATATGGCTATGGGCTTTGGAACAGAACAGGCGGTTAGCCCTGGTCGTCCGCAAGCAGTTGGAGAACCCGCGGAATCGGTTGTTTGTATCGCCCGTTAGTGTCTGGGAAGCGGGCAATCTCCACAAGCACGGCCGGATCAAGAGCGGAGCGTTTCACGAGTGGCTCGACGAGTCCCTGGAAGCACTGGCCGTCGTCGAAGCTCCTTTTACCGTCGCTATTGCCCGCGAGGCTTCGCGCCTCCGCCTACCGCAACCAGACTTCGGCGACATCATGCTGGCCGCAACGGCTCTTGTGGAGGGCCTCGTGCTCGTCACCGTCGACCAGCAACTGCTCGATTGCAAATGGCTTCGCACGCTCGCGAACGGGTAGCGGTTTCGTCCTCTGTGATATCCTGAACTTGAAATTTACCGCACGGGAGGTCGTACCATTCGATGGGCACGCTAGGGACACAGGAGATGATCATCATTTTTCTCCTGGCCTTGCTGATCTTCGGTCCGAAGAAGTTACCGGAACTGGGGAAAACTGTGGCCAAAGCGATGGGCGAGTTCCGTCGGGCGTCGTCGGAGTTGAAATCGACGTGGGATCGTGAGATGCAGCAGATCGAGAAGGAAACCGAACCGATCAAGCAGGCTGCCGACGAGTACCACCAGCAGGTTACCAACTACGACGATTCCTCGTATTACGACTACGGAGCTTACGACTCCGGTACGTCGGATTCAACGGCAACCCCATCCACAACTGTAGGCGAACCCGCAACTCAGGGCGCTGAACAAACCACCGCTACCGCGACGGCCGAACCTCCGGCTGAAACGCTGGTTGCGCAGGCCCCGGAGGGTACGGTCGCCCAGAGCTCATCGAGCGCTGGCAGCGCCGCAACACCGGCGGCCGGTTGATTGGTTAGGTAATGTCCGTCCCGGAAGAACAGAAGGGGATAACCCCGTCCGAGAATCCGCCTGTGTCTACAAACGGCGAAGCATCGGATACCGGTGTCTCCTCTTCCGGCGCGGTGGACGCCGGCACGGTCAGCTATGAGCAGACCACCGATCACGACTACGACTCGCATTATCACTCCGAGCACGATCGGCAGTACGACGATCCGTACGGCGGGCACTCCTATCCGCCGGCCGAGGAATCGACGGCCGTAGTTCCAGCGCCGTCGACAAGCGGCTCCGACACGCCGCCGCCCGCTTCGCCGGCCGATCCCGACGAAGAAGACGAGGAAGATGACGGCATGTTGCGCATGAGTTTCCTCGAGCACCTAGAGGAACTGCGCAACCGGATCGTCAAGTCGCTGATCGGCATTGGCATTGCATTCGCGCTTTCCCTGATCTTCGCGGAATCGATGTGGAAAGCGGTTAGTGAACCAGCCGCAACCGCGTTGAAGGCGCTCGGCTACGCACCGACCCTAAAGCAGCTCACCCCGATGGATGCATTTACGACCATCTATATGAAGCTGCCGCTGCTGTCCGCGACATTCCTGAGCTCGCCGTGGTTGCTCTGGCAGATCTGGGGTTTCGTTGCGCCGGGGCTGTACAAGAAGGAACGCCGTTTTGCCGCGCCTCTCGTGCTCAGTTCCGCCGCATTGTTCGTTGCGGGGGGACTGTTCGCGTATTTCGTCGCATTCCGGTTCGGGCTCGAGTTCCTGCTCGGCATCGGGCGCGACATCAACGTCGAACCGGCGATCAACATGGTCGACTACTTCGACCTGTTTGTTAACGTGACCCTGGGTATCGGCATCGTCTTTGAACTGCCCGTTGTTATCTTCTTTCTGGCGCTGCTGAAAATCGTATCGGCGAAGTTCCTGATCGAACATTCACGCTACGCGATCCTGATCATCGTCATTTTGGCCGCAGTTATCACGCCGACACCGGACGTTTTCAACCTGATGCTGTTTTCGGTGCCGATGGTGGTGTTGTACTTCGTCGGCGTGTTCGCGGCATACCTGCTCGAGTTGCGGCGCGATCAGCGCAGCTTCCCGTGGCTTTCGGTGCTTGTGATTATACTTGCCGTCGGTGGAGTGGCGGGCGGTATTGTGTGGGCCCTTGTCGCCAAGTACGGATATAAACTCCTTCCGCACTGGCCATTTATTGCACGGTAGGCGTTTCCGCACGTAGGGCGCCGAATCTCCTCTGGAGAACTGTATGTCTGAAATGGACGATCCGCTTGGCTCAATGACGTTCCTTGAACACCTCGAGGAACTGCGATCTCGCTTGCTCAGCGCAGTGACGGGCCTGGGCGTAGCCTATGCCGTGTCGCTTTTTTTGGAGGACCAAATCTGGCTCGCGGTAAGCGAGCCGGCGGCCGCGGCGCTGCGCGCTCTCGGCTATCGGGATGAGCTCGTTCTTCTCGACCCGACCGAGGCGTTTGCGACTGTGTATATCAAGCTGCCGCTCGTGGCGGCGATGTTCCTCAGTTCGCCGTGGGCGCTTTGGCAAATCTGGGGATTCGTCGCGCCGGGGCTCTACCGCCGGGAGAAACGGGCGGTAGCCCCGCTGATCGTTGCTTCATAGGACCTCACTCACAAATGCAGCCAATTTCGGCCGAAGTGGCGAGGTATCTGAAGTTCTAACGCACCGCAGTTTGTCGAGGGCGCCAGTCCGAGGATGACACGAGTTGTTGAGGACCGCCCGCGCTAACCCCGCGTTCCCGCGTCACGTTGTTCCGACCGGCTTGAACTTTTCGAGGATATACTCCCACAGCCTACGAGGGCCGCTGGAACCAACCTCCGGAGCGAGCAACCGATCGACGTACGACGCAACTTCAGGGATCAAAGAAGGATTGTACTGCAGAGAATAGATGATCATCTGGGTATCATGCCAGTCTGGCCTCGGAACCAAGTCCGAAGTTGAGAGTAGTGCATAGACGGACTTCAGAAGGCTGAAACTGCCGACTGAAGTCCGTGATTTGACGACTTCCTCTTGGAATCTAAGTGCGCGAGCGGTGTCGTAAACGTCGTCGAGAGCGGGGAGTTCCCCCAAGAAGGACTCCGCTTCGGGAAATCCGCCAAACGTCATGCCGTTGATTGTCATTGAATACCTCCGACACGTATATTGGCATGCGGAGACACAATTTTAAGCAACGTGTCTATGTTCAGAAACAGTGTCAACTGACACTAAAGACGCCGACCCAGTTCCACTTTGGCCAGCTTCAAGAACCGGTATGTCAACCGGAGCCGCTTCCATGGACTTGTCAAAGACCATTCAGGAACTTTACACCGAGAAAGAACGAATTGACGAGGTTATCGCCTCGCTCGAACAGTTTCTAGCTAACGATGGCCAAGGCCCGCTTCGGCGCCGCCGAGGACGGAAGTCGATGGGCGCCGACGAGCGCCAGGTCGTTTCCGAACGCATGCGGAGCTATTGGGCCAACCGCCGGGCCGATAAGGCGATGAAAGCGTCGGCTGAGTAGCGGTTAACGCTTAAAAAACCAAAGCCAGAAATACTGCTCTCCGGCCCCGTGCCTGTGACGCGGCTCGAATCCGCATCGCTCGGCCATGGCTACCGCGTCGGCGTCCGAGAACGGCACGCCGAGCCATGTATCGTTGCGGTCGGATTGAATGGAGGTGTCGCCCTGTACCTGGAACTTGAAAAGCGCCCCGGGACGTAGTAATCGTGCCACTTCGCGCACATAACTTTCGATAACTTCACGGCTTGGAATGTGTTGAAAGACGATTGTGGAGAACGCAAAATCGTAACCAGCGCCAGGAATCACGGAAAGGTCCATCCCGTTGTTTTGGTAAATATGCGCACCCGGGAAGGGTGCTACGGCGCGGGTTGCCTGCGCCACCATCTCGCCCGACACATCGACCGCGTAGACCTCGCCGAACAACCCCGCCAGCGCCCGGGTCACGCGGCCGGCGCCGCAGCCGATCTCAAGGACGCGCATCTGCTTGGGTTCGCGGCCCTGGCAGATATTGATCATATCGGTTAGGATCTCTTCGGCGACGGTCCGTTCGCCCGAGGCAAAAAATTCGTCGTCGTTCCACGCATCGTTGGCTGTGTTGACGTAGTAGCGGGCGTTTTCCTTGGCGCGGGCGTCCCAGTCGGCGCGCATCTTTTCGAGGGTGTCTTGCATCGGTGTTTCCGGCATCCAGCTTCCAGTTTAGCGGGTCGGGATGATATACTGAAGTGTCGTCAGTGGGCGGCTAGCTCAGTTGGGAGAGCACCACGTTCGCAACGTGGGGGTCGTGGGTTCGAATCCCATGCCGTCCACCATCTTCTCAGTTACTCGCGCACAACGGACTCGCTTGGGCGCGGCCTGTGCGCTTCCCTTCCCACAATGGTCCTTTCCGACATCGACATCCGGCGCTTTATAGCCGAAGGGAAGATCAAACTCGATCCGCCGTTACCGGCCGATCATTTCGGAAGTTGTTCCATCGACCTGCGGCTCGGCAACGAGTTCAGCGTTTTTGAGCATTCGCGCGTGCCGTTCATCGACCCGCGGGATCGTTCGGCGATTCAGGACATGATGCGGACGATCATCGTGCCCGACGGCGAGCCGTTCATCCTGCAGCCGCGTGATTTCGTCCTGGCGATCACGATGGAGTCGATGGACCTGGCCGACGATGTCCTGGCGCGACTGGAAGGCCGGTCAAGCCTGGGACGCATCGGCGTTATCGTCCACGGAACCGCTGGCTTGTTCGACCCCGGTTGGACGGGCAAGGCAACGCTCGAACTCTCAAATCTCGGCCGCGTGCCAGTGGCGTTGTATCCCGGCATGCGAATCTGCTCGTTCACGTTTGAGCCTCTCTCGACGCCGTCGTCGGTGCCGTATCGCAAGAAGCCCGGCAACAAGTACGCCGGGCAGACCAGCCCGTTGGCCTCGCGTCTTTCCGGCGAAGTCAGTACTCTGAAGTAATGTTACGGCACACACTGGCCACTTTGGCCTACCGGTTGGAGAAGGCGCTGCGCGACGCACCTTCGGAATTCGCGACGTTTCGCGCCTCGGAGTCGTCGCGGACACCGGTCGAAATTCTCGCGCACATGGGCGATCTGATGGACTGGGCGCTAAGCCACGCCAACGGCGCCGAGCGGTGGAACGATTCCGCTCCGCTTGCCTGGTCCGCTGAAGTGGAACGGTTCCGGGCCGCACTACGGGCCTTCGATGATCGGCTGGCGGCAGGCGGGATTTCTTGCGACGAGAATCGCCTATTCCAAGGCCCGGTCGCAGATGCCCTCACGCACACCGGCCAGATCGCGTTCCTGCGCCGGATGTACGGATCACCCGTGCCGCCGAAAAACTACTTCAAAGCCGAAATCTAGCCGAGCGGCAGGCGGATGTGAAACACGGCTCCACGGGGAGCCGCATCGGTCGCCCATATTTCGCCGCCGTGATCGAGCACCGTCTCGCGGCTCAGCGCCAGACCAAGGCCAAGGCCGTTCCGCTTGCCAAAACTGGTGAACGGCTGGAAGAGCTGGTCTTTGATTTCTCTGGCGATGCCAGGGCCTTGATCGGCGATTGAAATTCGCAGATTCGCGCCTTCACGGTTGGCGCGAATCGTGACGACGCCCCCACCGGGCATCACTTCGACGGCGTTGGCGATGAGATTCACGAAGACACGCTCCATTCGGGCGCGTTCGACCGTAGCTTCGATGTTGTCGGGAACATCGACTTCGAATTGAATGTGCTCGGCAGATTCCTCTTGCGTCTGCACGGCGGTCTGCACGAGTTCGAGGATGTTACAGGACTCGCGCTCGCCATGTTTGCCTTTCGAGGCATCAAGCAACTCCTGCAACATCTCCAAAATGCGGCGCGAGGCCTTGTAGATGTTATCGGCGAGGCGCTTGTTGTGCGCCGGCGGGAGATCGTCGTCGATCATCATCTCGGCGCCGGAATAGATGGCCGCGAGCGGGTTGCGGAGATCGTGCACGATGCTCGACGCCAAACGGCCGACGGTTGAGATTCGTTCCTGGCGGATTAGTTCGCGCTGCGCATTTTCAAGCGAACCGGCCATCTGGTTGAAGGCCGTCGCCAGCCGGCCGAGTTCGTCCTTCTGATTGGCGACATCACCCGGCACGCGGTGCTTCAAATGTTGCTGCGCGATTTCGGCGGCGGCGGTGTCGAGTGCGGAGATCGGCCGTACAATCCGGTTCGCCAGAACGTAGCCGAGTACGAGACTGACGATGAGTCCCGCGGCCCACATCAGCAAAAGCTCACTGCGTGATTGGCCGATGCGGTTGCCGGCGATGCCGAAGCTTCGAACGATCGTCAACTTGCCGACGGGCGCGCCGTCGAGCCCGGTGAGATCGCGCTCGATTCGAGCATCGTCGCCGGAGACATCGAGCAGCGTGGCGGCGAAGCGGCCCGAAGGTTCCGAGAAAACGAAATCGCTGCCTCCGGTCGATTGCTTCAGCGTCTCGGCCAGCGTGTTTGTCACCGGATAGCCGGCGACGAGAATGCTAATCAGTGCCGTGCCGCGCGCGCTATCGACGAAGATCGGCGTGAGGACCAACTGGAACAGCATGCCGTCCTGTACGTGATAGCCGGAGACCTGACGCGGCGCGGAAGGAACGACGGCGGCCTCGACGGGCCAGCGCTTGAGTTTGGGATCGCCTGAAAGCACGGCGATCGGATTGCCGCGCGGATCGGCGACGACGAGGAACGTCGACTGCTTCAGCGAAGGGCTCAAATAGTTGCCGAGTTCGCCGGCGGAGTCGCGAATTGTGGCCGGGTCGCCGTTGCCGAACGCGGCCCGGACGTTGGGAAGACTGGCCAACAGCAGCGCTGCCGCGCCGATCATCTCCTGACGGGCCTTGAGGACCGACTCATACGCCTGGAAGCCGGCTTTCACTTCTTCATCGAGACTGCGTGTGGCCGTTTCGACCGCGTGCCGTTGCAGCAGCCAGCCGGCGACACCGAATAGGCCGGTCACGATGCCAAAAACAGAGAGCCAGATTTTCCAGCGCAGCGGCATAAAGACTCTATTTCGGAACTCCGTAGGCGCCTTCGCGGGCTTGTGGCGGATAGTCGCGTCCGAGCTTGTTCTTGTGGCCGACTTCGAGGTATCCGCTTTCCGAGATTCGAATGGCGCCGGCATCGGTATCGCCGGCGACGTTGAGGCGGCGTTCGAGGCGTTCGAGGGTTGGCTCCGTGGCGCGTTCATGAAAGACTCGGAGCGTATACTCGCCCGGCGGAACATTGTTGATCCGGAAGGCGCCGTTGGCGGAGCTGATGCTGTAGTACTGCGTCGGTACTACCACGATAACCGCACTCATCTGTGCATGAATGTTACAAAACACGCGAACGACGCCAGGACGGCGAAAAGTTATCTTTTGTGACGTGCCGGGGGCGTAGAGACCGGTGTCGAACGGCTGTCCGGCGAAGTTGGAAAAAGCGTTGTGGAAGATCGGGTCGTGGTTGGGGAAATCGACCTGCGAACCGACCGGGATGGCCATGACGTGGGGCAGAAACCGTTTGCTGCGCTGGTCGAGAATATACCTGCCGGTTGGCGCGGGGCCGACCGGGTTCACCGGTTCCAACCACACGACAACGCCAGCAGCCGATGATCCCTTCCGCGCGTCGGCGAGTTCGATCTTGCCGTCGACCGACGCGGCGCCGAGCACGCCGGCCAGACTAAAACAGATAAGCGATGGCAAGGTCATAGCGATTCATCCGGCGGTTGAAAGTTCCAATGTAACTGCTGCGAATCTGGGAGGACTCGAAGCTCATGATGACGTTAGGCGCAATGCGCCACATAATGTTTGCGCCGCCGGTCCGGTTGGCGCCGTTTTGGCCTCGGTTCAGGTCGGCGTTGCGATCGTCATGGATTCCGGCGAAGACGTTTAGAGTGAGTTTGGGTGTGAACGGCACCGAGGCTTGCGTCCAGCCGCCGCGAGAACGGACCGTGTTGACGAAGCCGTTGGCGGCGATTCGGAAGCTTTGGCGCAGGGCTCCGAGATGATGCACGTTCTCGCCGTTGAAGAAATTGCCGGTTAGCGTCAGTTTCGATAAGGGCGTGACGAGCCAGTCGACGCTGGCGATGCGCGACGGCAGCGCCTGGCCGCCGATGCGCGACTCCGAGAAATGCCCGCCGAAGCCACTTCGACGCGGCGAGTGTCGTCGAACGAGTGATTGGCCGATCCGCGCAGTTCGAGACCCGGTCGGCGGCGCGCGTTGAGGAGGTTCGCGGGCGCTCCGGTGCTGTCTTCGCTGGTCTGCATGAAGGCGGCCTGTCCTTTGAACCAGCCCGCACGTTGTTCAAAGCGCAGTTGCGGCTGCCAGCGCCAGAGGTTACCGGAGCTGGTGAGAGGCGAGATGCCGATGTAGGCGAACGAACTGGGATCGTGGGGCGAGATCAGCGGCTTCATCATGCCCAGCGCGAGCGAGCGCGTTGCCCAATCGACAGTGACTTCGGCGGTGCGCACGCGGAAGGGCGGCGCGCCGCCTTCGGTGTTGCCGTCCCAGAAGTCCATGTACATGGAACAGGAGCCCTTGCCGCCAAATACCGTTTGCGGGCCGTGATAGCGCAGGCCAATCACCGATTGCCGCGGCGAGGCGCCGGCGGAGGCGCGGCCGGGCGTTACGGCGGCGGTGGTCGGCACATCGAGGCCGTTGGCGCCGCGCGTATTGTAGAAGGCCTGAAAAACGGCCATGCCGGTGATCTCGAGCGGATAGCGATTCGGCGCCTCGACCTTGGTCGACGCCTGCTCCTCGACGCGCCGTTCGACGATGGCAAGCCGCTCGGCGACGGTCGGCTTGGCGCCTTCGACGATGTCGCGAAGCTGCTTTACCTCTCCGCGCAATTCGCGATTTTCGGCTTCGAGTTTTTCGAGCCTGGCCAGTATGGCGGACAGATCCTGCGCGGCCAGCGAAACGGCGGCCGCGAGAAGTAGGGCCCTTTTACGCATTGAGTAACTCCTGAAGGCGTTCGCGCACTTGCGCGAGACGGAATGGCTTTACTATAAACCGATTCGCACCCGCGGCGAGGGCGCCCGCTTCGTCGTTGCGGGCGCTCATGGCGAGAACGGGCGCGCGTAACAAAGCGGGCGTGGCGCGCATCCACTGGATGAGTTGGCACCCATCGACGCGAGGAAGATCGAGATCGGTAAGAACGGCCGCTGGCGCGGCGTTGGATTGGAGATAGGCCCGCGCTTGCGCGCCGTCGTGCGCGACAACGATCGTGCCGAGCGGCGCGAGCGCCAATTCCAGAGTCGACGCCAACGCGCGGTCGTCTTCGACGATGAGAATGGTCGGCATCTACGGAAGGAACCGGTAGCCAACGCCATGAACCGTGAGGAAATGGCGCGGCGTGACGGGGTCGATCTCGAATTTCTGGCGCAGCTTGACGATGTGCGCGTCGACGGTGCGGGTGTTCGGAAACGAGTTGTAGCCCCAGACGGAATTCAAGATCACGTCGCGAGTCAGCGGGCGGTCTGGGTTTTGCAGGAAAAAGACGAGCAAGTTGTATTCGGCGGGCGTGAGTTTGACCTCCTCACCCTTGCGCATCACGATGCGCCGTTCCATGTCGATCTCGGTGTCACCAAAGTGCTGCACGCGGTGCGCGTCGGAAGTTGCGCGGCGCAAAACGGCCCGAATGCGGGCCAGCAACTCGCGCCGGCCGAAAGGCTTGGTGACGTAGTCGTCGGCGCCGATTTCGAGAAGAAGGACTTTGTCGATCTCATCGCCCACCGCGCTGAGTACAATGATAGGAGTCTGCACTTTGTCGGCGCGAAGTTGGCGGCAGATCTCGACCCCGGTCATGCCGGGGAGGCGAAGATCCACCAGAATCAGGTCCGGCCGCAAAGTGAGACAGCGCTCGTAGCCCTCCCGTCCATCGGCCGCAAGTTGTACGCGGAACCCCTCTTGCTCCAACATCAAAGCAATTGTGTCGCGAAGGCTGTCGTCGTCATCTATTACAAGGCCTGTTTGCATCGTCGTGGCTAAAATAGGCCCGTTTGGAATTGTACCGGAAGGTGAGCTGAATCATGCGTAAGTTTTTTCTCATTACTTTGACCGCGGCGCTCTACGCGCAGGACTACAAGTCGTCGGCCGTTGGCGCGCCGCCGTCTGAATTGAACGCGAGCGTCTCGGGGTTGCTCGAAAAACAAGGGATTCAAATTCAGAAGGACGGGAAGGTGCTAAGCGAGATCTGGTTCCGGGCCGAACTGCCCGCGCCGAAACCGACTACCGAGGGAAGCCTGACGATGCCGAACGTTCCCCACGGCACGCTGATGGGCGTGATGAAGGTGCATCAGAGCTATTCGGACCGTCGCGGCCAGACGTTTAAAGCCGGGCTGTACACGTTGCGCTATAGCTACTATCCCGAGAACGGCGACCACCAAGGCGCCGCGCCGCAGCGCGACTTTCTGGTGCTCTCGCCCGCCGACGCCGATACCGATGGCGCCGCGTTCCCGGAATTTAAGCCGCTGATCGAGCAGAGCAAGAAGGTTTCAAATACACCGCATCCGTGCGTGTTTTCGATTCGTAAGGAAGACCCGAAGATCTTCAAGGACAATCACGTCGAGAAGGAAGGCGATCAGGACTGGCTGCTGATGCGCAAGATCGGCGGCGTGCCGGTGACGATGGTGATTGCGGGGAAGGTGGAGGCGTAGGTTGCTGCCGGCGGCGGCGATTTCGTTTGAACCCGCCTACGGGGCCACAGCTTCGCCGGAGTCCATTCTTCAATTACTTGCAGCCGCAGCGTTGTGTGCTGTTGTCTGGGCTGGAGTGTGGGCGCTCGTCGCTCGCTTTCATGAGCGCATTCCTTGGCGCAAGGCGCGCGTTGCCGTCCCGTCAATTATGTTGGTCGCTTACCCGCTGATGCGCCAATCCGATCTGGGGGCCGAGATCTGGATGATCTGCAACGCTCCGGCGATGTTAGCGCCGCTGCTTCTCGCGGCCGTTCTCGGTTCGGCGTCGATTTGGATCAGCGTTTCGATATTAGTAACGTCGTTCTGGTTAAGCTGGTATTGGCTCATTGGCTGGGTAGAAAGCTGAGGTTTGAATCGGCCGATCATGACCCTGAGGCTCTAACCTGCGGTAGACTCACCGTTGTGATTGCACTTCGCTTCCTTTGCTTTGCGGCGGTCGCCGCGGCCCAAACGCCCCGCCCCGAGATTCCTCAGCCGCAGTTCGCTCGCGCCGACTGGCAAACGCTTAACGGCGAGTGGGACTTCGCCTTCGACGACGCCAACGCCGGACTTCGCGAGAACTGGGCCGACGGCAAGAAGGCCTTTCCGAAAAAGATCGTCGTGCCGTTCGCCTTCGAAACGAAAAAGAGCGGCGTCGGCGACACGTCGTTTCATCCGTGGATTTGGTATCGCCGCAGTGTGACGCCACCTGCAGCGTGGAAGGGCAAACGCGTGCTGCTGCATTTCGGCGCGGTCGACTACCGCGCTATGGTGTGGGTGAACGGCAAACTCGCCGGGCAGCACGAGGGCGGGCATGTGCCGTTTCGCCTCGATATCACCGATCATCTCAACGCCGCTGGCGCACAGGTGATTACCGTTCGTGCGGAGGACCCGCCGGAAGATCGCTACATCCCTCGCGGTAAGCAGTACTGGCAGCCGCAATCGCGCGGGATCTTCTACACGCGCACGACCGGCATTTGGCAATCGGTGTGGATGGAAGCCGTCGGCGAGAGCTATCTGTCGAGTGTGCGCGTGCATGCGTCCAACGATGGCCGCGTGACGTTCGCTGGAAAAGTGACGCGTCCGCAGGCGGGATTAACGCTGCACGCGGCGATCAAATATCGCGACCGCGCGATTACTTCCGGCAGCGCCGCCGTCACCGGCGAACGCGCGACGCTCGGACTCTTCGTGAACGATCCCGCGAAGTGGGGCATCAACCAGGGCAATCTCTATGACGTCACCTACGAGTTGCGTAGGGGCGCCGAGGTTCTCGACCGCGTGTCGTCCTACTACGGCTACCGGTCGATCAACATCGAGAACGGGAAATTCTATCTCAACACGCGGCCGACGTATTTGAAGATGGTGCTCGATCAGGGCTATTGGCCCGAGTCGACCATCACACCACCGTCGGACGACGCGATTCAGTACGACATCAAGATGATGATCGAGATGGGCTTCAACGGCGCGCGCAAGCATCAGAAGGTCGAAGACCCGCGGTTTCTGTATTGGGCCGACAAGATGGGCTTCCTGGTTTCGAGCGAGATGGCGAACGCGTATCTCTACGACGAAGACTACGCCGCCCGCTTCACGCGCGAGTGGATCGAAGCGGTCGAGCGCGACGTGAATCATCCGTCGATCGTCATGTGGATTCCGATCAATGAAAGCTGGGGTGTGAGCGACATGAGCGATCCTCGTCAGGCCGCTCATTTGAAGGCGTTGTATCAGTTGACGAAGTCGCTGGACGCGACGCGCCCGGTGATCGACAACGACGGCTGGGAACACACCGACATGACCGACCTGTTCGGCATTCACGACTACGCCGCGCGCGGCGAACGGCTGGTCGAGAAGTACAAGGTGCTTTCCCAGCAGAAGTTCGATTTCCCCGACAACGGGCGCGCGGTGCTTGCGCCGGGCTTTAAGTACAACGGTTCGCCCGTGTTTCTGAGCGAGTTCGGCGGCATCGCGTATCCGCTGCCCGGATCGCCCGTGCCCGTCGATGCGTGGGGGTACGCGGGCGTCGAGAAGTCGCCGGAAGCCTCGCTGGAACGGCTGCGGTCGCTCTATATCGGCATTCGGCAGATCCCTCAAATTATGGGCATCTGCTATACGCAGTTGACCGATGTCGAGCAGGAGATCAACGGCCTGCTGACCTACGACCGGAAGCCGAAGTTCGATTCGAAGGTGCTGCGGGAGATTAATGGGCTGTTGAATTGAGTATGAGATCCTTACGTTACCCAGTTGTAATTGAGCCGATCTCAACCGGCTTCAGCGCGTATTCGCCCGATGTGCCTGGCTGCGCGGCCGCAGGGGACACAGAAGAAGAGACGCGTTTCAATTTCCAGGATGCACTGACCGAGCACTTCCGGGTCATGCGCGAAATCGGCGCACCGATTCCCGAACCGCATTCGATCATCAACTACGTCGAAGTCGCGGCTTAAGCAAGCCCCGCGCGCATCTCGTCCAGCGCCTGCTTCAAGCTCGCCACCTGTTCCTTCAGCGGCAAGTACTCCATGCAAATAATGCCTTCGTAGCCGGCCTTCGAAATCGCCTTGTAGATGTTCGCGTAGTTCATCTCGCCGGTGCCGGGTTCGTTGCGTCCAGGGTTGTCGGCGACGTGGAACACCTTCACGTGCTGCATCGCCGCTTGGGCGGAGCGGATGACATCGCCGCGTTCGACCTGCTCGTGATAGAGATCAAACAACAGTTTCACATTCGGGTGATTGACCTGCTGAATCAGCTTGAGCCCATCGACGCAGTTCGACAGAAAGTAACCCTTGTGATTGACGCGCGTATTGAGCGGTTCGACGATGAGCGTCACGTCGTACTTCGCCGCGAGGTCGCCGCAGCGTTTGGCGCCGTCGGCCATGGACTGGAACTGCTGCTCGAACGTACGGTCTGGTAGCGTATTGCCCGACATCAGCAGGCCGAGCGGAACTTCCAGCTTCTGCGCGAAGACGAGGTTTTTCTCGACTTCGGCCAGCAGCCTTTCACGCTGCGCGGGGTCGACCATGTTGAGTTTGTCGCGGCCCCATGTAGGCATCACGCCGAGCGTGTCGATCGATAACCGCAAAGACCTTAGAAGGCGCTTCACGGTGCGGATGCGGGCGTCGTCCCAAGCGATGTGCTCGCCGACGAATTGCACGCTTTGGAAGCCAGCCTTGGCAGCGGCCTCCATCTTCTCTTCGAACGTGCCCTTCAGCGTCCAGAGCATTACACTGGAAGTCACGTTGGCCTTCTTCGGGGCGGGTGGCTGCTGCGCGAACGCTGCGCCGGTGGCGAGAAACAGTCTGCGGTCCATCCCTACCAGACTACTTGCGTTTCTCGACGAACGCACGCATGCGTGTTTGCGCCTCGGGAGCCATCGCGTTCGCCGTCATCACGCCGCGCGTGAATCGGTAGGCGTCGTCTTGATCCATGTCAATCTGTTGATAGAACGCGCGTTTGCCGAGCTTGATGGTGTAGTCGCTCTCGGCGGCGATGGTCGAAGCGAGGTCCATCACGCTCGCCGCGAGATCGGCGGCGGGAACGGCGCGGTTGATCAGGCCCCAGTCGGCGGCGGTGCGCGCGTCGATCGGCTTTGCCGTCAGTAGCATTTCCATCGCGCGTTTGCGGCCGATCGCCCGTGTCAACGCCACCATCGGCGTGGAACAGAACAGGCCGATGCGAACGCCGGGCGTAGCGAACCAAGCGTCTTCGGCGGCGATGGCGAGGTCGCACGTGGCGACAAGCTGGCACCCCGCCGCGGTCGCGACGCCTTGCACCTGGGCGATTACGGGCTGCCGCACAGCTTGCACCGTGTACATCAGCTCCGTGCACACATTGAACACTTCATCGACCCGATCCGACGCGCAGCCGATCATCTCGTTCAAATCGTGTCCCGCGCAGAACGCCGGACCCTCGGCGGCGATAACGATTACGCGGCCTTTCGCTTCCTGCAGCGCGCCGATCAAGGCCCGCATCATCACCACCGAAAGCGTGTTGCGGCGCGGCCCCGCGAGCGTTAGGATCTCCACCGCGCCTTCGTGCGATACGTTGATCATGCCTTCTTCCCTTCCAACTGCCAACGCGTAAACGGCGAGCGAGCCCCTTGAATATTGACGTTCAGCAGGTAGGGCACTTTGCTTGCGAACGCGCGTTGCAGCGCCGGGCCGACCTGCTCCACTGTATCGATCGTCTCGCCCCCGCCGCCGAATCCTTGGCAAACGATGTCGTACCGGGTGCGGCGCAGCTCGCAGGCCGTCGTAGTGCCTTGCGTTGCGCCCTGCAACTCGCGTTCGAGCCCCCAGCCGCCGTCGTTGCCGACAACAATAACAACAGGCACGCCGTAGCGGACCAGCGTGTCGAGTTCGGCGATGTAGAAGCCGAGTGAACCGTCGCCGGTGAGCATCATGACGGGTTGCTTCGGCCGCGCCATTTGCTGAGCCATTGCGTTCGGCAGCGCCGCGCCGATGGTGGCCATCGGACCAAGCCGCAGCCAACCGCCCGGATGCAGCGCGGGCATCATCGCGCGGCCCCAGTGGATGAAATCACCGCCGTCCCAACTGAGCAGCGGCGAGACCGGCAGCGTGCGGCGCATCTCGGCGTAGAACGCCGCCGGATGGAGCAGCGGGCCGGATGCATCGACGCCTTCGAGTTCCTTCACCCACGCCTTGCGCCAGACGGCGAGTTGCTTCATCCATGCCTTGCGTGGCTCCCACGTTTTGGCCGGTGTTGCCGATTCTAGGAATAGCCGTGCGTCGGAGAGCACGCCGAGTTCGATATCGCGCGTGTTGCCGAACTCGGGTGCGTGGACATCGACTTGAATGATCTTCGCGTTCTTGTTCAGCAGTCGCGGACCGCCCATCGCCAAGCGGTAGTCGATGCGCTTGCCGATTACGAGTACAACATCGGCCTCTTGAAACGCCGGCACGCAGCCGCGGTTCAGCGCAGGATCGGCGTAGGGCGCGTTGGCGATCACGCCGCGCGCCATCGTGACATCGAAATACGGCAGCGCGGTTTGCTTTAAGAACTTCTTCAACGCGGCGCCGGCGTCGCTCCACCAGACGCCGCTGCCGCCAATAACGACGGGCTTCTGAGCCTTGCGCAACAGTTCCATCGCCCGCGCGGGTGATTCGCAAGCGGCGCTGGTCCGATCGGCGCGCGGCACTCGAAGAGGCGCGTCGGTCTTGCCGGTGAAAACGCTGACCGGAATCGACAGATGCGAAACGCCGTAGCGCCCATTGAAGCATTCGTTGAACGCGCGGCCGAGCGCGAACGGCACCTGCGCGGGCGACGCCACCAAGTGCGCGAACTTGCACGCGGGTGCGGCCATGCCGACCTGGTCCACATCCTGAAATACGATGCGGTGGCGCATGTCGGCGCCTGGCGCACCGCTCACGGCGATGACCGGGCTACCGTTTGCATTCGCCGTCGCCATGCCGGTCAGCGCGTTCGTATGGCCGGGGCCGCCGGTGACAAGCGCAAGCCCAGGCTTGCGTGTCATGCGGCTCCAGGCATCGGCCGCGTGGACCACGGCCGCTTCATGCCGCATGTGAATGATCTCGACGCCGCGCTTCTCAGCGACCGAGAGCACGTCGTTCAGATGGTCGCCGACAAGAGTGAAGTAGCGATCAATCCCGAGACCACGTGTGGTTTCAACAAAGAGTTCCGCGCCAGAAGGCATGTCTGTCATACTAAGTCTTTTCATGCCTAGAATTCTTGTGACCGGCGGCGCGGGTTATATCGGCTCCCATACTGTCCATCAACTGCGCACGCAAGGCTTTGATACGATCGTGGTCGATGACCTCTCCAAAGGTCACGCAGCCTCGGTGCCCGCCGAGGCATTGCACGTTGGGTCGATCTTCGATCGGTCGCAATTGATCGAAATTCTGCGCGGCGAACGGATCGACGCGGTGGTGCACTTTGCGGCGTTCATCGCCGTCGGTGAGTCGACGCGCGAGCCGCAGCGTTACTTTCATAACAACGTCAGCGGCAGCCTGGCTCTCCTCTCGGCGATGTCCGAAGCTGGCGTGAACAAGCTCGTGTTCTCGTCAACGGCTGCGGTCTACGGCAACATCGACGTTTCTCCGATTCCCGAAGATACCCGCTACGATCCCGCCAATCCTTATGGCGAAACGAAAGTGATGGTGGAGCGCGTGTTGCACTGGCTCGATCAGTGCGCCGGTCTTCGCAGCGTGCGATTGCGCTACTTCAACGCGTGCGGCGCCAATCCCGCGGCGGGACTCGGCGAACGCCACGATCCGGAAACGCATCTCATTCCACTTTTATTTCGAGCGATTCTCACCGGCAAGCCGATCACACTTTTCGGCGACGACTATCCCACGCCCGACGGCACCTGCATCCGCGACTACATTCACGTCGACGATCTCGCCAACGCGCACATCGCGGCGCTAAAGCACTTGCTCGACGGTGGCTCGTCGGACGTGTTCAACGTCGGAACTGGTGAAGGCCTTTCCGTGAAAGAAGTGCTCGCCGCCGTTGAGCGCGTTACCGGCCGAAAGGTGCCCCACGTCATCGGCCCCCGCCGCGAAGGCGATCCCGCGCGGCTTGTCGCGGACTCGACAAAGCTTCGCCGCGAGCTCAGCTGGCAGCCGGTGCGATCGACGCTCGACGACATCATTCGCGACGCGTGGACATTCGAAACTGAACAACCACCGCCTGAAGGCGGTGGGGTCGATGGGCGACTGAAAGTCGCAGGACGCGGCTGAAGCCGCTCCAGATTCCGGCTTTCGCTGCCCCGTTGTCAGTCATTCGGCACCGTGACCTTGAA
>VFZW01000102.1 GCA_016871055.1 Acidobacteriota bacterium
AACAAATCGAACAAGAGGAGCCTGCGAAGGCCGGCGCCAAGAAGCCCGAGCCCACCTACCGCGTTGTGCTTGATGTGGAGATCGACGCAAACGCGCCGCTAGGTTCAC
Organism: Acidobacteriota bacterium; assembly: GCA_016871055.1. GTDB lineage: Bacteria > Acidobacteriota > Terriglobia > Bryobacterales > Bryobacteraceae. The sequence goes on from VFZW01000102.1 coordinate 109, forward strand.
ATTGGCTCCGCGTGTATACGCCAATGGGTGTTTCCAACGGCGTTCAATTCGACGTGGTAGATCGAGCGGTAACGCCGGAGGAGCAGGCCAAGCGCGCCGGCGATCTTCCGCTGCCTGTCTTGATCAACGGCAAGCTGGAAAGGCCCGGTGAGACGGACCTGTACTCGTTTCGGGCCGAGGAAGGACGTCGTTACTGGTTCGAAGTGATCGCCGCCGAAAACTTCGATCCGCGCGTGGGGCTGCTGAGCGCCACCAGAAAAAGCTGGTTTGACCCTTCGCGTCCGCGCCGCGTGCTTCTGGATGAGGAGCGCAACTTCGATCTCATTCCCGTGTCGGCCAAAGGGTCGCTACGCACCGCCGAGCCGGGCCAATACACCGTGGAAGTGTCATCGCTCTTTGGCAAAGGGTGTCCCGGCTGCAGCTACCAAGTCTCGATTTCGGGCGAAGAGAGGCGGTGGCATTCCGCTGCTCCTTCCGCTGCTTCCTGGATCGAGCGCGACTTCTCCCGCCCGCTCAACGACTCGTGGATTCAGAAGATCGAAGTGCGCCGCGGAGTGAGCGTGGCAGCCGGCGCCGTGCCAACCGTAGTGGAGCGGCAGGGCGCCATAGCCAGCTTGCCCGCCTTGATTCGCGGCGCCATCGATCGTCCTGGCGATGTGGACCAGTTCCGTTTCACTGCCACCGCCGGGCAGAAACTGGCCTTCGAGATAGAAACGCCCGGAACCAAGCCGCCCCATTTCAATCCCAAGGTGGCCGTGCTCGATGCGAACGGAAGGCAGTTGTTCTCCAACCTCCAGCGGCGCATCTCGCTGTTCAACAACAACGCGGAGACGGAAGTCTATTTAAAGGACATCCAGCCCCGCGCGATCTACACCTTCACGGCCGACGGCGAATATGTGCTGGAGGTTCGTGATCTGACCTCCCGCTACGGCGATGAGTCGTACGCCTACCGTGTGCTCATTCGCCCGCAGGTCCCGCACGTGGGCGAGGTGACAAGCGCGGATCTCGATCACCTCAACCTGTCTCCCGGCCAAGCTCGGAAAGTGGCGGTGAACGCGATGCTGGAAGAGGGTTTCGCGGGCGAGGTAACCTACTCCGCGTCGGGACTGCCTCCCGGCGTCACGATGCGGGCCGCCGGGCGCGTGGTCGAAGAACGAGCTCCGCGTGACCTGCCCGAGAACGCCGAGACCGTCTTGCCTGTGCAGTACTCGGCCACGCTCGTGTTCGCTGCCGCTGCCGACGCGAAGTTGAGCGAAGAACCGGCCCTGGTCACGCTGGAGTGCCGCCCGTTGGTGGACGGCGTTGAAGGGCCGCCACTTCAGGTCCGCCAGTTTCCGTTGATGGTGGTGGCAGCCGGCGAGAAGGAGAAGCAGCCATGAAGATATGCGCCGTGGCGGGCCTGCTGGTGTTGGCGCAATTGGCTCACGCGCAAGCCCCGGGTCTGCGCATTTACCCCGCCCGCGCTACGTTGTGGGGCGCTAACACCTCGCAACGTTTTCTTGCGCTCGCCCGCGATGCTGAAGGCGTTGAGCGTGACGTGACAGAGAACGCACTTTGGATTATTGCAGATGCAACGAAAGCCACCATCGACGCATCGGGAAAACTCATGGTGCGCGCCGCTGGCCCGGTGACCCTGCGGGCCGAGTTTGACGGCCTGCGCGCGGAGTCGGTGATTCGGATCGAGGCTGTGGACGCGCAGCGGCCGTTCAGCTTCGGCACAGACATCGGCGGCATTTTCACGCGTCGCGGATGCAACAACAGCGATTGCCACGGCGGCGTGAAAGGCAAAGCTGGATACAAGCTGTCGGCCAATGCGCTCTTCCCGCAGGACGACTACACGTGGACGGTGGAAGGCGGAACCTTTGACGTACTGAGTGCTGAGACCAAGGGTGCGCGCGTGTCGCGCATCGACAAGCTGGACCCCGAAAAGAGCCTGCTGCTGGCTAAGGCAGCAGGGCAAGTGGCGCACGGCGGCGGACGCCGATTTGCCGCGGGCTCGCCCGACTACGTGACGATCCTCAATTGGGTGAAAGCGGGAGCGCCCTTCGGTGCGGAGTCCGGCGATAAAGGCGTGTTCATTCGGAGCATCGAAGTCTACCCGCGCGAAGTGGTGCTGCGCGCCGGATCGTCCCACCGCCTGCTGGTGACCGCGCAGCTTTCGAACGGCAGAACCGAAGACTTGACTGATCAAGTGCTGTTCGTCTCCGGCGACAGCACGGTGGTAGAGGCTAGCGAGGGCGGCCTGCTGCGCGGAAAGCAAACCGGCGAAACGTCCATCATGATTCGCGCGGCGGGCCACGCCGTGAGCGCGCGGGCCGGAGTGATCGGTAGCCCGGTATCCAACTACCCGGCCTTCCCCGCGCGCAACTATATCGATGAACACGTCGCGGCGAAACTCCGCAAGTTTCGCATCGTTCCTGCGGCACTTTCGGGTGACGCCGAGTTCCTGCGCCGCGTTTCGCTTGACCTCACCGGCACTCTGCCGCCGCCCGACCGCGTGCGCGAGTTTCTTGCAGACCGCTCGCCCAACAAGCGCGCCGCCCTCATTGAAACGCTGCTTGAGACGCCGGAGTTTGTCGACTATTGGGGCTTTCGCCTCGGCGACATGTTGCGGGCCACGTTCGTCACCTCCAACAGCACAGCCGGACTCAAGGCCTTTGAAGACTGGATCCTCACCAGCCTGATGGCCAACAAGCCGTTCGATCAACTGGCGATGGAACGGATTGCCGGCCAGGGACGCAGCGCGCCGGCGCGCAACTTCTATTACGTCTCGGAAAAAGTCGCGCCTGAAAATCTGATGCCAGAGTTGATCCGCGTCTTCATGGGGCGGCGCATCGATTGCGCGCAGTGCCACAATCATCCGTTTGAGACGTGGAGCCAGAATCAGTTCTGGGGCTTGACGGCGTTTTTCGGTGGATTGACGGAAGTGCGCAACGGGCAACTGATCGTCGACACGATGGGCGATCATCCAGACCGGCCCCGCGATATGTCGGTGATCCATCCGCGGACCAAAGAAAAGGTCCTGCCCACGTTTCTCGATGGCACTGTGCTGCCGCGCGAACGCTGGACAGACCCGCGCCGCGAACTGGCCCAGTGGGTGGTGTCGCATCCCTATTTTGCCGAAGCGGCGGCAAATCGCATCTGGGGCTACTTCTTCGGGCGCGGCATTGTCGATCCCGTGGATGATTTCCGCGGCACCAATCCGCCCACGCATCCGGAACTGCTGGCGGCGCTCGCGAAGGACTTTCAGACGCACCGCTTCGATCTGAAGCATTTGATGAGGACGATCGCGCAGTCGCGCACATACCAGCTTTCGAGTGTGGCGAACGAAACCAATCGCCACGACCGCATCAACTACTCACGCGCGCAGCCCCGTCCTCTCGACGCCGCCGTGCTGCTCGATGCGATCTCGGCCGCCACGGGAGTGCCCGAAGAGTTTCGCTATCATCCGATGGCCAACGGCGATCCGGCGGCCGGCACGCGTGCCCAACAGATGCTGCCGGATCTGTGCCCCTCGCCGTTCATGGATGCGTACGGACGGTCGATGCGCAAGACCCCGGGCCCGGGAGCGCCGCAGCCTGCGCTGAGTCAGGCGCTGCATATGTTCGCGGGGACCACGTACAATTCGAAACTCTCCAAGCCCGACGGACGGCTCGCGCAGTTGCTCGCTCGCGGCGCGGACGACGGCGAGGCGGTCGACGAGTTGTATCTCGCCGCACTCACGCGCTTGCCCACGGCGGCCGAGAAGCAATCGGTCATGCAGGCGCTCGCGCAGCAACGCGGCGGCCGGGCGGCGTCGCTGGGGAATCTTCTCTGGGCGCTGGTGAGTTCGCGCGAGTTCGCTCACAATCATTGATGGAGGTCGCCGATGATGAAACGTAGTTCCTTCCTTCGCGCCGGTGCGCTGACGTTCCTCGGCGCTTCGCAGGCGGACCTCCTCCGTGCGGCGGCTGCTGCCGCCGGCTCCACTCCGGCGAAAGCGAAGGCGTGCATCCTGCTGTGGCTCGAAGGCGGCATCAGCCATCTTGATTCGTGGGACGTGAAAGCCAACAGCGGGTTCAAGACGATTTCCACCAAGGCCTCCGGCATCCGCGTGAGCGACATCTTTCCCGCCACCGCCAAACACATGGACAAGCTGTCCATCATCCGCTCCATGCGGACGCAGGAACGCAATCATCCGCAAGGTACCATTGAGACGTTGTGCGGGCATCGCCCCAACCCTGCCCTGAAGTTCCCCAGCGTTGGTTCGATCATCTCAAAGGAACTCGGCGGGCGCGACAACATGCCGCCGTTTGCCGTGGTGCCAATGCCTACCGAGGGCGACTTCTTCAACTATGAAGAAGCCTACCGGGGCGGTTTTCTCGGCCCGCAGTATGACTCGATGATCCTGCCCGATCCCAGTCAGCCGGATTTCGCCGTGCCCGATCTCAGCCTGCCGAAGAGCGTCACGGCGGAGATGATCGAGGACCGCCGTTCGCTGCTCAAAGTGGTCGACAGCCACTACCGCGCACAGGAAACGTCGGCCGAGTTCGCCAAGATGGACACGTTTCAGCAGCAAGCCATGCAGATGCTGCTCTCGCCCAAGGTCAAAGAAGCGTTCGATATTTCGAAAGAGCCGGACAAGATCCGCGATCGCTACGGCCGCACTCGCGTGGGCCAGAGCGTGCTGATGGCCAGAAGGCTCGTGGAGGCCGGCTGCCGCTTTGTCACCGCCGCTGGATACAAACACGGCGAGTGGGATACGCACGGCGACAATGACAAGCGGCTGCGTGAGTCGCTCGCGCCGCGGCTCGATCAAAGCCTCTCCGCGTTGCTGGAGGACCTGGCCACGAGCGGGTTGCTTGAATCGACGGTGGTGCTTGTCACCGGAGAGTTCGGCAGAACTCCCGCCATCAATCCCAACCGCGGGCGCGACCATTGGCCGGATTGCTGGTCTTTACTCGTGGGCGGCGGCGGAATCAGCGGCGGCCGCATCGTCGGCGCCAGCGATGAGCGTGGAGCCTATGTTGCCGACCGGCCCGTGTCGACCGGCGACCTCTACGCCACCATCTACAAAGCCATGGGGATCGATTGGACCAAGACCTACATGTCGCCCGCCGGCCGCCCCGTCTACATCGCCAACGGTTTCGACGACAAGATGGGCGAGCCCATCAAAGAGCTCGCCTGATTCCTTCTTACAGAATTACTTTGCCCGCGACGTCGTCCCAACGCACGCGCCTGCCCGTCTTGCGCGAAATGTTGGCAAGCAGCGTAACCAGGCAGGCCTGGAATCCGATGCGCATCGGCGCAGTCGGCGTCTTGCGCGTGCGGACACATTCAAGGAAGTTCTGCACGTGCAACTCGGCTGCGTAGCCGAAACCCCGCTCGGAGCGCTTCGCGATGGCGACTGTGTCCTCGGCGCCCTGCATGTATACGCGGCACTCTTCGCGGCCGATATCCATGCGCGCTTTGTCGCCGTCGAGTTGGCTCAACTGGTCATTCTTGCTTTGATACTTCATCGCGGCGTAATTGATCGTGAAGATGCCGGTGAACTCTTCCGGGTACTCGGCAATCGTCACCATCGATTCCGGCTGGTCGAACTGCGTGGCTTGAATCTTGTTGCCGATCGCCGTCACCGCCAAGGGGTAGGAGGCGTCCATCAGTAGATGCATTCCGTCAAAGGCGTGCGCGCCCTGATCGGCCGCGATGCCGCCCGCGTATTCAGAGAAGTAGCGCCAGTGCCGGAACCGCAGCGGATCAACGGCCACGCGCCGCTTCACGGGACCCTGCCACTGCTCCCAATCGAGCGGGCCGTCCAGTTTGGCGGGCGGCGGCTGGTTCACGTAGTTATTCAGCCACCACGAACGCACCATGCGCACCGGGCCTAGTGTACCGGCGGCCACGATCTTACGGCCTTCGAGATACAGATCATAGCTGCGACGCTGCATCCCCACTTGCACGATGCACTTCGATGCCTTCTCCGCACGAATCAGATCCATGCCTTGCTCAGGGGTTTGGCACAGCGGCTTTTCGACATAGATGTCCTTGCCAGCCGCAATCGCGTCGAGCGTCATCCGATGGTGCCAGTGTTCCGGCGTGGCAATCAGCACCGCGTTGATGCTCTTGTCATCCAGAATCTGCTTGTAGTTGCGAATCGCGCGCGGGCTCTGTCCGCCCTGCGCCTTGGAGGCGAGCGAGAGCGCCTTTTCGAGATTCGGCTCATAGACATCGCACACCGAGCCCACCCGTACGTTGGGGTCTTTCTGGAAAACGCCCATCACGTACATGCCCCGGCCGCCGCTGCCGATGGCGCCGAGATTGACCTGATCCGACGGCGCTGCCTGCGCCGCCAGCATCGTGCCGCCCGCGTAGATAAAGGTTCTGCGAGTTGATTTCACCGTGTGGTCCTCTATGCCTCGAAGTTCTTAGAGCGCGAACGGTGCGCGATACTGCTTGGTCAACAGTGCGTTCGCTTCCGCGTCGCCGGGAAACGTCTCCGTGGCCGGATCGAACTTGAGTATTCGTCCCGTGCGATAGGCGATCTCGCCCAGATGCACGATCGCGCAGGAGCGGTGCGCCACTTCCGCATTGGCGATCGGCTGTTGCCGCGAGCGGACGCAATCCAGAAAGTTGAGGAAGTGCTTTGGATGCCCATCGCCGCCCCGCATGCCCGGCCCCTTTTCCTCCTTCGGCCCCAGATACACCTGCAAGTAGCCGCGCCGCGAGAACACCATGAAGCCCTCGGACCCGTAGAAGGCATTGCCGCTATCAAACCCGTATTGGCCGTAGGGCGTCCAGTTGCGCTCTTCGTAGATCAGAACCTTGTTGTCCTCGAACTGATACGTCACCGTCATGTTGTCCGGATAATCGCCGAGCCCGGTGTCCACCTTGCTGCCATGCGCGGTGATGCGAATCGGGTGCGTTTTCGGATCCAGGCCGAAGCGCGCCATGTCGAGATCGTGGATGCCGTCGTCGCCGATGCTGCCGTTGCCGTAGTCGCGCCACGTGTTCCAGTTGCTTGAATTGTTGTAGCGCGCCGGATTGTAGCCGCGCACCGGCGCCGGCCCCAACCACATGTTGTAGTCCACCGCGGGCGGCGCCGCGCTGTCGGGCACCTTGGCCGGCGGCGCGAGCTTCTGCTGGTTCCACGCCTTCGACATTCGCACCGTGCCGATCACGCCCGCATCTAACAGCTCCCGCGCCTTGGCGGTCACCTCACTCGAACGCATCTGAGTCCCGTGCTGAAAAACGCGGCCGTACTGCCTCGCGGTGTCCACCAGAATGCGTCCTTCGCGGAACACATGGCTGGCCGGCTTTTCGACATACACATCCTTGCCCGCCTTCATCGCGGCGACGGCAATCGGCGCGTGCCAGTGGTGCGGCGTGGCGATGATGAATGCCTGGATCGATTTGTCGTCGAGCAGACGCCGGAAGTCGCTCACCGTGCGCGGCGTCTGGTTGGTGGCGTCATAGACGATCTTGCCGACGCGCTCGGCGCGGTTCGCATCCACATCGCAGACCGCCAGCACGCGGCCGCTCTTGGTATCGAGCGTTCTCTTGACGTGCGCCGACCCCATGCCGCCCACGCCGACGAAGGCGAGGCCCACCTGGTCGTTGGCCGACAAGGTCCGCTGCCCGGTAACCGCGGTCGTCCCGAGAATCGATAGCGCGCGCCGCCGATTGATCAGATGCATGTATACAAAGATACTTGAAATTCCACGATACTGCTACGGCTCGGCGACCTCAGCGACACGGTCGATTTTCACTTCACCGAGTTGCTGCACGCTGCCGCTGGGCCAGCGCACTTCCACCCGGACCGGCCCCGCGTGGCGGCCCAATCCGAAGCGAACAATCGCCTCGCTCGACGACGCGTATCCCACGCTCGTCGTGGCGTGATTGTAGAGCGAACCTCCGCCGTCTACTTTGATCTGTGCGCCCAAGCCCTGGCGGTTGCTGGCCTTGCCCTTCAGCCGTATCGCGAGCCAATGCGCCTCACTGCGGGACACATTCCGCAGCACGGCCACCGGCGCGTTCAACGCCGTGACGACGGCATCTACGCGCCCGTCCCGATCAAAGTCCGCGAACGCCGTGCCTCGATAAAAAGCCCGGCGCGGGAGCGCGGGGCCCGGCTCGAAGCGGCCTCGGCCTGTTCCGCGGAACACCGTGTTGGAAAGTTCCGGAGCCGCGCCCAGTTGCCGCTCCAGGCGCGGGAAGTGGGCGTTGGCGGTAAACAGGTCCTTCCATCCATCGTTATCGAAGTCGAACAGTCCCATGCTCCACCCGGTCAAGTGCACGGTGGCGCGCGCGAGTCCGGACTGCGCCGTGAAGTCCTCGAATAGAAACCGTTCGCCGAGATTCCGAAAGGCCAGGAATGCGTCATTCACCATGCCGGTAATGGCGAGGTCCGGCCGCCCGTCATTATCGAAGTCGCGGAAATCGCAGCCCATCCCGGCGATGGCCTTGCCGGAATCCGGATAGGCGACTCCGGCTTCCAGCGCCACTTCCTCGAACTGTCCCTTGCGATTACGAAAGAGCTGATTCGGTACCGAGTCGTTCGCCACGAACACGTCGGGCCAGCCATCGCCGTCGGCGTCCGCGAATGCCACTCCCATGCCTTTGCCCGGCGACGCTTTGATGCCGGCCGCCGCGGAAATGTCCGCAAATGTCCCGTCGCCCCGGTTGCGAAACAGCCGGTGCGATTGCGGCTCATACCACTTCGGATGGCAGTAGATCCGATGCTCCGGCGGTCCGCACGGAACCTCCCGCGCCGGATCCCAACGCACGTAGTTGGAGACGAACAGGTCAAGACGCCCGTCGCGATCATAGTCGAACCAGCCCGCCGAGATCGACCAGTCTCCCCGGGCGTCCGCCGGAGCAAGCCCAGCCTTCCGCGTGACGTCTTCAAACGTGCCGTCGCCGCGATTGCGGTAGAGCGCGTTCCTATGCACGCCGGCGACGAACAGGTCCGCGAAGCCGTCATTGTCGTAGTCGCCGGTGGCCGCCGCCATCGCATAGCCTTCGCCGGCCAGCCCGGCTTTCGTCGTCACGTCCGTAAACGTCAAGTCGCAATGGCCGCGATAGAGCCGGTTGTGAAAACTCGCGTCTGTTTTGCGCAGCGAGGGCAAGGAAGCGCCATTGGTGAAAAATAGATCGGCGCACCCATCGTTGTCGAAATCGAAGGCCGCCGCACCGCCCGGCATCAACTCCACTTGATGCAGCCTGCCCGCCGCTCCATTGCGCAATTGAAATCCGATCCCGGATTTCGCCGTCACGTCTTCAAATTGAATTTGCGCCCACGCGGCAAGCGGCAGCGCCACCAGCGCGCCGAACCTCACTGGGCACCCTTGGCGTGTTCGCGCAACCATCGGAGTTGGCGCGCCGCGCGGTCGCCGTCCCCACTCAGGCGATAGAGTTTCACCAGCAGCGAGTGGACCGGTTCCGAATCGGGCGACAACGCCTCGGCCGACTCCGCAGCCTCAACCGCTTCTTTGATCCGCCCAAGCCGCATCAGCGCAATCGCTCGCCACATCCGCGCGTCAGCGTGGCCCCGCGCCAGGCGAATCGCCCTGTCGAATCTCGCCAGCGCCTCTTCATTAGCGTCCCGCTGCAGCAGCAACTGCCCATAGCCAAAGTGCAGCAACGGCCGCTCCGCCGCGCCGGGCACGGACACAAGGCTTTCCAACTCGCGCTCAGCTTCCGCATCCCGGCCCAGCGCATCGAGCGTAGCCGCGCGTAGAATGCGTGCATCGAGATTCTGCGCGAGCGATGGATCACGCTCCAGCATCTGCAAGGCGGAACCGAAATACCCCTCGCGATACGCAAGCACGGCTGCGGTGAAACGCACAGCGGGATGTTCAGGTTCATCAAGCGCCGCGAGAGCCCGCCGCGCTTCAGCCAGCCGTCCGGAATCGATTAGCGATTGCACCGGGCCGAGTCCCGCGGGTGGTTGCTTCGGTTGCCCGAAGCAGAGAACCGATCCTGCCGTCAGGATCAGCCCCGCGAGTCTTGCCCTCATGCATCTCGTATTCTAGAACCTCAACGACGCCTGGAAGTACACCTTGCGCGCGCCGTTGCCTTCCTGCGTACGGCGCACCCAGTTGGTTGCTGACGCCAGCGAGTTGATCGCGGGCCGCAATGCGAGGCTGCCATTGGCCTGCCGCGCGAACGCACCGATGTTGCCGTTCGGCGCGCCCCAGTAGTCGCCATTGTTGAGGGCGTTATAGAACGACGCGCCCACGCGGAGCATCGCGCGCTCATAGAGCTTGAATTCCTTGAACGGCGCACCGTTGAGGATCCACATGTTCGGGCCCACCAGAAGGTTGATCGGCGCGTTGCCGAGCGTGCCTGGCGCTGGAGCCGTGAAGCAGGCGCCGTTGACAAAGGGCTGATTCGCGATCATGCGGCTTGGATTGGTATAGAGGTTGCAACCCGGCACCAGGTCCGGCCGGCCACTGAACTGGTTGAGATTCGCCGAATCGTAGCCGGTATAGGTCGGCGTGGAGTAGTTGCCAGTGTGCCAGTTGAAGTTGGTGGTCAGAGACCAGCCGCCGACGATGGCATTCAGGATCTTTCCACCCGCCCCCGAGCCGACCGACAGGAAGCGCTTGCCGTTGCCGAACGGAAGTTCGTAGTAAAGGTTGATCAGCAGGTCTTGCGTCGGCCACCATGCGTCGATCTGCGAGTCGCGGGCCCGGTCGTACGCGTAATCCACGTTTCCGCTGAGGGTGTCCGCGCTAAACCCCTGGCTCGGGCCGTCACGCCGTCCGCGTTGAATCGTGTGTGTGATGTCCATGTGTAGTCCATTCTTAAAGGCGTGCGTCAGGCCGACTAAGAGGGAGTTATACCGGCTATTCACGCCGTTCTCTACAGACGTGATGTTCTGGAAAGCGGGGAACGGCCGGCGGGCCTGATTGAAGGGCTGCGCACTGGCCAACGGCGTGTTCAGATTGAACTGGTACATCTGCTGGACAGTTCTGTTGGCGTTGTACGTCGCGCGCGCCACCCACCCTGGCAGGACCGACTTCTCCACCGTGAGGTTCCAGGTCATGATGTACTCCGGGCGAAGGTCGCGGCTCACGCTCTGTCCGGTCGCGACGCCACGGGCCGCACCAGCCGCCGCGCCGAACGGGTTGGGCAGAGAGAAACGGGGCCCGGCCGGAGTCATGGCGTTCTGGATCTCCTCGGTCAGTGCGAACGGTCCTTCGGTCTGGAGACCCTGGAACCGGAGAATCGAGTTGTAGACGCCAAAACCGCCGCGAATGGCCAGATCGGAAGATACCTTCGGCCGGTAGGCGAACCCGAACCGCGGCAGCAATCGTTGATTGGAGTTGCGAAGATTCTCGGCAAACCCGACACTGCTTCCCACCACCACCGGAATCGAGTTGACCGGCCATAAACGGGAAATCTGACTCACCGCGGCTTGATCGGGGACTACCATCTTGCCCGATGCCGCATCGAAGTTGAAGAAGAGACCGTTGGTCTCGCGGGGTACGGAGTAGCGGTCCCACCGCAGCCCAAGCGACAGCGTCAGGTTGGGCCGCACGCGCCAATCGTCCTGAATGTAGCCGCCGAGTTCGGTCACCGCTTCATTGATCGTCGGGCGGGTTTCGGCGCGCTGCGAAACATCGGGAGTGCCGATGAGGAAGTCCGCGAAAGGAACTCCCGTGAACCGGCCATTGAAGGTGAACCGGCCAAAGGACTCCGACAGGTTCGACAAGCGCTCCTGCCGGTGCGCGATTGCCAGGAAGCCGCCTTTGATGGTGTGGCGGCCGGTGGTGTATGAGAGGTTTTCGTAAACCTGAAAGCGGACTTCGTCACGGCCTCCCTGTTGGGTATTGTGATCGAGGAACACGCCCAGGCCGTCGGTCACCAGGAACTTCGGGGCGCCAGACAACCCGTTGTCGGTGACACCCTGAACGCCCCACCGCTTGATCATCTCCCCGCCAGGCATCGGAGTCCGATCGCGGAATGAGCGGGGCGTAAACTGGTGGTCGCCCACCCGCGCGTCCGCCACCCGCAACTGATTCACGATGCGCGGCGTCACCACCCAGGTGTGGCCGATGTTGATCCGCTGTTCTGGCGATTGCGATACGCGGCTCCAGCCCGGCATTCCTGTGCCATCCTTGAAGAACTCGCGACGGCCCTTGTTGAATGATCCAGACACCACGTGATTGCTCCCGAAGTTCTGGTCAATCTTGATGACCGAACTGTAGGATTTTCGTTCGTCGCGGAAAGCGTACTGCGCATTCTGGAATACAGAGTCCGGGTCGCCGACGTACTGACGCGGACCGAAGCCGTTGATGCTGTCCACGACCATGTCCTGGATCACTTTCTGGGACACCGAGTTGATGCGGTTGACGGGCACGATGTTTCCCGGAAACGGTGAACCCGCCAGCGGGTCCGTGATTGGGACCACGTTACCGTTGCGATCGCGGAAGCGCGAGAAGTTCCCCCCGAGCATCCGTTCGGATGGAATGCTGGTGACGTAGGCGCCGGCAGTCACCAGCGGCGGCACCATATAGTAGTTGAACAGGAAAAAGGTCTTGTTGCGGCCGTCATAGATTTTCGGAATGTATACCGGGCCGCTCAGCCCCCACTCGTGCCGCCACTGGTTGAGCCCCGCGGGGCGCACGTTCTGGACCTGCGGCGTATTCACTGCGTTCGTGCGAGGGTTCACGTAGTTCGGCGAATACTCGCCATGCAACTGGTTGGTCCCAGTCCGGAAGATCACATTCGCGGTCACCGGACGGCCATACTCCGCCGACGGCGTCCCCATCGTGAGCGAGACCTGCTGGATCGATTGCGACGGCAGCATCAGTTCGCGGTTCTGCTGCGCTCCATCGGATTGGTACTCCAGGTGTGGCATCGGCACACCGCCGAACCCGCCCCAGCCCACGCCGCCGCCCGACGAACCGGGGAACCACATCGACTGCTCCAGTGCCCACCCGTCACGGCTCGGATTCACCGCCTTCTTCTCGACATAGACCTGCGGGAGCGTGATATCGACGGTGGCCCCTTCCGTTTGAATGAACTCCCCCTCAACCGTCACTTCGGATGCTACTTCGCCCACGCGCATCGGAATGTCCAGCCGGACGCGGGCCTGCGGCTCCACGCGGACGTTCTCGACGACGGATTTCTGAAAGCCCGTCAGCGTCACCTCCACGCGATAGACGCCGGGGAAAAACCCGAGCGCGAGGTAGTCGCCGCTTTCATTGGAAGCGAGCGTTCTCAATGCTCCGGTGGTTTGATTCGTGATCCTGATTTCGGCGTTCGGCACACCCGCTGCCTGCGGATCGCGAATGGTGCCGAGAATGTCTCCCTGCTGCGTTTGGGCTCCGAGGGGAAGCGTGAGCAGCAGCGCGGTGGCGAACAGCGCCAGACGATTCGGTCGATTAGCGAACATCAGAACACCTCACCCAAAAGCAACAACGTTAGAATACAACGATCCGACCAGTCTGCGCATTCTATCACCATCAAGGCTCTGTATACATGGTTGCAGCGTGGCCGATACGCAAGCGCTCAGAGGCCCGTTTTTGCGATGGGATACAATCGCGGAGTCGAACACTTATGAGCCATGCCCCCATCACCCGCCGCCGCTTGATCGGAGCCGCCGCCGCGGTGCCCACCCTGGTTGCACAGCCCCGCCACCGCCGGCCCCGCGTCGCCGCGATCGCCAGCATCTATCACAAGTTCGCCCATGCGCAGCATATCTGTGACCGGTTTCTGATCGGCTACGGTTGGAACGGCGCGCATCACCAGCCGGAAATCGATCTGGTCTCGCTGTGGGTGGATCAGGTGAAAGCGAACGATCTCAGCCGTGCGCGCGCCCGGGAGTTTGCTGTGATGAAGGTCTACCCCACCATCGCTGAAGCGCTCACCCTCGGCACCGGCAAACTGGCCGTGGACGGCGTGCTGCTCATCGGTGAGCACGGCGACTATCCGGACAACGAGAAGGGCCAGAAGCTCTACCCGCGCTACGAGTTCTTCCGCGAGATCGTCAAGGTGTTTGAAGCTTCCGGGCGCGGCGTGCCGCTGTTCAATGACAAGCACCTGTCGTGGAAGTGGGAGTGGGCTCGGGAGATGTACGACACCAGCCGCCGCCTCGGGTTCCCGTTCATGGCCGGGTCGAGCTTGCCGGTGACGTGGCGCACGCCGTCGATCGACATGCCATATGGCGCGCCGGTCCGCGAGGCGCTCTGTGTGTTTGGCGGCTGGATCGATGGCGGTGATATCCATGCGTTCGAAACGCTGCACTGCATGAGCGAGCGGCGCAAGGGCGGTGAAAGCGGCGTCCGCAGCGTCCAGGCCTATCGCGGCGAGAACTTCTGGCAGGCGCTCGAAAAAGGCGCGTGGTCACAGGCGTTGATGGAAGCGGCCATGTGCCGCAGTCATCAGTTGAAGCCCTCACGCAAAGGGTTCAACAACGATTTCCCGTCGCTCGAAGCGATGAAGCGCATGTCGAACAACCCGTACGCTTACGTTGTGGAACACACCGATGGGCTGCGTTCGGCGATCGTAGCGCTGCCCGGCGTGGTGGGCGACTTCTGCTTCGCCGCTCGCATCGACGGACGGAAAGAGCCGTTGTCGACTCAGATGTATCTGCCCATGCCGCCCGCGCAGACCACGCTTGCCAACTTCTTCTCGCCGCAGGTGAACAACCTCGAAAAGATGTTCCTCACCGGCAAGCCGTCTTATCCGGTGGAACGGACGCTGCTCACCACCGGTCTCACCGCCGCGGGCGTCGAGAGCCTCTACCAGCGTGAAAAGCTGATCAAGACGCCGCACCTCGAAAGCGTGGCCTACACTGCGCCGAAAGAATCCACCTTCTGGAGAACGTAGATGCCCAAACGCGTTGCTATCGTCGCCACGATCTACGAATATCTCTCGCATGGCCAGCACATCGGTGACCGGTTCCTGGTGGGCTACCCGTGGGAAGGTCGCTGGCGAAAGCCGGATCTCCAGGTGGTTTCGCTCTATGTGGACCAGAAACCGAAAGGCGATCTCAGTGCCGAACGCGCCCGCGAGTTCGGCTTCCCCGTTTACCCCACCATCGCCGAGACGCTCCGCTGCGGCGGCGACAAACTCGCGGTGGACGCCGCGCTGATCATCGGCGAACACGGCGATTATCCCGACAACGAAATTGGACAGAAGCTCTATCCCCGCTACGAGTTCTTCAAGCAGTGCGTGGCGGTCTTCGAAAAAGACGGCCGCACCGTTCCCGTCTATAACGACAAGCACCTCTCCTACAGCTTTGAGAAAGCCAAGTGGATGGTGGACCAATCGCGCCGCCTCGGTTTCCCCATGCTCGCGGGCTCGTCGATCCCCGTCACCTGGCGCCTGCCCGACGTCGACATGCCATACGGCGCGGAGGTGCAAGAGGCGCTCGCCGTGGGCTTCGGTCGCTACGACCATACGGATTTCCACGCGCTCGAAGGCATGCAGTGCATGATTGAACGGCGTAAGGGCGGGGAAACGGGCGTGCGGCGGGTGGAGCTGCTCGAAGGCGACGCCGTGTGGAAGGCCGCCGATGCGCGCGCCTGGTCGAACGATCTGCTGGTGGCCGCGCTCTCGCGCAGCGACACGCCGGGCGGGCTTACTCGCGAAGACGGACGGACGCAGGACCTGGTGACATCCGGCCAGCTCCGAAAGATCACCAAGAATCCCTCGGCTTGGCTGATCGAAAGGAATGACGGTTTGAAAACCACGCTGCTGATGCTGCCCGGCACGGTCAAGGACTTCACCTTCGCCGCCCGGTTGAAGGGCCGGTCCGCGATCCTCTCCACACAGTTTTTCGCTTCGCCCGAGCCCAATGTGACCTACTCGGCATGCCTCGCACACAAAGTGGCGGAAATGTTTGAAACAGGAAAAGCGCCTTACCCCGTGGAGCGAACGCTGCTGGTGACCGGGATCATCGAGAGCGGAATGCGTTCACGCGGGCGCGCGGTGGAGACGCCGCATCTGGCGGTCCGCTATCGCGGCCCCGCGGCTTCACAGTACGCCCGGAGCTAACCGAAATGCCAACTCGTCCACTGGTCACAATCGCAGGTTTGCTGTTTCCCGCCTTGGGCCTTGCGCAAACCGCGCCGCCGCGCTTGGGCGTCAGCGAACTCACCACCAAGACCATTTATCATTCACCCGAAACGCCGGCTACACCAGTTGGGTGGGCTGCTGGCTGATGCCCGGCGGAAAACCGATGGTCTCGTTCCATCAGGCCACTGGTCCGGCGAACGGCCGGTACCGCGCCTCGAAAGAGATCCTCCACCGCCTCTCGTGGCCTCCAACTGGCAAGGCCGAATATGTGCACTACGACATGACGGGTCTCGACATGGAGGCCATCCATCTGATCTCGAACGACAATCTGGCGAGCTGGCAGCAGGTCAGCACCGAGCACGTCTCTACCCCAATGAACGGCTGGACCTGCGAGCCGGAAGAGGCCGACAAGGACGGCACTATCTATCGCGGCGTCTGGGGCCAATATCTTCCTTTCTATGACGTGCCGCAAACCGGTTACTGGCAGCGTTCCACCGACGGGTCAAAAACCTGGAGCGAACCGGCCGTTTTCTTCGATCCGGCCAAGTGGAGTTCTCTACCCAAGCGCATGCGTTTCCTTCGCGACGGCCGCATCGTGGTCACCAGCGCGGTACTGCGGCAGCAGCCCGGTCTGGTGACGCGGGACGATTGGGCCAAGCTGCTTGAGCCTGCCGTTTGGTTCTCTTATGACCGCGGCAAGACGTGGTCCGATCCGCTGCTGATCTGGGATGACAAGAGCGTGCGGCCGTCGGAAGAGTTGGACGTGGCCGAACTGGCAAACGGCGATTTGCTGGCCGTGATCCGAGTCGACGCGGCGAAGGCCCGGTATCAGACCGTCATTCGCCAACAGGGAAAATCTTGGCGCGCCGAGCCCGTGCGCAAATTGTGGATTCCCCATAGCGGCCATCCGGAACTGCTGGCCACGCGTGAAGGCGTGGTGCTGCACCTTGCCACCGACGGCATCGCGTGGACCGGCGACGAAGGCAAAACCTGGGCCTATCTCGAAGGGCGCCCTCGCAGCGGCTACTACCCGCGCAGCCTGCAACTCCCCGATGGCCGGATCTTCTGCGTCTACCACATCGGCGGTGACGACTACTACGGACGCCGGGACCAGCGGATCGAAGCTATCACCCTCCGGCTCAAACGAGAGTAGTGCGATGTATTCATCCACGTCGACGCCCATGATGATATAGTCGCCTCGAACCTCGATGACACGAAGAAAAGCCCTCCTCGCTCCCTCGGGGGCTCTGGTGCAAAATCTGGGTTGACACTGGTTTGATACCGTTTCGGTCCGCAGGTCTCGATCGATCCCGACCCCAATCACGCAACCAACGCGGCTCGCCAGATCTCCGGCATCGTGGCCCCT
>VFZW01000103.1 GCA_016871055.1 Acidobacteriota bacterium
CGCTCGGGCTTAGTCTCTATACAATTCGCGGGCCGCTGGCCTCGAAGCCGGCCGAGACGTACAAGGCTGTAGCGGCGCTTGGCATCACGCAGCTTGAGGTCCGCGCGGACAACCTGAACAATCACGAGGCGATGATTCGCGACGCCGGTTTGAAGCCGGTGCATCTGTTTATCGATTCGGCGGTGATCACGGGCGCCTGGGACGAGTGGGCGAAGTTGATGGCGCGTATGAAGGCCGCGCCGCCGGCGGTGAAGCCGACGCTCGACGATGTGATCGCGACGGCAGTGAAACACGGGTTGAAGCGAGTTGGCATTAGCATGCTTCTGCCGGGCGAGCGCGAGGGGGCGCTGGACAAAATCAACAAGGCCGTCGAGACTTGCGCGAAGGCGAAGATCGAGTTCTACTACCACAACCATGCGTGGGAATTCGAAGGCGAGCCGGGCGAGCGCTTTATCGACAAACTGCATAAGCAGTTGGACAAGCGCGCGAAGTTGGAGCTCGATTGTTTCTGGGCGGCGATCGGCGGCGACGATCCGGCGGCTGTGTTGAAGCGGTGGCGCGGGCGAACGGGATCGTTGCATTTGAAGGATGTCGCGGCGAATGCTCCGAAGAAGGGGAGCGAGTTTTCGATGCCGCCGACGGCGTTTAAGGAAGTTGGTTTCGGCACGCTCGATTGGAAGAAGATATTGGCCGCGGCGAAGGCCGACTACTATTTCATCGAGCAGGATTCGACGCCGGGCGATCCGATCGAGAGCTTGCGGAAGAGTGTGGCGTACTTGCGCGGCATGTAGCGCTTCATTTCGCCGAGGCGGCGTCGACGAGTTTGATCACGGTTCTGAGCTCTGCATTGGAACTGTCAATGGTAAAGGCCAAGCTCAAGCGTTCGCGGAGCGGCGTGGTATGAATCATCACGCCATTTGGGTTCAGTCCGCGCTCAAGCATGATCCGCAATGAGCGCCAATCGCCCGCTTCGGCCGCGGCGGCGAGCGGGCCTCGTCCGCGGTTGTTGACCCCTTCGAGTTTCAAGCCATGCGCGAGGTAGAGGTCGAACATGTCCGCGCCTCGATAAACACCGCCGTAGAATTCGCCAAAGACGTTGAACCAGACGTGGCCGCCGTGGCCTTTTTTGTTCGGGTCGGCACCGTGTTCCACCAGGAGTTTGACGATCTCAAATTCGAAAGTTCGTTCCAAAGGCAGCGTGCCGTCCGGGCTGCCGGCATTCGGGTCCGCGCCGACTTTGAGCAGCGCGGCGATGATCTCTGGGTTTGGTTTTTTGCCGCCCGGCGGAGTAAGCAGGGCAAATATCAGTATGGGCAGCCCTCTCTCCCCAGGCGTTTTCAGGTCGCCCGCGGCCGGCAGCGCGGCCCTCACCGCCGCAACGTCGCCAGCGGCGATCGCATTGGCGAGCCGTTTCTTACCGGGCTCTTTGAAATCGGTGTTGCCTGCATCTTCCTCGCGGTTCACGTAGTCGCCCAGTTGGTTCTGAACGAACAGCACGGGAATTAGGAGAAGTGGCAGGCACAGGGCCGCGAGCGCGAACTTCGAATTCGTGAAATAGAACCAGACGCCGATGAGGGCGAGGAGAAGCGTCACCGCGCCGGCGGGGACGATCAGCAGCAGCATGCTGTTCAGCGATTGACCGGTGAGAACGCCGATCACGCCGGCGACGGCGGCGAAGAGCGGCACGGCGATTTCGAGGGCGAAGAGGATCCAAAAGACAATGCGCAGCATCACCTTATCCTGCGCATTCGCGCGCTCTACGTTCTCACGGGCTTCTTCAGAAAATATCCGGCCACGAGTCCGACGGCCGCGATGACGGCGAGTGTGTAGAACATCTGGTTGTAGCCTTCGGCGACCGCGCCGGCCTTTTTCTGCTCTTCGAGGATCGCGGCGATGTAGCGGGGAATGGTGAATCCGGCGGCGCCCCAGGCGGTGAACAAGATGCCGTAGTTCGCGCCGATGTTCTTTGATCCGAAGTAATCCGCGCACAGCGACGGCATCAGCGCGAGATGGCCGCCGTAACAGAATCCGACGAGACAAATGCCGGCGAGCACGCGCCAGAAATCGCGGGTGGCGGGCAACAGCAGCGCGCACGTGGCGATCGAAATCGCGAACATGGCGTAGACCACTTTTTGTTTGCCGATCCTGTCGGAGGCCGCGCCCCAGGCCAAGCGGCCGACACCGTTGAAGAGCGACATCACGCCGAGGGCGCCGCCGCCCGACATCACCGCGGCCGTTCCGGCTAATTCACGTACAAGCGGCGACGACTCGCCGATCGCGGTGAGTCCCACCGAACTGCCGAGGAAGTAGACAACCCAAAGAACCCAGAACGACGGCGAGCGGAGCATCTCGCGCGGCGTCCATTCCGCCGCGGCGCCGGCCGCGGAAACGGGCGGCGTCCAGCCGTCGGGCTTCCAGCCGGCGGGAGGGACTTTGTACAACTGCGCGCAGCCGGTGACGACGATGAGGAAAATCGCCGCGAGAAGCAAGAAAGTATTCGGGAGCGTCTCGGCGTAGCGAGTGGGGTCCTTGCCGAGCAGCGCTTCAAGGAGCGGCGCGAAGATCAGCGAGCCGATGCCGAAGCCCATCACGGCCATACCGACGACCATACCGCGCTTGTCCGGGAACCACTTCACGCAGGTCGCGATCGGCGTGACGTAGGCGAAGCCGACGCCGAGTCCGGCGACGACACCGTATGCGATGTTGAGGCCCATCGGCGTGTTGCCGATGAACGCGGCGAGCAGGCAACCGGCGGCGAGCAAGAGGCCGCCAACGCTACCGACGAGACGAGGGCCTTTCTTGTCCTGCCAGAAACCGGCGACGATCATCGCGAGTGTGAAGAAGAGAATCGACCAGCGGTAGGGCGCGATCGATTCGGTTTTCGACCAACCGTAGTGCTGTTCGAGCGGCGCGCGGAAGACGCTCCACGCATAGATGATCCCTAAACAGACCTGCATTAAGACAGCGGCGCCCGCGAGCAGCCAACGATTCGGCGAAGAAGACATGTTCCGCAATTGTACGTCATCCGGCTCCGGTTGCATTAGAATCGAAAGACACCCGAATGCGCGCCGTCTATATTCAGAAACCGCTTGAAGCTGTTGTTGGGGAAACCGCCGAGGCCGTTTGCGGGCCGGGGAGCGTTCTACTGCGCGTCCGCTACGTTGGCATGTGCGGGTCCGATTTGAGCAGTTATCGCGGGAAGAATCCGCTGGTTTCGTATCCGCGGATTCCGGGGCACGAAGTGTCGGCGACGATTGAAGCCGTTGGCGCGGATGTTCCTTCGAAGTTTCAGCCGGGCATGTCGGTGACGCTTTCGCCGTATTCGAATTGCGGCGAGTGCGCGTCCTGCAAGCGCGGCCGGCCGAATGCGTGCAAGAACAATCAGACGCTTGGCGTGCAGCGCGATGGGGCGATGACGGAGTTTATTGCCGTTCCGTACGGACGGTTGATTGTGGCGGAGAATCTATCGCTGCGCGAACTGGCGCTTGTCGAACCGCTGACGGTCGGCTTTCACGCGGTCCGGCGCGGGAGGGTGACGGCGTCCGACACGGTTCTGGTGCTGGGCTGCGGCGCTGTGGGGCTCGGCGCGATCGGCGCGGCGACGCATCAAGGCGCCAGTGTTATCGCCGTAGATGTCGACGACCGCAAGCTCGATCTCGCTCTGCGCGCCGGCGCCAAGACGGGCGTAAATTCGAAACATCAACTTCTGAACGAGCGGCTGCAAAAGCTGACCAGCGGCCACGGGCCCGATGTGGTGATCGAGGCGATCGGCACGCCGGAGACGTTTCGGCTCGCGGTTGAGATTGTCGCTTTCACGGGGCGCGTTGTCTACATCGGCTATGCGAAAGACGAAGTGCGTTACGACTCTCGGCTGTTCGTGCAGAAGGAGCTGGATATTATCGGCTCGCGCAATGCGCTGCCGGAGGACTTCGAAGGCGTGATCGCGATGCTGTCGAAGGGCGATTTTCCGCTGGACGAAATGGTATCGAAGATCGTCTCGCTCGACGGCGTACCGCAGGCGCTGCAGGATTGGTACGCCGCGCCGGCATCCATCAGCAAAATTTTGGTTGAACTCTAACTCATGATCATTCGCATTCTGCTCCTCGCGGCGTTGAGTCTCTCCGCGCAAACGAAGAAAGACTGGATTCCGCTGTTCAACGGCAAGAACCTGAAAGACTGGACGCCGAAGATTACGGGCTATCCGCTGGGCGATAACTTCGCAAATACGTTTCGCGTTTCGAACAAGCTGTTGCAGGTTCGCTACGACGGCTACGATGAGTTCGCGTCGAAGTTCGGGCATTTGTTCTACAAGAATCCGTACTCGTACTACGTGATCGCGGCGGAGTATCGTTTCGTTTCCGATCAGGCCAAGAACGGGCCGGGTTGGGCGACGCGGAACAGCGGCATCATGGTTCACGGTCAGGACCCGAAGACGATGACGAAGGACCAGGACTTTCCGATTTCGATCGAGGTGCAACTGCTTGGCGGGCTCGGCAAGGGGCCACGTGCGACGGCGAATCTTTGCACGCCTGGCACGAACGTGGTGCGCGAGGGGAAGCTGTTTACTCCTCATTGTTTCAACTCGAAGTCGAAGACCTACGACGGCGATGGGTGGGTGCGCGTGGAAGTGAAAGTGCTTGGCGATGAAAAGATCGAGCACATCATCGATGGCGAGGTGGTGCTGTCGTACGAGAAGCCGCAAGTGGGCGGCGGCAATGTGTCGAAGCACGATCCGGCCGCGAAGCAGGACGGCAAATTGCTGACGGGCGGGTCGATATCCTTGCAGAGCGAGAGTCATCCGGTCGATTTCCGCAAGGTCGAACTGCTCGACCTGGAGGGTTGCATGGACCAGAAGGCGAAGAACTACAAGAGCTATTTCGTCAAAGCCGCCAATGGCCGCTGCAAGTACTGACGGGTTGCGATGAACCAAAGGCCCGCACCGATCAGCAGCGAAAGGGCCGCGGAATAAACAGAGCCATCCCATGTGAACCGGGCGGCGAGCCACGGGAATGCGAGCGGGGCGGCGACCTGCGCCACGCTGCCGCACATGTTGACAAAGCCGTAGGACGCGCCGGCGCTGTGTGGCGCGGCCGTGATGACGGCCCAGGAGAAGACGCCTTCACAGGCCGTCGTCAAGGTGTAGGAGAGAACAATCAGAGCCAGTACGAGTTCGGAGTTGTTCGTAACGACGCTGGCGGCCAAGGCGCAGGACGCGACCGTGAGCGCGACGATCGATGGCCAGACGCGCCCGGTGCGGGGCGCGATCTTGTCGATGAACAAGCCGCCGAAGAACATCGCGAGGCCACCAGAGATCTGCAGCAGCAGCGTGAACAGCGCGGCGCGGTCGTTCGAAAAACCGCGCACTTCGCGGAAATAGTAGAACGCCCATGTGTCCGTGAAGTTGTAATAGTAAGCGATGGCCATGCTCTGCACGGCGAGCAGGAAGACGCCGCGATTGATACGGAGCGGGCCGCCTTCGACGGGTTTCGGCAAATGAACGATACGAAGCCTGGCGATCCACAGCGCGAAGAATACAGCTGTTATCGCGGCGGCGCACGCGAGGCCCATGCGCCACGAGCCGGCGGCCGTCATCAGATAAGGGGTCAGGGCGATGCCGAGCGAGCCGCCGCCGATAACGAAACCTTGCACGGTGGATTGCACCGATGGCGCGAACTTGTGAGAAGTGATGCTGGCGCATTCGGGATAGAGCACCGCGGACGCAACGCCGAATGCGCCGCGCACGAGCAGGAAGAAGAGTAGCGTCGCCGCGGGTATTGTGCCGAAGAGCAGCGCGGCCGTCGCCAAACCGCAAAGGCCGAGGACGCGTGCGCCGCCGAAGCGATCGGAGAGCCAGCCCGAGGGCCACTGCATCACGGCGTAGCCAAGCCAGAATGCCGAAAAGATCTCGCCCAACTGCGCTTCGGAGAAGTGAAATTCCTTGGCGATGTCGGCGCCGCCAACGCTGATCACCGATCGCCCCATGTAGTTGATGAGGCTAGCGAGCGTCATCCACACCGTCAGGCCGCAGTGCCAGCGTTGATGGACAGATCCAGTTTCGGGCAAGCTTCGTACTCTATCATGGAACGGCGGGCGGCCCGGACTGCCGTGAGCCCCGGAAGCACGCGTCAGGTTGGGTTTCGCCGTTCCGTATCAGTTTGGCAGTGGAAGCGGTAGGAAGTCGTAGTCGAGAATCATCTTTTCCGTCAACGCCCGCATGAGCTCTTCCTGGACGGCGGCGTGTTCGGGGTTGCCTGCGAGGTTGTTGAGCTCTGACGGATCGTTATCCAGATCGAACAGTTCAAGAACCGGGCGCGGCGAGGTGAAGAAGGCCTTGTCGATTTCGGGCGAAAGTTTTCCGGCCTTGTGCGCGGCGGTCATCTGTTGCCAGCCGGCGTCGCGGGCGCTATCGACCGGTGAATACTCCATGTGCGGCGTGCAGTTGTAGATGAGTTTCCAGCGTGCGGAGCGGACCGAACGCGATAAATCAAACGTGCTGGATTTTGTTTGCGGCGTCATCGGCGAGTTTCCGTGCGCGAGGCGCTGGCAGAAGACGTACTTGCGCGGTTCGTAGGCGCGGCCGCGCAGGAGATTGGCGAAGCTACGTCCGGACATGTCCTTGTGGGGGGCGACGCCGCAGGCGTCGAGAATCGTCGGCGCGATATCTTCGCCGGAGAGCAGATCCTTGGTCATGCGGCCGGGAGCGACGACGCCGGGCCATCGGACCAGGCAGGGCGCGTTGGAGCCGGGATCGTAGAGCGAGCCTTTGCCGTGTGGAAGCGCCACGCCGTTGTCGCCCATGAAGATGATGAGTGTGTTCCGCGCGAAGCCGCGTTTGTCGAGCGTGTCGAGCACGGTCTGAAATTCTTCGTCGACGCGGGTGATTTCACCGAGGTACTTCGCGAAGTCCTCGCGCAGGCCGGGCAGATCGGGGAAGTGTTTGGGCAGCGGGAGTTTGGCGGGATCGTAGGGCGGATCGGCGGCGGTGGCGTCCCAGACGTGATGCGGATCGCTAAAATTGACCCAGAGAAAGAAGGGCTTGCCGGCGGGTTTTTTGTCGAGGAATTGATTGATGATGGCGGGCGTCTTCGCGCGGTCGTTGGTGCGGTCGACGAAATCGAGGCGCTTTGCAAAGGTTTGCAGGCCGTGTTTGTCGAACACGGGTTGCGAGTTGGAGGCGTTGGCGGGGCCGTCGAGATGATAGTTGCGACGGCAAACGCCGGTGAAGTAGCCGGCTTGTTTCAGAAGGTCGGGGAGGGTGACGATGTCGGGAGGCAGAGGGGAAGAGAAGCGGCCCATGCGCACGGCGACGGGCATGCGACCGGTCATCAGAGCGGTGCGCGACGGCACGCACTGCGGCGCGGCGGTGAACATGCGTTCGGCGCGGAGGCCCTGCGCGGCGAAGCGATCGAAGTTCGGCGTGCGAATCGGAAAACCGTAGCAACCGAGGTAAGGAGCGCTGTGATCGTCGCTCAGAACGAGCACGACGTTGAGGCGTTGCGAGGCTTGCAGCGCCATCGGCGCGGCGGCTAAAACTTGACGGCGGGTCATTGCGATAGGATGACTCAATCTATGGATCGCCGCAAATTTGTTTCCGCGCTCGCTCTGGCGACGCCGCTCGCCGCGCAGGAAGAATACGAGCAAGGGCCGGATTCTTTCCGCCAGCCCAACGTGCCGAAGGGCAAGGTCACGCAGCACTCGTGGACAAGCAAGATTTATCCCA
The DNA here is from genome assembly GCA_016871055.1 of Acidobacteriota bacterium. GTDB lineage: Bacteria > Acidobacteriota > Terriglobia > Bryobacterales > Bryobacteraceae. The sequence goes on from VFZW01000103.1 coordinate 7,721, forward strand.
GTACTTTGCGTGACTACTGGATTTACGTGCCCGCGCAGTACGATGCCGCCAAGCCGGCATGCGTGACGATCATTCAGGACGGCGGCGGCTCGGTGCGCGAGGATGGCGCCGGGTACAAGTATCCAGTCGTCTTCGACAATCTGATTCACAAGCGCGAGATGCCAGTGACGATTGGCGTTTTCATCAACCCCGGTGTGATGCCAGCGGCGAACGCGAACGCGATGGGGCGCTACAACCGGTCGCTGGAGTATGACAGCCTCGGCGACACCTACGCGCGTTTTCTTATCGACGAGATTCTCCCCGAGGTCGCGAAGTCGTATAACCTTTCGAATGATCCCGATCACTACGCGATCGCCGGTTCGTCGAGCGGGGGCATCGCGGCGTTCAATGCGGCGTGGGAACGGCCCGATAAGTTCCGGCGCGTGCTGACCTTCATCGGCAGCTTTGTGAACTTGCGCGGCGGGCAGAATCTGGCGACGATCATTCGCAAGATGGAGCCGAAGCCGCTGCGCGTGTTTCTGCAAGACGGATCGAACGACAACGATATTTACGGCGGCAGTTGGTGGATCGCGAATCAGGATGTGGCGCGGTCGCTGGAGTGGTCCGGTTATGAGATGAAGTTTGTGAAGGGAACGGAGGCGCACAATGCCAAACATGGTTCGGCGGTGTTGCCCGACGCGCTGCGCTGGCTTTGGAAGGACTTTCCGCAACCCGTGAAAAAGGCGCACAATCCGAGCGATAAACACTGGATGAACTCGGCGTTGATCCCGGGCAAGGACTGGGAGCGCGTGTCGAGCGGGCATCGCTTCACAGAGGGTCCGGCCGTGGACAAAGCGGGCAACGTTTTCTTCACCGATATTCCGAACAACCGTATTCATCGCATCGGCGTGGATGGCCGCGTGACGGTATTCAAGGAAGACTCCGGTGGTGCGAACGGTTTGAAGTTCGGCCCGGATGGGCGATTGTATGCGTGTCAGAACGGACGGAAGCAGATTGTCGCGTACACGATGGATGGCGCGGAGAGCGTTATTGCGCGGGACGTGAATTCGAACGACCTTTGCATTAATGCGAAGGGCGAAATCTGGTTTACCGATCCGCCGAACAAGCGCGTGTGGTTTCTTTCGCCCGATGGCTCCAAGCGCGTTGTGCACGAGGGTCTGGAGTTTCCCAACGGCATTGCGCTGTCACCCGATCAGACGTTGCTGATGGTCTGCGATTCGCGCAATCGATTTGTGTCGTCGTTTTCGGTTCGCGCAGATGGCTCCTTGTCGAACGGCCAGCTCTTTCATCGCCTTGAGACCTGGGACGTCAATAGCGGAAGCAGCGCCGACGGCATGTGCGTCGACACCGAAGGGCATCTTTACGTCGCGTCGCGCCTGGGCGTGCAGGTGTGCGATCAGCCGGGCCGAGTGGTTGCGATCATGACGAAACCGCAAGCGGGGCCGTTGTCGAACGTCGTGTTCGGCGGGCCGGATCTTTCGACGATGTTCGTCACCGCGGGCGATAGCGTTTTCAAACGGGCACTGAACCGCAAGGGTTTGAATGCATGGACGGTGATGAAGCCGCCGCAGCCGCGGCTATAGGCCCCAGCGAATCGCGATGACGTAGCGGTCGGCGCCCCGGGAAGGGTCGTCGACGCGAATCTTTGCCGTGAAGTTATTGGCTTCTGAGGGCCGCTCGACGACGCTGACCGTTCCGCGGCCGCGTGTTTTGCGGGCTTCGAACACACGGACCGGCGCGAGCGGAAGTTCGCCGTTGCAGCCGATGCTCGCGTCTTTTTCCGCCTGGCCGTTCAGCACTTCATACTGCGCGGCGGCCTGGCGAACGCTGATGACGACGCTGCCGTCGATGGACGCTTCGAGTTGGCAACCGCCTTCGGTGACGGCGGGTTTTTCTATTGGCGGCGTGGGCGCTACCGGCTCGGCGGCAACGCCGAGATACGGATTGTAGGTGTAGTTCAGATCGACGGGCAGATCGGCGGGCCACGTCAGATTTTTCGTCACAGCATAGGCCGGATCGAGGGCCCATTGGCCGGTGTTCAGAACTTTGCCGCGCCGCGTGCGTTCATCGTGCCAGCCCCAGAAAGGCTTGGCCTTGTTGGCGCCATGTTTGCGGCCGAGAAATGATCCGGCGTAGCGCGTGCCGGCCCCAGGGCGGCCGCCGAAGGGTTGATAGACGTACTCGGCATCAAACGTTTTGCCGCCGCTTTGTTTCGCGCGCGTCCACCAGGCGTCTTCGATGGAAATGAGGTCGTAGCCGATTAAACGGTCGTCGCCGTGTTTGGCGCGATCGGCCGCCCCTCGATAGAGAAACGTCATGCCGGTGCCGGTCTTGAAATCGCGCGCGGACGCCGAATAGGTGCTGTGATCCGAGGTCGTCGACAACGCGCCGTGACCGCCGGCCTCGATGAACACCATTGGATGATGGCCGTCGTACAGATCGATCTTGCCGTCAATATTGTGCGCGCCTTTGCGGAGTTTCGATTCGTTCGTGAACGAGTAGACATTGTTGTGCGCCAGCGTCTCCATCACTTCGAGCCTGCCGAATTCGGAGCCGTCCTTGCGTACGGTGAGGATGATGCCTTCGTTGTCGTTTTCGTGACAGGTTCCCACTACGCAGTTGTCGGAGTAGTCGCGCGGGTGGAAGAAGTTGTAGTGAACAAACCAGTGTGTGGACGTTTCGACGGCGGCGTAATAAACATAGGCCTGCGAAGTGCCGGTGTCGGCGTTGTCCCAGTTGTTGTCGCCGGCCCAATCGCCGTCGAAGTCGAAGCGGGTTGGAATGTCGGCCTTCGGCTGCCACCATGTTTCTTGCGCGATGAACGGCGCCCAGTGTTCAGCAAGACGGCGATAGCGATTGTTGTCCGGTTCCTTGGCGAAGTCCTGCTTTTCGGCGATGCGCCTGGACGGTGCGTCGGCGGCGACTTCTATCTCGGCCGTCGCGCGCACTTGACCCTTTTCGGCCTCGATCGTGTAGCGGCCTGGCTGCATGGGCGCGGTGTAGAGCGCCGCGTCTTTGTCTGTGAACTTGCCCGCGACGTTTTGGAAGATTGACGCAACGCCGCTGCCTGTCTGGGCGAAGCCGCCGTCATCGGCGCCATGAAACCGGTACGGTTTCGACACCGCGCCCTGGCCGGGAGCGGCCTTGATTGTCGCGACTTCGCGCTGCCGCACCTTCGACTTCGTACCGTCGGCGGCGGTGACTTCGTTCCATACTTGCACTTGCACCGAGACCGTTTCGCCCGGGCGCACGCGTGGCGCGGGATCAAACTTGAAGCGCAGTTCGGTTTGTGCCCAGAGGGTAATGGAAAAGAGAGCGGCGGTGAATCTCACCATTCCACTATAATCAGCGCGCGGGCAAAAGTTGGATCCGTTCCTTCGCGGCGGCCTCGACCGCTTTGCGCGTGAACGGCATCGGATGATATTTCCCTTTCACCCAATCGTCCAGCAAATCGTCGTAGTGCGGACTGGCCGGGTCGCCCGATTCTCCTGGAGCGTTGGTCATGCGCGAGCGGTCCCAGTCGGCGAAATCGAGAATGATCCGCAGGCTTGCGCCGAACGAGGCGCGAAAGCCGGCGCCCTGATAAACGTTGATGCTGTATGCATCGCCGGGGAGGGGAATCGGTCCTCGATCGAACGACTTTTCTTGCGCGAAGTGCCGAAGGTAGAGAAAGTGCAGGTTGCCGTAACGCCAACGGTTGCGGTCCGCGCCGAGGCCTTTTTCGAACTCGGCGACTGTTTCGTTGAGCGTCTTTTCCAACAGCGGGAAGTTTGGTCTGGCTTCGAGTTCCTTGAATACCGCCTCGATCGACGCGTACACGCCCGGCGAGCCGATGCCCGCTTGAATGCGCGACATCCACATTGCCCATACAGCGGCCGCGGAGGAGTCGAGCGACATCCGCCCGTCCCAAGCTTTCAACATCGGAAGCACTGACGCAGCTTTTGATCCGGCGCTTGGATACCAACTCCTCACAAGCTTTAGAAGCCTCACGGCCGGGGGAGAAACGACATCCTGCTGTAAGCTTTCAAACGCCTCCACCGTCCAACCGCGTCGTGAGAGCAACTGCTGCTCAATGCGTTGCGCGCGATAAGGCGGCGCCCATTCGTATTGCAACGCGTTCTTGTAGCCGGGCGGCAAGATGTTGTTGTTCGCGGTCGCGATCAGCCCCTTGACGGGGTTGAATTGGCGCGGCAGTTCTCCGGGATCGAGATAGCCTTGCCACTCATATTCGCCCGTGTGGCCGGACACAGGAACGATGCCGGTCCAGTTGCCGCGCTTCGGGGCGAGTCCCGCGACGGCCATGCCGATGTTGCCGGCGGTGTCGGCGTAGACGATGTTCTCCGCGGGGGCCTTGAAGCGCGCGACGCCGCCGAGAAACTCCTGCCAGTTCTTCGCGCGGGCGATCGACAGCGACGCGAGATAGCCCGCTGTGCCTGGTTCCCCGCCGATCCACTTCATCACAAACGCGCGTTTGTTCGGCAGGTCGACGGCGATCACGGGGCCGTGAATCGTGTACTGCGTCTCAACGATGCGCGGCTTCTCGCCCTTTACGAAAATCTGTTGGCGCTCGGTTTCGAGCTTCTTCCATTCGCCTTTGTAGAGATATTGCGTCGAATCCTTGGTGTGCAGCTGTTCGACGTAGAGATCCTGCTGATCGGTGCCCGTGATGGTGAAGCCGAAGCCGATCGATTCGTTGTGGCCGAGCGCGATTCCCGGCTGCGCGGGTTCGCCCGCGCCGATCGCATTCCATCCCGGGGCGACGAGATGGAACGTCTTGCGCAGGGATGGAATTTGCAGCGTGCGGTGCGGGTCGTTGGCCAGCAGCGGTTTGCCTGTCGCCGACAACTTCGAACTAATGACCCAGTTGTTCGAACCCTGCACCGATTCGGCCACGCCTTCGACGCCGTCGCCGAACGGGGCGAACAACTCGCGGCGCACGTCTTTCAGGTTGATCCCGCGCGGCGTTTCCAGCTTTACGAAGGGATCGGGCGGGTTCCACTTTTCGAGCGTTGCCGCGCCGTAGGCGTCGAGCTCCCTGGCGCGGGCAATCTCGCGGACGATGTTGCTCAACATCGAAAACACGCCGACTCGCGCGACCACGTCGTTAGGCGTCCACAAGCCCGCGTCGTAGCGGAGCTTCTGAAACTCCGCGGTCTTTTTTCGCGCGGGGTTTTGGATGTAGGCGTTCACGCCGCGCACCCAGGCGTTGACGATGTGCCAAGTATCGGGCGCGTAACTCGGCCATTCCTTCTGCCAATCGCCGCGGAACCGCAGCAGACGCGAGATGCGGTCCTTCTCGACATACTCAGGCCCCAACACTTCGCTGAGCGTTCCGTTCGCCTGGCGGCGCCAGATGTCGATTTGCCAGAGCCTGTCGCGCGCGGCGATGTAACCCTGCGCGAAGAACAGGTCATCCTGATTCTGTGCGTAGATGTGCGGCATGCCCCATCTGTCGCGGATGATTTCTACCGGCTGCTTTAGGCCGGTTACGCGCACCTCTTCGGCGAACCCCGCCAGCGATGCCAGCGCGAGCGCTATCCGAGAGACGGCCATACCGGCTTGCGCTTCTCCTTGAACGCAGCGACGCCCTCGGCGAAATCGGCGCTGCGGAAGATCCCGGTGCGCAGAGCGCGGGCGATCTCGCCGGCTTGATCGGAGTTCATCGAACGAGCTTGATTCAGATATGTCATGCCCGCGTTCATGACGAATGGGCTCTGGTTGGCGATCGTGTGCGCCAGAGCGTTGGCGCGATCATCGAGTTCAAATTCGGGCGCGACCTGATGGACGAGGCCGATCCGAAGCGCCTCATCCGTTTGGAAAATTCGGGCGGTCAGCGTTAACTCCAAAGCGCGGCGCTCGCCCATAACGTGCGTCATGGCGCGGAAGATGACGAATGGAAACATGCCCACGCGCATTTCTGTGACGCCGAAGCTCGATCCCATGGCGGCGACGGCGACATGCGCGTTGCACAACAGGCCGAGCCCGCCCGCGAGCACCGGGCCTTGCACCGCGGCGACGATCGGCTTACCGATGCGGAAGCCGACGGTGAACAGGCGCTCGTGCGCTTCCAGTTCACCGCGCGGGCCCTTTTCCAGCGCTTCGTCGAGGTCCATGCCAGCACAGAACACCTTGCCTTGCGCGTCGAGCAGGATCGCGCCCGTGGCGGGGTCGCTCTCGGCGTCGTCGAACGCGGCAAGTAACGACTCGCACAGCTCCACACTTAACGCGTTGCGTTTTTCCGGCCGCGCCAGCGTAATGCGGCGGACGCGCCCTTCCTGGCTAACGACTAAGCTCGGACTCGTCGACATCGATCTCCATTCCCAGCAGCCCGGCGGCCAGTGTTTTTCCTTGTGCGTCGATGCGGAGCGACAACGTGCCGCCGCCGCCGAGCGCTCCGTAGCAGAGAAAATTCAGCGCGCCGAGGTTTGGCAGTTCGTAACGCTCGACTTTGCCATCGAACATTTCGCCATAGTATTGTTTCACACGCCCGGCCGTGACTTCGCGAACCAGGATCGGGTAGTGGCGCTCGTCGTAGGCGATGATGCCGATGTTCGACATGTCGCCTTTGTCGCCGCTGCGGCCGTGCGCGATTTTCGAAAGCGGAATCTTCATTGCGCCACCTCGACGCGGGTTGTGATCTCGCCGCGCGGAATGAGCGCCGGCCAGTATGCGACGACCTCGCGCACCGCCGGACGGCCGTCGCCGTAGCCTGTTGCCGTCGGCGGTCCGTTCAACACGAGCGGTATCAGCTCGCGCGTGAATCGATCCACGCTCTTCTTGTTTTTGTCGCGCACACCGATGCGCAGCATGATCTCGGCGGGATGCGGGATTGGCGGCGCCGCCGGCCCGTGGCAGGCGTTCGCGCCGAAGTACTCGGTGCATATTTCTTCGAATTGCAGGCCGAGCGCCTTGAGCCGCATGCGCACGATCGAGTCCGCCGCTTTCGCTTTTTCCAACGCTTCGGGCCAACTGTAGACCAGCGTGCCTGTGGCCTTGAAGCCGTACAGATAGCTGATCGAAACTTTGAGAAACTCGGTGGGCGCGGCGCCGCGAATGCCGGAGACGTGCACGCGATTGGGACCGTCGTCACGCAATCGCACGGTGGTGAAATCGGCGATGCAGTCCGGTCCGATGTAGCGTTTCGGATCGCCGAGTTCGTAGAGGAGTTGTTCCTTCACGGTATCGATCGACACTCGCCCGCCGGTTCCTCCGTGTTTGGTGATGACGAACGAGCCGTCTTCATGCGCTTCAATGATGGGGTAGCCGATGTTGGCGAAGTCCGGAATCGTTTTCCAATCCGCGATGCAGTTGCCGCCCGTGCATTGCGCGCCGCATTCGACGATGTGCCCGGCGATTGTGCCCGCGGCCATCTTGTCGTAGTCATCGGACTTCCAGCCGAAGGCGTGAATCATCGGCGCGAGCGCGAGCGCGGTGTCGGTGGATCGGCCGGCGATGACGACATCGGCGCCCGTGGCCAGCGCTTCGGCGAGGGGAAACGCGCCGATGTAGGCGTTGGCGCTGGTGATCTCGCCAGCGACTTCGCGCAACGGTTCGTTGGTGTCAAGATTGCGGAGTTCGATACCCCGCGCCTGAAAATCGCCGATTCGATCGAACACATCGTCGCCGAGTACGACCGCGACTTTCAATTGCGGCGCCAGCCGCCTGACCTCGTCCGCGCATGCGAGGGGATTGACGCCGCCCGCGTTGGCGATGACTTTGACGCCGCGTTCTTTCATGCGTGCGGCGATACGTCCGATCAACGGAGGGAAATCCCGTGCGTAACCGAGTTTGGGGTCGGCCTGCTTTTGCTTTTGGACGATCGACATTGTGACTTCGGCGAGGTAATCGAGAATCAGATAATCGATCCGGCCGTCTTCGACGAGACGCACCGGCGCTTCCAGCCAGTCGCCCCAAAAACCTTGACCGTTTGCGATTCGAATCATAGGCGCTCCAATGCCAAATGCCCCGCGGTCCCCGCGCACGCTTCGAGCGCGAGGCCGAGTATCGATCGCGTTTCCGCGGGGTCGATTACAGCGTCACAGTGCCCGCGCGCGGCGGCGTAGCGAGCGTCGAGCCAGCGTTCGTAGTCGGCGCGCGTCTTCGCGATTTTTTCCGCCAGTTCGGCGGGCACGGGCTGTCCGGCTTGTTTCAGGCGCTCCAGTTCGGGGCCATGAACGGCTTGCACGGCCGAGTCGCCTTCCATCACGCCGATTCGGGCGGTCGGCCAGGAAAAGGTGAAGTGCGGATCGAAGCCTTGTCCGGCCATGGCGTAGTAGCCGGCGCCGGAGGCGTGATTGATGGTGACGACGATTTTCGGCACGGTCGCGCAGGCCATCGATTCGACCATTTCCGCGCCGGCGCGAATGATGCCGCTTTTCTCCGCGTCGACGCCGACCATGAAGCCGCTCACGTCTTGCAGGTAGAGCAGCGGCAAGCGCGCTCGCTCGGCGTTTTCGACGAAGTAGCCGACCTTGCGCGCCGATTCCGTATAGACGATTCCGCCGATGCGCGGGCCTTTGGCCGATTTCAGAAACCCGCGTCTGTTCGCGATCACACCTACCGCACGCCCTTGCAGCCGCGCTTCCGCACACAAGAACTCCGGCGCGAACTCGGGCTGAAATTCGGTGAAGCCATCGGCGTCGAGAATGGAACCGAGCACCTCTTCGATCGCATATGGCAAGCGATGATCGGCGGGCAACACGTCGTACAGGCGCGCGGGATCGGCGGCGGGGCCGGGGTCGGCGGCAGGAACGTTTGGCTTCGGAAATGATTCAAAGCGGGCGCGGATCTGGCGGATGCAATCGGCGTCGTCGACGGCGCGAAAATGCGCAACGCCGGATTCGGTGGTATGCATCGTCGCGCCGCCCAGCGCTTCGGCGCCCGTTACTTGTCCTGTCGCGCCCTTAACGAGATTGGGTCCGCCGAGTCCCATGAAACTAGTGCCTTCGACCATGTAGACGACATCCGACAGAGCCGGGAGATACGCGCCGCCGGCGATGCACATTCCCATGACCGCGGCGATCTGCGGTACGCGCAGTTTTCGGCGCATCAGGGAGTTGTAGTAGAAGATTCGGGCGGCTCCGTATTGACCCGGAAATATGCCGTCCTGCAACGGTAGATTTACGCCCGCCGAGTCGACGAGATAAACGATCGGAATGCGATTGCGCATCGCGATCTCTTGCGCGCGAAGAATTTTCGTAATGGTTTCCGGCCACCACGCGCCGGCCTTAACGGTGGCGTCGTTGGCGACGACTACCGCGACGCGGCCCGCGATCTTGCCGACGACCGTGACCACTCCCGCGCCCGGCGCCTGTCCCTCGTAGAGATCGTGCGCGATGAGCAGGCCGACTTCGAACGACGCCGCGGCTGGATCGAGCAACGCGGCGAGACGTTCGCGCGCCGTCATTTTGCCGTCACGATGTTGCTTGTCGATTTTGGCCGCGCCGCCGCCTTCGCGTAACTTCGCTTCCAGGGTTCGCAATTCCGCCAGTCGTTCCCGCATCGGATTCGCCTTCAGTAATGTTAGCTTGAAAGACGATCATGCTTGGCCTCGATTCGCGCGCCGCCCGCGCCACATGGACCGTTGTCGCGATTCTCGTCGCACTCGAACTCGCGTGGCTCGCGCGCACGACGATTCTCGTCTTCACCGTCGCGCTGTTGCTGGCGTATTTGCTGAATCCGCTTGTGCAACTGGTGGCTAAACTGCTGCCGCCGAAAGCGCCAATGGTTTCGGCGGCGGC
>VFZW01000104.1 GCA_016871055.1 Acidobacteriota bacterium
TCCTTTGGGAATTTTTGTGTGTCTAGACTCGTGTCTCAGATTTGGGGACAACTCCACTTCGTGACACGGACATGACTCAAATTCTCCTTTGGGAATTTTTGTGTGTCTAGACTCGTGTCTCAGATTTGGGGACAACTCCACTCTCTCACGCACAGACCGCCTCTATTTACGCCGCTCCTGAAGTTCGAATGCCGGCGCCAATTATCGATGGCAACAGCCCGGGTGTTTAGGTCGACGGGGTGTTGCGGGTCTACACGTCCACCGGCGGCGAGCGTTTCATGATGACGGGCGCGAGCGTCGAGTCGCTTCAGATGGCCGCTGGCCCGACCGTCGACAGCTCCGCTCATTTTCCGATGTGGATCGAAGCGATCTGGCGCGATGAAGACGGTTCGATTTACGCCTGGTATCACAACGAGCAGGCCGGACTTTGCGGCGGCAAGATGGCAGCGCCCCGCATCGGCGCGCTGTTATCGACCGACGGTGGCAAACACTTCACCGATCTCGGCATCGTGCTGCGTTCCGGCGACGGCATCAACTGCAATGCGCAGAACGGTTTCTTCGCAGGCGGACATGGAGACTTCTCCGTCATTCTCGACCAGGAAAAGAAGCATTTCTATTTTCTGTTCACCAATTACACCGGCCCGGCTCACACGCAGGGCGTGGCGATGGTGCGTATGGCCTTCGAGGACCGCGCGCATCCGGAAGGCGCGGTCCACAAGTATCACAACGGCGAGTGGAAACAACCCGGGCTGGATGGCGCGCTCACACCGGTGCTGCCCGCCGCGCGGGCGTGGGACTTCGCCGAATCCGACTCGTTCTGGGGCGCCGCCGTTCATTGGAACTACGAAATCCAGCGCCACGTTGTCATCATGAATCAAGCCTGCTGCAAGAAGGAGTGGCCGCAGGAAGGGATATACATGGCGTTCATCGGCGATCTCAGCAGTCCGTCGTCGTGGACCACGCCGGTTAAGATTCTCGACGGCTCGCAGATCGGCTTCGCGCCGGGTTATTATCCGCAAATCTGGGGAACCGGAGCATTCGAGACCGATACGATCGCGGGAAAGTCCGCGCGGCTGTTTATCAAAGGCCGATCGAGTTGGCGGATGGAGTTTACTCAGTCGCCGCCGCCGGTCGAACCGGCGCCGGAGCCCGAACCGGAACCGGAAGAAGATCCGCTAGGCCGATGATTGCGCGTGCAGCCGTCGACCTTCAGGACGCCTTCCGCGTCTTCTTCTTCGAGCCACGCCGCGCCGGCCGTTCGGATCCGCAGCGTTAATTCCGCCACTTCCCGCGTGTAGGGAAAGCAGTCGAGCTTCATTGGCCCGCGGTGTTTCTCCGCCGCGGCAATCAGGCGTTCGGTCGGTTCGGCGCGCTCGACGTATTGCGGGTATTTGTAGAACCACAGATAGCCGATTTGATACATCGAGAAGGCCGCGGCCGCCAGCGCCGCGGTGCGCCGCTTCGGTAACGCTTCGAACGCGAGAGCAACCAGAACAACGCGGCCCACCGAGGCCAGGTAGGTGTGGCGGCTCGGCACCGCGTCCTGGTAGGTCAGGAAGGAATACGGCAGGAGCGCGATCGCCATCCAGACCGTGGCCGCGGCGATCCACCGCCAGTTTTCGCGGCGGTTCACGTAGAGTAAGTAACCCGCGGCGATAATGCCCCACATCCAATACAGTCGGCCCAGGCTGCGTGCGATCACAAGCAGGAACGGCGCCGCCAGTGAAAAGGTGCCATCGTTGAAATGCAAGTGTGTGTCCCGCTGCGCTTGTGCGGCAAAGTAGTAGATCATGCTGGCGGCCCCAAACGGAGCGATCGTCAACGTCAGCCTACGCCAAGGCAGTTTTTCGAAAAGGCCGATGGCCAATGCCAGCGGGCCGAATACAACGGCCGATTCCTTGGAGAGCAACACGAGCAGAAAGGCCGCCCAAGTGAGGGCATACCATCGCCATGCGCCTTCCGAGACGAATCGGATCCAGGCGATCAGCGCCGCCACGACGAAGAAGAAGACCAGCAGTTCCGGCAGCGCGGCGTACCAGACTACCGCTTCTTGCGGCCGCTCGTACATGGCGAATATGCAGGCCGCGATGAACGACAATTTGTAGCCGATTCGCCGCCAGCAGCCTGCGGCGAAGACGAGCAGGCAGTTGAGGAAGTGCAGTCCGAGACTGGATAGATTTAAGGCGCTGCTGTGAATTCCGATAATCTGCTCTGTCCAGTGGGTCAGAACAATTGAAGTTGCGCGGCAGCGATACAACCCGTCCTCGGCCAGGGCGCCCCAGGAGGAGACCGGCCCGTAGCGGCGTCCGAGATCGATTTGCAGGTAATCGTCGCTGATCAGAGGCAGGTCGAGAAAAGGGAAGTAGGCGCCGATACACAACGCCGCAATCAGCGCGAATTGAACGAGCTTTCGCTGCATCCGTTCCTACACCCAATTACTTTTGATCAATCATACACCATTCTTGCTGCCATACTGTTCTTATATGGCGAAGGCGACACTCTGGTTGGCCGCTCTCGGCGCGCTTTCGGCGCAGGAAGCGTTTTCGCCGCAAGGCAAGGCCTATTTCGCAAAAGCCGATTCGACCGGATCGGTCGAGAGGGCTGACATCGCACTGGCGAAAGACCCGAACTCGGCCGAACTGTTGCTGGCCGCCGCGCGCGCTCGCGACGTGCTGCTGCGGTTTAGCCAGTCGATTCCGCTTTATACACGCGGGCTCGACGAACATCCCGGCGACTTGCGGTTTCTTCGCTTCCGAGGCCATCGCTTCATTTCGACGCGCAAGTTTGATTTTGCAATCGCCGACTTGAAGAAGGCCGCGGAAATGGCGCCGGCGAGTTTCGATGTCTCCTATCATCTTGGTCTCGCGTTTTATCTGCGGGGCGACTTCAATCACGCGGCGCGCGAGTATCAGCGCTGCCTCGCGATGGCAGGGCAACCGCGGCCCGACTTCTTGAAGGGCCTACCCGCGGGATGGCGCCCCTGTCATGCGATGGACGATGACTCGCGCGTGGCGATTACCGAGTGGACGTGGCGCGCGTTGCGGCGGGCAGGGAAGCCGGACGAAGCGGCGAAGTTGCTGGCGACGATTGGCGAAACGATGAACGTCAAGGAGAATCAGTCGTACTTCAAGACGCTGCTGCTTTACAAGGGCGTGGCGCAGTCGGCGGCCGGCGAAGGCGGCAACGCGGTTCCGACGATCGGCTACGGCGTTGGATTGTGGCATCACCTGAACGGCCGCAAGGAACAGGCTTGCGCGGAGTGGCAGCGGGCCGCCGGGGACGTCGAGAACTGGTCCGCGTTCGGATTGATCGCCGCGGAAATCGAAATCGGCCGGGGGCTCTGCAAGCCGGTTAAGAAGCGCTGAACGCGGCCGTCAACTTTTCCCAGGTAACGGATAATTCTTCGATCAGAACGCGGGTTTCGCCGGTGACCGTCATGAAGTTCGCATCGCCTGGCCATCGCGGCACGAGGTGCAGGTGAATATGCCCGGCGACGCCCGCGCCGGCGCACTCGCCCAGGTTCATGCCGATGTTGATGCCGCCCGGCGAGTAGACCGAGCGTAGGACCGACTCGGTCCGCTGGGCGAGCGCCATCATCTCTTGCGCGGCGGCGCCGTCGAGAGCGGCCAGCGAATCGACGTGCGCGTACGGCGCGATCATTACGTGACCGTTCGTGTAGGGATACAAATTCAGAAGCACGTAGTTGTACCGGCCGCGGTATGCGATTAGATTTTCGCGGTCGCCGCCGAGCGCCTTATCGCAGAAGATACAAACGCCTTGCGGGGCGGCGGGTTCCGATTTTGTGACGTAGCGATAGCGCCACGGGCTCCACAACCGGTCCATGGAGTTACGGCGTGGCCGCGCCGTTCACCAGGTCCTTCAATTCCTTGCTGGGCTTGAAGAACGGAATGCGTTTGGCGGGCACTTCGACGCGGGATCCGGTTTTGGGATTCCGGCCCACGCGCGGTTGCCGCTGGCGCGTGCGAAAGCTACCGAAGCCGCGAATCTCGATTTTGTCGCCTTCGCGCAAGCTGCGCACGACACTGTCGAAAATCGCCTCGACAATTACTTCCGCGTCTTTCCGCGTGAGTTCGGTCACTCGCGAAACTTCTTCGATCAAGTCAGCCTTCGTCATTCGTATTCTCCGTCGTTGTCGGTTCGGGGGCGGCGGTCTCCGACGCCGCCCCCTTGGTCGCCGTGGAAGCGGCGGCCGCGTTTTTCTGATACTCCGCCATACGCTGGCGTTCTTCGTCGACGATCGCCGCTTTCTGGCTGAGGCCGATCTTCTTCTCGGCGGGATTCATGCGGATGATCTTAAACCGCAGTTCCGTGCCGACCGGTAATGTCGCTTTGTCCTTCAATGGCGCGACGATTTCGGAGGAGTGGCAGAGAGCCTCGACGCCGGGTGCGACTTCCACGAAGGCGCCAAACGCGGCGCTGCGGCAGACTTTGCCGGTCACGATATCACCGGTGTGGTGGCTTGAGAAGAAAGACTCCCATTGGTCGGGCTGCAACTGCTTGACACCGAGCGAAAGGCGGCGTGTCGAGGGATCGATGCTGAGGATTACGGCCGGAACGATTTGGCCCTTTTTCAAGAACTCCGAGGGATGCTTGATGTGTTTCGTCCAGGAGAGATCCGAGACGTGCGCGAGTCCGTCGATGCCCTCTTCGATTTCAATAAACGCGCCGAAGTCCGAGAGCTTCCGGACGCGTCCTTCGACGACGCTGCCGATCGCATAGCGTTCGCCGACGGTTGTCCAGGGATCGACTTCCAACTGCTTGATGCCCAGAGAGACGCGGCGGTCTTTCGGCTTAATTTCGAGCACGACGCTTTCGACCGTATCGCCGACACGCACGACCTTTGACGGATGTTTCATGCGGCGCGACCAAGTCATTTCGGAGATGTGAATCAGGCCTTCGACGCCGGGTTCGAGTTCAACGAACGAACCGTAGTCGGTGATCGAGACGACGCGACCGATGACGCGGGAGCCCGGCGTGTAGCGCGCCTGCACGGTATCCCAGGGATCGGGCGCCATTTGCTTGAGGCTCAGCGAGAGGCGCTCTTTCTCTTTGTCGAACTTGAGAACCTTGAGCGTCAATTCCTGGCCGGCGTGAACAACTTCGTTCGGGTGGGTGACGCGGCCATAACTCATGTCGCTGACATGAAGCAGCCCGTCGATTCCGCCGAGATCGATGAACGCGCCGTATTCGGTCAGGCTCTTGACGATGCCCTGGAGAACTGAACCTTCGGCCACTTCACTGAGGAGCGAAGACTTGCGATCTCCGGTCTCCAGTTCGAGAGCAGCCTTGCGGCTGACGACGATATTCGAGCGTCGCCGGTTCAACTTCAGAATGCGGACCGCGATGTCCTGGCCGACCAGGGAGTCGAGATTGTAGACCGGACGGAGATCGACCTGGGAGCCGGGCATGAAGGCTTCGACGCCGACATCGACGCTGAGTCCGCCTTTGATGCGCCCGGATACCCGGCCGCTAATCAGTAAGTTATCGCGGAAGGCTTGCTCGAGAGTTTCCCAGGCCTTCATGTTTTGCGCTCGCCGGTGCGAAAGCGGAACGTAGCCCTCGGGAGTGAGCGCGCCGCCCTTCTCGACCATAACCTCGAGCACGTCGCCTTGTTGCACGGCGGGTTTGCCGTCGACGACGGGGATCTGTGCTATCGGTACGACGCCTTCCGACTTGTAGCCGAAGTCGACGATGACCTCGTTCGCCGTAACTTTAAGCACCTTGCCCTGGAGGACTTCGCCCTCGGCAGGCGGAGCGAAATGGCTGTAGTCTTCGAGAAGCGAGGCTTCGAGCATCTCTTCGGTGAAGATTTCGTCGTCCTCGGAAACGCCTTCGGCGGGCGGACCCGGCATGCCTGGAGCGCCGTGCGGAGCGTCAGTTTCGGACCAAGAGCCCGAAGCTGCAAATTCCGGAGTCGGATTGTCGGGATTGTTGCCCATTGCCTATTCTCCGGGCGCGACAGCGGGGACTCTGCAATCCCGTGGAACTAGCCCCCTGTGCCGGCCGATAGAAAACGCCCCAACACGCGATGAAGGAGCTTCAGATACCAGAAAACTATAGCGGAATGAACGAGATATGTCAACCGGAGGTTCGCGTGAGGGCGCCGGAGATGTTGTCGCTCGCTGAAATCGACGGCCTACTCGCTTTCGTCCGGCGCGTTCATTAAAGTCTCTGCCGAGAACTGTTGTAGGAGTAATGGGTTTGGTATACTCCCAGTATCTGTGCGCGCCTAGCGCACCAAATCTCTACGGGAGTTTTTAATGAAAGCTAGCTTCCAACGGCTGGCAGCCGTTGCTGTAATGGCTACCAGTGCTTTGTTTGCACAACGCGATCTCGGCACAATTACCGGCACCGTCACCGATGCATCCGGTGGCGTCGTCGCCGGCGCCCGAGTCGCCCTCACCGAAACGTCAACCGGTATCCGTCAGGAAACCACGACCGACACCTCCGGCACCTATGTCCGCACCCTGCTGCGGCCGGGCACCTACACAATCGAAGTCGGCGCCCCCGGCTTCAAAACCTCCACCCAGAAGGACATCCTTCTGACGGCTGGCGAGCGCGTTGGCGTCAACATCGCTTTGTCGGTTGGTGAAGTGAATCAATCGGTCGAAATCACCGCCGCGGCGCCGCTCCTCCAGACGGAAACGACGACCCTCGGCAACACCATGCAAGCAAAGCAGGTCAGCGAGCTTCCTCTCGGCGGCCAGCGCAAGTTTACATTTTTGGCTCCCTTGGCTCCGGGCGTCGTTCCGGCCGAACAAGGCGCTCGCGACGCCGCCGGCGGCGGTTTTTCCGCCAACGGCGTTCGTTCCAACGGGCAGAATAACTTCCTTCTCAATGGTGTCGACAACAACGTCAACGTCATCGACTTCATTAATCAAACCGCCTACGTTATCGGCCCCTCGGTCGAGGCGATCGGCGAAATGAAGGTTGTGACCAACGGCTACTCCGCCGAATATGGCCGCGGCGCCGGCGGCGTCGTGAACGTCACGATCAAGTCCGGCACCAACGAACTTCACGGCACGGTATTTGAATTCCTGCAAAACGACAAGTTCAACGCCAACACCTGGGAGCGTAATCGCGCCGGTGTGCGTCGTCCTTACGTTCGCCAGAATCAATACGGCGCGGCAATCGGTGGTCCGATCGTCAAGAATAAGACGTTCTGGTTCGCCGATTGGCAGGGCACTCGTGTTCGCTCGCTCTCGGGTATCATCCCCGGTCTCGGCGGCGTCACCACGCCGATCACGATCGCGAAGCCGGAGTTCCGTAACGGCAATTTCTCGAGCCTTCTCGGCGCGGTCTCTACTTCCGTTGACGCTCTCGGACGCCAGATCCCGGTCGGCGGCGTTTACGACATCGCCACGCAGCGCAACGCTCCCAACGGCAACGTTGTGCGCGACCTGTTCCCCGGCAACATGATTCCCGCTTCGCGCTTCGATCCGGCCGCCAAGAAGCTCATGGACCTGTTCCCGAATCCGAATCAGAACCTGAACGACCGGCTTCCGGGGGCGAACTACCTGCCCACCGCGCCCGCCAAGCAGGACAACGATCAGTTCGATGTCCGCATCGATCATCGCCTGTCCGACAAAGACTCCCTGTTCGGGTCGTTGAGCTGGTCCGAAGAGAACAAGCTCATCACGCCCCCGCTACCGGGCGCGCTCGACGGCTCCGGCTTTAACGGCGCGGAAGAAAAAAACCAGGGCCGTAACGCCATGGTCTCTTGGACCCGTGTTTGGACGCCCACGATTCTCACCGAGTCGCGCGCCGCGTTTAGCCGCCTGATCACGCAACGCTTCCAGGGCAACAAGGGCACCGATCAATTCGCGGCCATCGGAATCGGCGGCCTCAATCCGACCGGCGCAACCGCCGATAACGGCGGCCTGCCACTTATCGAGCCCGGCGGCTACTCTGGCTTCGGCGGCAGCAACTGGCTTCCGACCAAGGAATACAACAATGTTTGGGACTTCATTCAGAATGTCTCGATCGTCAAAGGCAAGCACGCGCACAAGTTCGGCTACGAATACCGGCCGATTCAGTTCCCGTTCTTCCAGGTTCCCTCGTCGCGCGGCCACTTCCGCTTCCCGACTAATCGCACGAACATTCCGGAATTCGCCGGGCAGACCGGTGACGGAACCGCCTCGTTTTTGCTCGGTCTCCCCGGAGACTCGCGCCTGACCACGACGAACTTTATCTCCTCGGAGAAGTCCGCTCATGCGTGGTACTACCAGGATGACTGGAAGGCAACGGCGAAGTTGACGTTTAACATCGGCATCCGCTACGAACTGTTCTCGCCAATCAGCGAGCGGTTCGCGCGGCAATCCAATTACATCCCGCAGGATGTTACTCTTTACATCCCGAAGGGACCGAACCAGGATGCGGCGCTTCCGGTGAACTTCACTCGCGACTTCGGCGCCATCAAGGTCAATCGCGGTAACGTCGGTAAATTCCTGATCCCGTGGGACAAGACCAACTTTGGGCCTCGCATTGGTGTCGCCTATCAGATGTCGCAGAAGATGGTTGTCCGCGGCGGCATCGGCCTGTTCTATGGTGGAGAAGAAAACCAGGGCGGAAGCCCGAATCGCGGCGAAGGCGTGCCGTTCAACCAAATCATGGACTTGAACCTGGCCTCCGCGTTCCAAGTTGGTCATCCGTTCCTGAAGCGCTTTTCGGACGGCTGGCCGTTGGACACCTTCTCGTTGCCCGCCAACATCAGCTTCCGCGGCGTAGAAGCGAACTTCCGCAATCCGCTTGTCTACAAGTGGAACGCGACGATCCAACGCGACTTCGGGTGGGGATCGGCTCTCGAATTGAGTTACATCGGTTCGAAGGGCACCCGCCAATTGATCAACTGGGATCCGAACACACCTCGCAACGATCCGCGTCCCAACGCCGACGTCAACTCGCGCCGCATGTGGCCGTTCCTCCGCGGCGGCGTTTCGCTGACTTCGACCTTCGGTATCTCGAACTACAACGCTCTGGCCGCGAAGTTCGAGAAGCGGCTGTCCAACGGCCTATCGCTAGTCTCGTCCTACACCTGGGGCCATACTTTCGCCAACACGGGCACGACGTTGTCGGGATCGAGCGGCTTCGGGGTCGTCGATATCAACTGTGGTTTCGGCTGTGAATACGGCTCGGCCGCCTGGGATATCCGTCACCGCTCCGCCACGAGTTTTAATTACGACCTGCCGCTCGGCAAAGGCAAGAAGTTCGCCAACAGCCTCGGCAAGGGCGCCGACCTCATCGTCGGCGGATGGCAGACGAATGGTATCGTGACGTTCTCGTCCGGCCAACCGTTCACCTTCCGTTCGCAGAATTGCGTCGGCTCGTTTAACGCCTGCCGTCCGGACGCCGTCAGCGGGAAAGACCCGATGCAGGCGCCGGCTTCCGGCCGCACGCCCGATCAGTGGTTCGACGTGACCGCGGTGCAGTCCCCGGCCGTCGGCACGTTCGGCAACATCGGTCCACAGACCGGCGTCGGCCCCGGAATCGCAGCCATCGACTTCTCGATCTTCAAGAGCTTCCAGATCACCGAGTCGAAGAAACTGCAGTTCCGCTCCGAATGGTTGAACATGGGCAACACGCCGCGTTTCGCGGTTGGCTCGATCGGCAATACGCAAGGTTCCGGCAACTTCGGGCGCTTGAGCGCCACGCTGCCCGGCACCGCGCGTAACGTGCAGTTCGCGCTGCGCTTCATGTTCTAAACTACAATCAAAACTAGGGCCCCGCCACATGCCGCAAGGCCTGTGGCGGGGTTTTCGCATCATGCTCGCTTTTCTCCTACTCGCGCTGCAAGGCGCCACCGACCCGGCGCAGGCCGTCGTGCGGTTGCAACAAGCGATTCGCGCCGAGCCGACCCGCGAGAGCAACTACACCGAACTCGGCAACCTCCTGCTTTCCACGCGAAACTTTAAGGAAGCCGCGATCGTTCTCGAAGCGGCACGCGCCCGCTTTCCGCAAAGCGCGCAGGTTCATCTTTCGCTCGGCGTCGCCTACTATGGCCAACAGGGCTTCAGTAACGCCGTCGCTTCTTTTCTCGACGCCGCCGAGCGCGACCCGGACGCCGAACAACCCGTCCTCTTCCTGGGGCGCATCACCGAACACGCCGGCGATCGCGCCGCCGACGTCAAAGCCGCCTTCGAGCGTTTCGCCAAAAAACATCCGCAGAACCCATTGGGTCATTTCCTCTACGGCAAGGCCGCCGCCGATCCCGCCGCGCTCAAGCGTTCCATCGCCCTCAATCCCAATATCTGGGATAGCCATTTCGAACTCGCGGCGCTACACGAACAATCGGGCGACTACGCCTCGGCGGCTCTTGCGTTCGAGAAGGCGGCGCGGCTGTCGCCGAAGAACCCCGGCCCGCAATATCGATTGATCCGCGTCTACGCGCGGCTGAATCAACCCGCCAAATCCCAGGCCGCCAAAGCCCGCTTCGAAACGCTCTCTGCGCAGGAAAAAGCCGAAGCCGACAAACGGCAGGCCGCGACCAAACACCTCGATCTGAAGGTGCGCCAATGATCCGCCGCCATCTCCTATTCGGCGCCGCGGCGCTGCGGGCGCAACAGTCGAAATTGCTGCTGCCTTCCGATATACCCGACGCTCTCGGCTTTCGTCAGATGTGGTACAACCCAGTGCCGCCGATCGACGCCGCCAAGTGGCGGCTATCGATCAAAGGCCTGGTCGAAAAGCCCTCGTCCTTTGCCGTCGCGGATCTTCGCGCGCTGCAACAAGAGCAGCAAAGCGCCCGCATGAAATGCGTGCAGTGCTGGAGTTCGCGGGCCAACTGGGGCGGCTTTCGCTTCGGCGCGTTGCTCGATATCGTCAAGCCCACAAAGGCCGCCAAGGCCATCCGCATCGACTGCCACGATAAGTGGTACGAGTACATGTCGCTTACTGAAATGGCCAACCCGCGCGTGCTCATGTGCCTCGACCTAGCCGGCAAGCCGCTGACGCCTGCCCATGGCGCGCCGCTGCGCTTGCTCGACCCTTCCAAGTACGGTTACAAATCGGCCAAGCTCATCACCTCGATCACGTTCGTGGCCGAAGGAAAGGGCTCGATGGCGTGCGACATCGGCCCCTACTATTCGCCGACCGGCGAGATCCTGGCCGGCTACGACACGCCGCTCGATCTCAATCCGGAAGCCGCGAAATCCGGGTGGAAACTCGATCCCAAAGTCCGCCGCAAAATAAAGGGCGGCGAGATCATGGACTACTGATGCTGTCCAAGCGCCAGTTCCTGCAAGCCGCCGGACTCACCGTCGCCAACCAACTCGGCGCCATCGCCGCGCAGCCGAGCGACGCCAAGCGCAAGGTCATCATCGTCACTTTCGGCGGCGGCGTCCGCTATGCCGAGACGTTCAGCAAGGACGGACTTCGCAATATCCCGCGCCTTGCGGAGCTGCAACCGGCGGGGCATTTTTTTAGAGATTGCCGCAACCTCGGCGTCCTCTCGCACTTCAACTCGACCGCGTCGATTCTCACCGGACAATGGCAGCGCGTCGATGACTTCGGTTTTCAACCGCCCGCGTCACCGACGATCTTCGAGAGCTTTAGATCGCAGCGAAGGGTCAGCCCCGCCGAAACCTGGGCCATCTGCACCAACAAGAGTTTCGCCAGCATTGCGCCCAATACCAATGTTGTCCTGCCGAAGCAACTTCTTCTCGAAGCGGTCAAGGATGTTGTGTCGAAGGGTGGAGAGCTTGGTGTCGCGGATCGGTCGAACGTGCAGCGCCGGCTCGAAACGATATTGCAGGAAGGTTGCGAAGGCGTCGGCTGGACCATTTTCAAGGGAGGCCGACAGCTCGACAAGAAGGTCCGCGACACGCTGACACACGCGCTGGTCGAGTACATCCACGGTCCCGAAGCGCCAACGTCGGGTGACGAGCTGACCTTCTTCATCACGCGCGAAGTGATGCGGGAATTCGCGCCGCAACTCATTCTTGTCAACTTCTGGGACATGGATGTTGCGCACTGGGGATCGTATTCGCTGTACCTCCAAGCCGTCACGCGCACCGACCGGCTTGTCGGTATGCTCTGGGACGAGGTCCGCGAAAACAGCGCCTACAAGGACAAGACCACCGTACTTGTTCTGCCCGAACTGGGCCGCGACGGCGACATCAACGCCGCGAATGGTTTCCTCAACCACCGCTCCGGCGACGCGTCCTGCCGCAATATGTGGATGCTCGCACTTGGCGCCGGCGTCGACAAAGGCGAGACCGAAGGTCCGATCGCTCATGTCGACATCGCCGCCACCGCAGCTAAACTCCTTGGCGTGAAGTTCGACGCCGCCGGCAAGCCGATTCCCGAGATCGTCTAAATGATTTCGCCCGTCCTCCAAGCGCTCATCGACAAGGGTCTTTTCGATCGTATCCCGGCGACGTTTTCGACCTTCTTCTTCGATCAGATTAAGGACTACGAGTCGCTTTTCCCAGCCGAACGCAACTACTTTGAGCGGCTCTTCACCCTGATCGATAAGTTGCCGAAAGACGAGTTCGACGAACTGTTCGTCCCGCTGCGAAGGGCCGAAGTGACGATGGGCGTCAACGAAAAGAATTGGCCGCGGCGGACCTTCACGCTCGATCAGGTCGACTTCCTCAATCGCAATCCGCACTATCCCGCCTGGCGCGCCGAAATCGCCAAACTCTTTTCCCGGCTTGACCCAGTCCTCGAAGAAGATGTTCGACGACGCGGCCGGCCGCGTGTCTCCGTCGTCTTGTCGCCGAGCGATCTTCCCGTTGGTCCGGACCGCCTCTGGACCAAACTGCAGGGCCGCCGCGTGCCCCTCACCGAGCCTCTCGATCCCGCCAAACACATCGTGCCTTTGTTGAGCGCCGGCACGCCAGCGCCCTATGATCGGTGGCTGATTCAAGCCTCCTCCGATATCGCAGCGCCTCCCGGCGTCGTCTCGCTCGGCTACGATGCGCTTGCCGCCTATCGGCAGCGCCTGATGAGCGACGTGCAGCAGACCGTCGAGAAGGAACAGATTCGCGGCCCGCGCGAACTTGGCGCGCGCTTGAAGCAGATGAAGCTTTTGACGAGTGAGGGCGCGCTCGCGCGCGATCCGGCGCTTGCCGAATTTACTCGCGCCGTTCTGCTGGCGGGCAATGGCACGCTGCTGATCAACAACACCTTCGTCGAATGGGCCGCTGTTCAAGCGGTACGGCGCGCGCGGCCGTCGTGCGTCGTCTCGTCGTTTGGTATTCGCAACAAGATGAAGCCATTCTCGTCGCTGCTCATCTACGCCGATCAGGACAAGTCGAACGTCATCCCGACGCAGGTCGATACGCTTGGCACCTACGTCGATCTCGAGATGTTCTATCTCTACATCTGGCAGGAGTTCGAGAAGTACGCGGAGTATGTCCGCAATACGGTTCATGTGTTCGCGGCCGCGGCGATGGACGAAATACTCGTCATCGCGCCGCGCGATTTCACCACGCCGGCGAAACTCGATCCCGCCGCGCTGGCGCCCAAACTCCAAGAGTGGATGTTGTGGTAACTCGCCGGCAGACCCTCGCTCTTCCACTCGCTTTCGCGGCGCCTTCGAACGCACAACCTGCGATCCGTTATAAGAACGATCCGCCCTATGAACCCTACCGTGGCCTGATCGCATCGGGCACCGATGTCTTCGGCGCCGGTCCTCCGATGCCGCCGCCGCCCGCGCCGCCGGCGGGCGATCGCTTCGCCGACATCACTGGCGCTGTCCTCGACGACGAGCAACTCTCTCGCGGTATCCCCTACTGGCTCGCGCGTCTGGATCCATCGACGGGCATCGACATCTTCGGTAACAACGGCATCGCGGTTGGCGATATCGACAATGACGGCGTTGATGAAATCTACGTCTGCCAGCCCGGCGGCCTTCCCAACAGACTGTTCCGCTTCAACGGAACGAAACTCATCGACATCGCGAAATCGAGCGGCGTCGATGTCGTCGACGACACGTCTTGCGCCCTCTTCCTCGACACGCGTAACTCCGGATTGCAAGACCTCATCGTGCTCCGCTCCAGCGGGCCGCTGCTATTTCTAAACGATGGCCGAGGCAAGTTCACGCTGCAACTCGAAGCTTTCCGCTTTGCCAACGCGCCACAAGGCGGTTTCACCGGCATGGCCGCCGCCGACTACGATCGAGACGGGCGCGTCGACATTTACATGTGCTGCTACAGCTTTTTCCAAAGCGAAGCGCAGTTCCGATATCCCGTCCCCTACTTCGACGCGCGCAATGGCCCGCCGAATTTTCTATTCCGCAACACCGGCACACACTTCGAGGATGTGACCGTGCAGGTGGGCCTCCATCAGAACAACGACCGCTACAGCTTCGCGCCCGCCTGGGCCGATTACGATAACTCCGGCTTCCCCAGCCTCTACGTCGCTAACGATTTCGGCCGCAACAATCTTTACAAGAACGAAAACGGACGCTTCCGCGATGTCGCCGCCGAAGCAGGCGTTGAAGACATCGGCCCGGGGATGAGCGCCTGTTGGTTCGACGGTTCCGGCACCGGACGCCCCGATCTCTACGTCGCGAATATGTGGACCGCGGCGGGCCAGGCTGTGGTTCGCCACAAAGCGTTCCCGCACGCATTCAACGAGGCTTGGCGCGGCCACACGAAAGGCAACTCGTACTATCGCAATCTGGGCAACGGCAAGTTCGCGAGCGAGGCCGCGGCGCTTGGCGTCGAAATGGGCCGCTGGGGATGGTCGGCCGACGCGATCGATTTCGATAACGATGGACGCGCCGAGTTGCTGCTTACCTGCGGGATGATGACCGGCGACAAGCAGCCCGATCTGATGAGTTTCTTCTGGCGGCAAGTTGTGGCCAAGACTCCGGCCGATGCGCGCGCCGATGCCGCTTATGAAGCGGGATGGAACGCGATCAATCAGTTCATCCGCGAAGGCTACTCTTGGAACGGTAACGAGCCGAATGTGTACTATGTGCGCGCCGAGGGCCGTTGCCGTGACGCTTCGGCCGAATCGGGACTCAACTTCGCCGACGATAGCCGGGCGTTCGCCGTAACCGAACTGACCGGTGACGGCTGCTTGGACGTGCTGTTGAAAAACCGCCGGGGTCCGCAGTTGCGTGTGCTGCGTAATCGGTGCGGGCAGGCGCGCGAGCGCATCGCCTTTCGATTGCGGGGCTTGAAGTCGAACCGCGATGCGATCGGCGCGCGGATCGCGGTCGATGGCCAGACCAAATGGATTGGCGCTGGATCGGGCTATCTTTCGCAGCATACGAAGACGTTGTATTTCGGCGTCGAAACGGTTAACCACGTGACAGTGACTTGGCCTTCCGGCGCTGTACAAAAATTCGAAGGCCTGAAGCCGGGCCGCCTCTACGACATGAAGGAAGGCGCGGCTCCCGTCGAGGTGCGCGTTTTCAAACCGACGGCGCCAATTGCGGCCAAAGCCGTGAACAGCGACAATCAGCCTCGTCTGCAAGACACCTGGTTCGACGATCCGGTCCCGCTTCCCGAAAAACAAAAAGGGCCTGGATTGTTTGTCGTAGATGCGGACAATCCGAACCTTTCTGCTTACTCGCTGTTTCGCCGCTACCTGTTTGAATATCGCGCGCCGTTGGAACTTCCTCTGCGGCTCCTTCTCAACGCCGACGGGAAGGCGATCAAGATCTACGCGGCGGCTCCGTCGACGGAACAGGTAGCCTGGGACCTTCGAGAGCGGCGCGAGCCAACGGGCACGCGTGATTTTTTCAAACTGGGCGCGTCGCTGCTTTGGTGCGGCTACCCGGAGCAGGCGCTGCCATATCTGGAAGCGACCCTGGCCCGGCAACCCGATAATGTCAGGACGCTGGTGTTGGCCGCACAGGTTCACCGCGAAGCGAACCGGTTCGACGAAGCGTCAAAGTTTCTCGACCGCGCACTGGCCGCCGATCCCAAATCGGCCGAGGCTTGGAATGAAACCGGCGGCATTGCGCTGGCGCGCGGGCAATACGAGCCGGCGTTGGACGCGTTCGAGCAATCGCTTCAGACCAAGAGCAACGCGTTGTACGCGATTCTCAACGCTGGACAGGCGGCGGACAAGTTGAATCGCCAGCCGCTGGCAGAGCGGTATTACCGCGAAGCGATCAGAGTCGAGCCGGCATCGGCGGAAGCGCTCCAAGGGCTAGGGCTGGCGCTGGCCAAACAATCCAAGCTAGCCGCCGCCGAGGAGTACTTGCTGGAGGCGGTCAAACGCAAGCCGTCGCTATCCGGCGCGTGGAACAATCTTGGCGTGCTTTATTCGGCGCAAGGCAGACAAGACAAGGCGATCGATGCGTTAAAGAGGGGCATTGAAGCCGCCCCGCGCGACGAGCAGTTGTCGCTCAATCTGGCCCGCGTCTATGTCCGCGCGAACCGAAAGGGCGAGGCGCGCGAGTTGCTCCGTCGACTACCGGAAAGCCGGGTCGCCCGACAAGCCCTGGCCGAGTTGGAAAAACAGTAGCCGCAGATTGGTTACTGCTTTGCCTTGGCTCCGGTATAAGTTACCTTATCCCAAAAATCGGTCCGCCCCGCGGCTCTTGGATCTCCGGTATCCTTCATCCACTTATCGACTCGCGCGCGCAGCGACTTGCGAACTCGTTCAAACTCCGGTTTCCCGGCCAGGTTTTTCACTTGATCCGGATCGCTCCGGAGATCCTACAGTTCCTCGGCCGGCCGCTTGCCGAATACTAAGTTGAAATATGGCGCCGGCTTATCCCGCAAGAGTAACTGCTTAGTCAGAGAGTTATCGACATCTCCATACGGACCGACCGCCCAGTATAACTCTGGATCTCCCGCCGGCCAGCGTTCCGGCTCTATATTCCGCAGATACAGGTACTCCCGGGTTCGAATCCCGCGCACCGGGTACGCTAGATTCTAGAATCGAAGATTCTAAATCAGAGTACTGCAACAAACGAAGTTACGCAGCGAGTAACTTGACGATGTCCTCGATAGCGCGGTCGGCCTTGTAGTATGCGTTTTCGAGTGCGAGTGGGGTTTGTGATCGGGCGACGGCCGATGGTGAAAGCGGCTGTTGGCAAGGGGGCCGCACAAGCGTTTGTGAAAGAACAGGAACAGTAGTGCCACAGTAATGCCTTTGGTGGTGAGCCTGTAGG
>VFZW01000105.1 GCA_016871055.1 Acidobacteriota bacterium
TACTTCAAATCAAAAACCGCATGCGCGCTCCGTCGGTACTCGGCCATCTTTCCATTTTGCAGTACCGTGGCTGAAAGCAGCCCGCCTGAAAGGCGGGGGGATTAGACCCGGCGCTGCGATACTAAAACTAGCTGTCCACTGCTTTTTTGCAGGGGCCGCCAACTGTCTCTAAACTTTTGTCTCACCGTAGGGGACAACCTCAATTTGTATCTTGGGCGCAGCGGCCGGAGGCTGCGAAATGAAACGGTGGATCGCTCTGGCGGCGGTGTCGGTTTCGGCGCAGGTCACGCCGGAATTTTTTGCGTCGAAGGTGTTCCCAGCCCTGGAATCGGCACAGTGCCGGATTTGCCATACGCGCGCTGGCGTGGCATCGGGCACGCGGCTGCACTTTCCGGAGAAAGACGCGCCGTTGGCGCAGATTCAGAGTTTCGGATTGGGATTGGCGGCGTTGATCGATCGCGGCGCGCCGGCGAATTCGCTATTAATCGGCAAGCCGACCAATCGCGTGAAACATATCGGCGGCGAGCGGATTGCGCCAGGCTCGGCGGAAGAAAAGTTGCTGGCGGAGTGGGCGGGATTTCTTGCGGCCCGTGCGCCAGCCATGGCACAAGTCACAACACGCACGGCGCCGACGCAGTTGGCGCGGCGACTAACACACAGCCAGTACAACAACACGATTCGCGATCTACTGGGCGATCCGAGTAAGCCCGCGCAGCGCTTCCCGCCCGAAGATTTTATCGACGGCTTCAAGAATCAGTTGCGTAGCCAAAGCATGCCGCCGCTGTTGGTAGAAACCTACAGCACCGCGGCGGAGAAGGTCGCGTTGAATGCGTTTCGGAGCGACACGGGCGTGCTGCCGTGCAAAACGACCGACGCGAAGTGCCGCGATGAGTTTCTGCGGACGTTTGGAATGCGCGCGTTTCGCCGGTCGTTGACCAAGGCCGAACACGATCGCTACACGGCGGCGTTTGTGGCCACGGGGAACTTCAAAGAGGGCGCGCGGACCGTCGTCGAAGCGATGCTCCAATCGCCGAAGTTTCTGTTCTATTCCGACGCCGCGTCGCAGCTCTCGTATTTTCTGTGGGACACGATGCCGGATCAAGCGCTACTGGATGCGGCCGCTAAGGGTGACCTACGCACGCCGGAGGGCCGCGAGCGCGCGGCGCGGCGCATGCTCGACGACCCACGAGCGGCGCAGGCGCTCGATGAATTTTTCAGCCAGTGGCTACGGTTTGACCGCGTCCTTAACGCATCGAAGGAGCGCCGGCGATTCCCTGAGTTCAGCCCGGAGTTGGCGGCGGCGATGGTGGAGGAAACTCGCTTGTTGCTGCATCATCTCGTTTCGACGAACGGGAATTTTCTCGAATTTCTGACCGCGGGCTACGGCTTCTTGAACTCCGATCTGGCGGCGTTGTACGGAGTACCGGCGCCTTCCACGCAGTTCGCGCGGGTCGATTTCCCGGGCGGGGCGAAGCGCGCTGGCTTCCTCGGAAATGCGTCGTTTCTGGCCGCGATGGCGGGCCCGTCGGAGACGTCGCCGACATCGCGCGGCGTGTTTGTACGCGAGCAACTGCTGTGTCAGCACGTGCCGCCGCCTCCGCCGAACGTGAATACAAATTTGCCGGAAGCCGACGAAGACAAGCCGTCGTCGCGAAGGCAGCGGTTGAACGCGCATGTGGAGAACGCCGCGTGTTCGTCGTGTCACAAACTGATGGACCCGATCGGCTTCGGGCTTGAGAATTTCGACGCGCGCGGCAAGTGGCGCGAGAAAGAGCTCGTGCACAAAGCGGAGTTACCTCTGGAAACGGGCGGCGAGATCGCCGGCTTGCCGGACTCGGCGTTCAATGGCGCGGTCGACCTCGGCGGCATTCTGGCGCGAAGCACGGTCTGTCAGGATTGCATCGTGCGGCAGGTGTTCCGTTACGCGCGCGGCCGATTGGAAAACGACTCCGATGAGGCGGCCATTCGGGAGTTGAGCGCTAAGTTCCGAGCGTCCGGTTTCAAGTTTCGCGAACTACTGGTAGCGGTGGCGCGCGGAATGGAAGATAATGCCGGAAGGAGAAGGCCATGACGCTAAGCCGACGGAAGCTGCTGCGCGGAGTGAGTCTCACCGGCGCGATTGCGCGTGTGGGACTGCCGCCGCTGGCCGCGATGTTCAACACAAACGGCACCGCGTACGCCGCCACGCGCGGACCCGTCGAGAAGCGTTTTCTGCTTTGGTTCAACGGCAACGGCATTCCGGAACGCTACTGGATTCCGGCCGAGACGGGCTCGAACTACGAGCTGACGCCGTGCCTGGCGCCATTGAAGTCGGTGAAGGATTACGTGCACGTCGTCAGCGGGATCGACAACGTAGCGGCGCGGCTGAACGGGCAAGGCAACGGGCATTTCTCAGCCCTGTGCGGCATCACAACCGGTACGCCGTTCAACGGCCACGGCGCGACGGGGCCGTCGATCGACTACACGCTCGGCAAGACGATCGGCGCGCAGTATCGTTTTCATTCGCTGCAGATCGGCGTCGCGCAGGAGTCGCACAGCGAGGCGGTGCATCGCAACATGAGCTGGGCGGGTTATGAACGCCCGATTCCGCCCGAGATGATTCCGCACAATTTGTTCGACCGGCTGTTTGGAACCAAGAACGAAAGCTGGGTGGGGCGGAAGAAGAGCGTGCTCGACCTGGTGAAGGATGACGTCGCGGATTTGACGCCGGCGTTGGGCGCGGAAGACAAGGCGCGGCTCGACGAGCATCTGACTTCGGTGCGCGATCTGGAACGGGCGATTGCGAGCCTTCCGCCCGATTACGGCAAGAATTTGAAGGAGCCAGAAGACGTTTCGGACTTGACCGACTACCCGCGTATCGCGAAGATTCAGTCCGACCTGCTGGTTCACGCGTTCGCTTCGGGGCAGACGCGCGTGGCGTCCTATATGTTGACGAAGTGCCAGAGTCTGACGCGGTTTCCGTGGCTGGGGTTGGCGGGCGGCAATCGTCATCACGATTACACGCACAACAACGCCGGATCGCCCGAGCAGCAGCGCATCATGCGCGACATCTGCCGGTGGCATGTCGAGGAATTTGCGTACTTGCTGGAGCGGATGCGATCGATCCCCGAGGGCGATGGCAACGTGCTCGACAACACGGCTTGTGTTTTCGTGCACGAGCACGCGGAGGCGAATTCGCACAAGTGCAATGGGCTGGCGGTGCTGCTGGCGGGCGGCGGCATTCGCGGGGGAACTCATACGAAGTCGCATCATGGGATCGGCGATGTGTATTTGACGATTGCCGAGGAGATCCTTAAGACGAAGCCGGCTTTCCCGACGGCGCGGGAGAAGATGAGCGCGATCGTTTGAAAACAAACCGTCGCTCGCGATGCCGCTTGAATCTACAAACTCTTTGCGGATAGCAGCAAATACGGCTTGACCGCGGTGCTACGCAATTCAGTGGCGCGCCCCGCCCACGGACTATGATAGAGGGACCCGTGGTTCAGATCTTGAATCCACGAAGACGCGGAGCCTCCCGAAGAATGAAACTCGCCCTCGCATTCCTCTCCATAAGCGCCATCGCGCAAACCAGCCTCTGGACCGAAGAACTCACCGCTCAAGAGGTTCGCGACGCCGTTAAATCCGGCAAAACGACCATCGTGATCGGCACGGGCGGTGTCGAACAGAACGGACCTTACACCGCCGGAGGTAAACACAACTTTGTCTTGCAAACGGTGATGCCGTACATCGGCAAGGCGATCGGCAACACGCTGCTTGCGCCCATCGTGAAGTTCGTTCCCGAAGGGGACATCGACCCCAAACCCAGCGGCCACATGCTTCATGCGGGCACGATATCGGTTGAACAAGCGACCTTCGAAGCGCTCCTCACCGACATCTGCCGCAGCTACAAAACGCACGGATTCACCGATATCATCCTGATCGGCGAAAGCGGCGGCAATCAGACCGGCATGGCCAACGTCGCCAAGAAGCTAAATGAAAGATGGTCCGCCGAAAAGGCGCGAGGCCACTTCCTCGCCGAATACTACAGCGAAGACATGTGGAGCTACGACTTCTTGAAAAAGCGCGGCATCGTGCAGATCGACAGAACCCCGCCGCCCGGAAAACAACCCGATCACGCCTGGCACACGCGAAACGGCATTCATGACGATGTCCATTACGAAGCGATGATCGCCGTGCAAGACCCGACGCTGATCCGCGCGCAGCAGCGCCTCAAATCCGGCGACTTCTCTCTGCACGGCGTAGATCTAAAGCCTCTCCAGAAAACCATTCAACTCGGCCGCGATCTCGCCGAATACCGCGCACAAATCACGGCCCGGGCCTTCGCGCGTTCCAAGGCGGCGATGAAGTAACGTGCGGCTTCTCGTACTCCTCTTCCTCCAAGCCGCCGACCCCGGCGCGCTGAGTCAACAAGCCAAGACGGCCATGGCAGCCGGACGCTTCGACGAAGCCATTGGCCTCTACTCGCAAATCCTCAAGTCACTCCCCGGCCACCCCGGCATCCTCTTGAACCTCTGCCTCGCCAATCACTCCGCCGGCCACTACGCCGAAGCCGTGAAGCAGTGCGGCCTCACGCTACAAAAAGATCCGAAAATGATTCCGGCGAATCTCTTTCTGGGCGCCGCGGAATTGAAACTCGACCGCCCGGAGCGCGCCGTCCAACCACTCGAACGCTATCACGCCGCGCAGCCCAATCAACCTGTCGGCCAGTTGGAACTGGCGACTGCCTACATGATGCTCGCGCGCTTCGGCGATGCCATTAAGCTCTACGACGCCCTTGCGATCAACACGCCCAACGATCCCCGCGTCTTCCACGGACTCGGCCGAGCGCACGTCGATCTCTCTCGGCAAATCTACGCTCGGCTTACACCGGGCTCGGCGCCCTGGGCGGCGTTGCTCGCGCGAACGAAGTTCGAGGATCAGCAATACAAAGCCGCCGCCGAACTCTACCGGCAGGCGCTAAAGATGCAGCCCGATTTCCCTGGCGCGCACGCCGCCCTCGCCGAGATCTATCGGCAAACGAATGAGCCGGCACTCGCGGAAGCCGAGGCGAAGCTCGAGAAAAACTTTCCGCCAAGCGGTGCGTTCGCCGAAGCCATCGGCCACTCCGCCAAAGCCCTCGATGCGTTTCAGAAACTTGAGGCGCTACCGCCTTCGCCGGAACTATTCGACATCAAGGCTGAATCGGCCTCGATGAAGGGCCAACACGCCGACGCCGCGGCAAACTACAAAAAGGCGTTCGAGATGAAGCCCTCCGAAGCGCGCTACGAACGCAAGTACGCCCTCTCGCTCAGCGCCAATCGCGAATTCGAAATCGCCATCCCTCTTCTTAAGAAACACGCCATGCCGTTCGAACTCGGCGCGGCGCTCCTTGAATCGGGCGATGCTCAGTCCGCCCTCGCGCCGCTACAAGCCGAGTTCAAGAAGAACCCCGTCAAACCGGGCCTCCGAGGGCTCCTCGGCCGCGCGCTTCTCGCCGCCGAACAGCCCGCCGCCGCGCTGCCGCATCTCATGGCGGCGAAAGCAAACGACCCCGACGGCGCCATCCACCTCCAACTCTCGCGCGCCTATCAACGCCTCGGCCGCTCCGCCGAAGCGGCCGAAGCGCTGAACGTCTATCAATCCCGGCAAGCCGCTACCGCGCCGCGCTAAACGTCACCGTCACCTCATTCGCCAGCGCGTCGCCCTGCCGAATTACTATTTGCCTTTGCCCCGCTCCAATCCGTAACGGAAGCGGCCCGAGATTAATTTGATCAAGCCCTTGGTACTGCCCCTGCGCAACCGGACCCACAATCGGCACGGCCACACCGCCGACCGTCGCCGTGGCCGGACCACCGCGCATTCCGGTGCCGTATAGCAATAGGTAGATCTGGTCGCCCGCCGCCACCGGAATTGGAGCAGGCTCTTTCGTCGAAGCGTCGAACAGCAACCCTTCGGTGCGCTCGCCGCGCGCCGTCACGCGGATGAATGTCGCCGCCGCGACGCCATTCCCGTTCTGCGAGGCACTGTAAATCGACGGCGCCGTTGCCGCCACCTGCACCGTGTGCCGCTGCGAGCCGATCGCGATTTGCGCCGTGCCTGTCGCCGTTCCCGCGGGAATCAAATACAGCAGTTGTGTCGGCGATACGTAGTAAAGCGGCGCCAACCGCGCCGCCCCGCGCGAATCGGTCACTGTCACTTGCAATCCGCCGAGCGTAGTCGGCCAGGGTGTTGTCGTCGCCGTTGCGGTCGCCGCCGAAAGCCCCGCGCCGAACGTCGCCACGATCGATTCCGGCGCAACGGCCGCGTCGAGTTTATAGCTCGCCGACGACACTGTCGCGATCGAAGGCGCGGGCGGAGCCGTCGGCGCTTTCGCCTCGCAGATTGAATCGTTCACCGGATGAGCGGAGTAGCCGGAGGCCGCGGTACGAGAACGGTCGAAGGCGCTGCGCCCGTGAGCCAATTCCACAACACGTCGTAATAACTGTATGCGGTAGCGGTGGGACCGGTACGATATCGTTTGCCGAGAAACCCATCGTCGTCGGCCCATGTCACGTGCACCCCGCAGTTCCGAGCGACGACCCCCGGCGCGATACCAATACTGGCCCGCTCAATCGCGGTGTTGCGGATGTTCGTCAGCGCCAGCAATTGATCGGAAAGCCCCTGCCCGATTTGCGCCGGAGTGAAGGGAGCGTCCGCGTCGATCAGGCCGTCGATTTGGAACGGATCCTGAATATCCATGATCTGAAAGAACGGAGTCGTAATGTGGTTCATCGAGAAACAGGCGTCCTCCGCGCAAAGGAAGGGTGCGGTGGGATGCGCCGCCAAACAGGAGTCGTCGAGTTGCGCATTGCGCTGACCGACTTGAATGCGGTTGTATTCGTCGGTTCCCCGCTGATAAGCCGGATCGCGAGGATCGCCGGCGGGGAAGCCTTGTTTGCCATTGAAGTCGGGGCCGAAGCTCGCCTCGTATTGTGCGCGGACCCGGATGTTTGGATTGGCTGCCCGCAGCCGCGCGGCAATGCGATCCGTGTGCACGCGGGCGCCGGTTCCACCGGCTGAATCGCCGCTGATCAAGACATCGGTCGCGTCGGTCAACTTGGGCATGCCCGGCACGCCGCGCTCGAGCGCATCCAGCGCCGCGGCCACGATATTGGCGCCCTGGAAGTACAGACTAAAGGCCTTCGCCGGATCGGTCTCGCTACGCAACACAACATCGGATTTCCGTCCCTGCCAGCTGTCCGAACTGCAATACTTCAGCAACACTTGATTGCGGTCGCCGAGACGATTGATCGAGTTGCGACCGAGCAGCCAGCCTACGATTTGAAAATCCCCGGAAAAGCGCGTCGTCATCAACGTGCCTTCCCATGCTCCGATGCCGCACCAGCGCGTCGCGCAGTCTTCAAACGTTGAACAGTGGCTGCCGCCCCGGAAGTGAATCACCCATCGATTCGCCGACGGCCCATCGGGTTCGTTCGCCCCCGCACGCGCCGCGCGCACGTACATTTCGGCGGGCGATCCGTCATTGCAAATCGCGGTCGCGCCGGTAAGCACAACACGCCGTAAATCGCCGCCAGTGGCGGTGTTAACGCGATACGGCTGGCGGCCATCGGGCGTGTTTGGGCACGACAACTCGCGGACGTTGGGAACAGCCTGAGCCGCGCCGCAAACGGCGGTGAAGAGGGAGCAGAGATGACGCATCATATAGATAGACTCGGAATCGCGGAGTCTCACAGCTCAATCCGGTTGACACACGCCTTCGACACGCACAGACTGAAAAGATATTCATGCGCTGCCTCATAACAGGAGGCGCGGGGTTTATTGGATCTCATCTATCCGAACGGCTACTCGCGCATGGTCATCACCTCGTCATCGTTGATGCGCTCAACGATGAGTACGATCCAGCGATCAAGAGATCGAACATGGCCTCCGTTCGCGCATTGGGTGACGTGCCCCTCGTGCAAACGGACATCCGCGACACGGCCGGTTTGCGCGACGCCCTCCACGAAAACCGCGTCGACACAATCTTCCATCTTGCCGCTATTCCCGGTGTGCGCCGGTCTGTCGAAGTGCCTCAGCTCTGCAACGACGTCAACGTTCAGGGCACAATCTCCGTCCTCGAAGCGGCGCGCCAGGCCGGCGTTCGCAAAATCGTCTTTGCTTCATCAAGCTCCGTCTATGGCTCCGGCTTGCCAATTCCGTTTGATGAAGAGCGCACGCGGACTCGTCCCATCTCGCCCTACGCCGCATCCAAGCTCGCCGGCGAACACTTCTGCCACGCCTACTCGCACCTCTACGGCATCTCCATCACCTGCCTGCGCCTCTTCACCGTTTACGGCCCGCGCCAGCGCCCCGACCTCGCTATCTCAAAATTTATCCGCGCCCTTTTCGACAACACCGAAGTTCCCATTTTCGGCGATGGTTCCAGCCGGCGCGACTACACATATTGCACCGACGCCGTCGCCGCCTTCGTCGCCGCCATGCACATTGAATCGCCGTTCGAGATAGTCAACATCGCCAGCGGCCGCCCCGTCTTCCTTCGTGAGGTTATCAGCCGCCTGGCCGCCGTCACCAACCGCGAACCATTGATTCGTCGCTCACCCCCGCAGCCAGGCGATCTTGATGCCACGGAAGCAAATCTCAATAAGGCCCGGACGCTGCTTCGCTACTCTCCATCCGTTTCGTTTGAAGACGGCATCCGCGCGCAGGTTGAATGGACAGTGCGCCAATGACGCCCTTCATCTCGGTCATCGTTCCTTTTTATAACAACCGCGCTGAAATCGGCCGGTGCTGCGCCTCGCTCCTGCGGCAGACATATCCGAAAGACCGGTTCGAGATTCTTTTCATCGACAACAACTCCACCGACAACTCCGCTTCCATCGTCGCCGGCCATCCCGGAATTCAATTGCTATGGGAAGCCTCCGCCGGCGCCTATGCCGCGCGCAACCAAGGCATTCGCAAATCGAAGGGCGAGATCCTCGTCTTCACCGAGGCCGACTGCGTCGTCGCGCCCGACTGGCTTTCGCAAGTTGCCAATGCCATGCAATCGGAAATCGTGCAAATCGTAATGGGCGCCTATTTCGGCCAGAACACGCCGTTTCCCGCCAAAGCCCTGAGCGCCTACGAAAACGCAAAAAACCGTTACATCTTCACAAGCGGCGACGAGTCTCTCTATTACGGCTACACCAACAACATGGCCGTTCGCCGGGGCGTGTTCGATCAATTCGGGTTCTTCCCCGAGATCGCCCGCGGCGGAGATGTCGCTCTCGTACGCCGTGTCGTCGACCACGGCGGCGCCTCGATCAAATTCGTTCCCACCATGTTTGTCGATCACCTCGAATTCCAAAGCGTCCTCGACTACTATCGCAAGGTCTACATCCACAGCCGGTCCGTTCGCCGGCTGCATTCGAAAGACGTCATGCGTCCGCTCACCAGCCGCGAACGCTTGAACGCGTTCAACGATATGGTGCGCGCCGAACGCTACTCTCCACTACAGGCTCTGTTCCTACGCGCCATCCTGGCTGTTGGGATGTTGTTTTGGGTCGCCGGTTGGCTGGTTCCTCTCCCACAGCAGGCGGGGCCGCAAAGCGCGCGGTAGGAGCGCTTTCGCGAATCGGCTCCACGAGTTCCGGCCAGATCTCGAGATACACCGTTACAGGAGCATCCGGCATTCGAATCGAAAACACCCCGTCCGCAAAGTTGATCTTCCCTCCTTTCGCCGCGGTCGCCGCGACCGCACAACAAACGCAGCGCATCGGGCAAGAGCCGGCCGTCGTCATCCAAAAGCATCACGTAGTCACCTCGCGCCTTTCTCCCGCGCCGTCGAGAGGGTGGCCATCAAAGGCGAAGAACCGGGGCTCCTTCGGCGTACTCAAGAACATCTCCGCATGCTGCAGATGGCGATAATCCGCCGTTGTCCCCGGCTTTGACCCACCGTTCAGCAGCACATCAGGCCAGCCCATCGTAGATCGCCTCCAACTTCTCGCACTGCTTCACGATATCGAAATCGCGCTCCACCCGGGCTCTTGCCGCCACGCTAAAACGCCCCCATTCTTCATCGGAATTCAGCAACCGGGACAACCGCTCCGCCAACCCAACCGTGTCGCGTTCTTTCGCCAACAAACCGGTCTCGCCATCCGCTACGGCTTCCGGTGTCCCTCCCGAGGCAAACGCAACAACCGGCAACCCCATCGCTTGCGCTTCAAAAAACACGATCGGGCAGCCGTCCATATCGCCGTTGGCGGCACGCACTGTCGGCACACAGAATACACGCGCGCGGTTCATCCAGCGCTTGACGGCATCGCCCGGCTGCGCCCCCAGAAATTCCGCGCGCGGCGCCATCGCTTCGAGTTGGGTGCGAAGCGGCCCGTCTCCGATGATCACCAGGCGCGCGTCGATTCCGCGCATCGCTTCGATCAAATATGCGCAGCCCTTTTTTTCAACCAGCCTTCCAACAAACAGCACGATTCGCTCGCGCTCGATCGCTGCATCCGCCTTGAACCGTTCCGTATCGACCCCGATGTAATGCACGATTGTCCGCTCCGGCGGATAACCCAGTACCAACATTTTTTGCCGGATATGCTCCGATACCGCAATGAATAGCGCCCCTCGCGTTGCAGCGAGCGCCGCCTTCGGCGATACAGCCATCGCAGTGCGGGATTTGGCTAGCGCGCCGCATCTTCCGCCGTAACGTCCCACCCATGGCAAGCGGTCACTAGCGGCACGCCGAGCCGCCGCGCCAGCGGATACATCGCCACACCTCCGCCCTCGAAGTGGACGTGTACTAACCGGACATTCGCCCCGCCTAGCCGCTCCGCAAGCCTCGGCCACCAGCCCGTCAACTCCACCAGCGGCGCTTCTTTCTTCGACAGCGCCACCCAATCTTCCGGCAGATCAATCCCCTGCATCCGGCTTCTTCCGATAAAGTATGGACAATACCGTCGCAAGTGTCCGCTCTGCGCATCGATGAACGTCTCCGAGTACGCTAACAGATTCCGGCGATAAATCAGAACCATCATCCACGCCTCACGCCCAGCCGGTCGGCATGCGCGAAAAACGCTCGCAGGAACGCTTCGCGAGAATGTGTCGCCTCCACCCACAATCGTCCCGCGCGGCCAAGCCGTACTCGCTCCTCATGATCGGCGATCATCTCCCGCAGCGCGATTTCAAACGACGGCAATGCATCCAACCCGTCGCCCGGATGCCGGGCGATGGCCCGCCCAAACCGCGTTGCCAGCCCTTCCGTGTCGACACACGACACCAGTGGCGCCTCATGTGCCAGCGCCTCCAGGTAACTTACAGCCAAGCCTTCGTGGATCGACGTGTTCAACAACAGCCACGCCCGCGCCAACTCCGCTCGCTTCTCCGGTCCATCGGCATGCCCCAGCATTCGCATGTTTGGCGGCAACTCGCCTGGCTCCCAAGCGCCGGAACCGCTGAAGTGCCGTTTCCCTATCACCACGAACTCGGTCTCGGGGATTCGCCGCGCCAGTTCGGTTAGCAGCCATGGACGCTTGTAGGGATCGAGCCGCGCTAAGAACGCGATCACCGGGCGCTCGGCTTTCGCCGGCGCACCGATGCGCGGTTCGATAATGTTCGGCATCACGCCGACACTCTCGGCTGACAAGCCGTAGGAGTCCGGTACCTTCGCCGCCAGCGCTGGAGTGGTCACTACCAGGTGCAACCTGCGCCCGAAGACTTTCGAAATCGCCGCCATGTGGGCTAGCGATCGCGTGGGGTGCGAGGCGACGCCTTGCGGCAACCCGTGATGGCCCGGCACACGTAACTTCGCGATGATCTCCCGGTCAAGGTTGTCCCAAGGATCCCGCACCCAAACCAAAATCGGCGTCCGCGGACACAAGGCGAAAAACGCACGGTAGTTCGGCCGGAAGTCGATCGATAGAAACATGTCGATCCGGGCCGTTCGCACGTCCCGCGCCCAATCGATCAGACTGTCGCCGATCCACACCACCTCGCACCCATGCACGCGTTCCGGCTGCACAAACGGCTTCTTCACACGCTGCCCCATCAGCAACACCGGCTCTACGCCCAACCCCGGCTCGGACGTAAAACAAGTCGCCGCCTGGCGTAGCGCCCAGCCAAATCCTCCCATCCGGCCCACCGCAGGATCGAACAACTCGTTCGCTACAATCCCCAGACGCACACTCAATTATCCACGACCTGTCAGTTCTGCCGGCAGCCCCGGTAGAAGTTCGTGGTCGCGGCCGTACCCTGCAAACTTAGCAGCGTGACACCGAACAGATGCGGCGCGCCGTCGCGACTCGGCGTTGTCCAAGTTACGACATGCTGGTTGCGCAGAATCTGTCCGAATCGTTCCGATTGAAGCCCTAGATTTCCGCTGGCGGTGATTATCCGCCCCGCCGTTTCAAGGGCCAACTGCTGCAACGCCGGCAATGTAATCGCACTCGCGGCCGCCGCGCCGAACGGGATCGAGAACACCGGCACGCCACTGCTTCGCACACTCGCCCGCAGCGCCGCCGCCTCGCGCAGATTGCCACGCGAATTCTCGCTCCCGGTCAAGACGACAACCGCTCGCCGCCGGCCTAGCTGCGACGCCGTCTCGCGCCCGGCTTGCTCGATCGCATCGTAAAGCGCCGTCCCGCCCTGGCCGCTATTCACCATTGTTGCGAGCGCACCGCCGATCCCCGCCCGGTTCGCCGTGAAGCCGCCTACGGCCTGCGCGGTCGCGTCCGCTTGAATAAACATGACACGATCGTCCGCGTCGAGTTGCCCGATCAGTGTCGAAGCCGCGGCCTTTTCGATCTCCAGTTCCGAAGCCACGACCGACGTATCGATCACGATTGCCACCGACAATCCGATGCCCGCGCCACTCGCCGTTTCGGCTTGGCAGTTCACGGGCTGGCCGTCTTCGGTACAGCGGAAGTTCGCGCTGCCAAGCGACGTGATCGCATTACCCAACCGGTCGACCGGCGAAACGAAGGCGGTGACAAGCGGGTACGAATCCAAATCGAATTGTTGCGCCACGAGCGATGGCCCGGCGCTGCCACCAGCAATCGTGAACGCCTTCGCACTCGAAGCGCCGCCTCCGGGCGAGGGATTAAATACGGTGATCTCGACCGCCCCCGCGTTAGCGATGTCGCTCGCCGATATCGCAACCGTCAATTGCGTCGCGCTGACGAATGTTGTCGGCCGCGCCGCGCCGTTCCATCGTACCGTGGAATCGTTGACGAAGCGGGAACCGGTTACCGCGATCGAAAAAGCTCCCCCACCCGCTGCGATCGCGGAGGGAGTAAAGGTGTCCAAAACTGGGACGGGATTCGTCGTGGTAGACGACGCCGCGGTTCCCGTCAACGCGATTGCGGTGGTCGCCCGCGAAGGATCGTTACTCACGATTCGAAGCTCGCCCGTTTGCGCGCCGGCCGCGACCGCAGTCATTCTCAGGTTCAGAACCAGTTGCCCGCCGGCTGCAATGTTGATCGGAAGCGCCGGCGCTCCCACTACCGCGAACTGCGCGCCTCCTACGGTGATCGCCGTGATCGACAACGCCGCGCTGCCCGTGTTGCGGAGCGTGAGCGTAGCGTCTTTGGCTTGGCCGACAGTGGCCGCTCCGAAATCGACGGAAACGGGTGCGCTCAGCGTGGGCGCACTCACAGGACCGGAAGTCCCCATCCCGGTCAGCGGAACCGAAAGGCTGGCGCGCGTGGGGTCGTTACTGGCGATGGTCAGCGATCCGCTTTCGGCCTGTGCAGCCGCCGGGGAAAATCGAACGGTGATCTGTTGCCACGCGCCGGCAGCGACGCGGAGCGAGGCCGTCGCAGGCACGATCGCAAAACGGGCGTTCGAGATATTGAACGACGTGATATTCAATTCGGCGGTTCCGGCGTTGGAAATCGTCAACGGCAAATCTCGCGCCGCGCCGGCCGCAACCGGGCCAAATTCGAGCGCCCCCGGGCTGACGCTTATCGACGGCGCCGTGGGCGAAACGCCACGGCCGTTAAGCGCGACCGCCGTCGACGAGCGGTCCGGGTCGTCGCTCGCAATGGTCAGTGAAGCGCTGAGCGCAGCCGCGCTTGCAGGTCGAAATTGCAAAGTGACATCCCGCCGCGCACCGGGTTCCAGCGAAAAACGAGTCGGGCCCGCAATCGTTACCGCGGCGTTATTAGCTGCGATAGACGATACGTTCAATGTCGCGCTGCCGACGTTGCGAACGGCAATGTTCGCGTCGCGCGTCTGCCCCAGATTTACCGCACCAAAGTCGATCGCGCCCGGCGCGAGGGCGATCTCCGGTATGAATGCTTCGACCGCCCGCGCGCGCACGGCGACACGCGCCGAAGGCGTCGCGGCGTCGTTCGATTCGATCGTGACGAAGCCGGTCTGCACGCCCGGCTGCATCGTGGCAAAACGCACGGTAACGTCGGCGGACTCACTCGATGCGAGCGAAAACGCGATTAACGGATCGACAACCGTCATACCGGCGGCTCCGCCCGCCGCGATCCCCGAAATCGAAACAGGCCCGCTGCCGGAGCTGCGAATGCGGAACTTCGTATCGGCATCGCGCCCGACCAGCACGTGACCGAAGTCGACAGTCTCCGCCGGCGTTGTCAATTTCGGACTCTGCGTCAACTCAATCGGGCCGACCGTGGTTTCCGCCGAGTCGAATCCCGCCGACGCGACGACGCGGAAGAAGACCTTGTCGCCGCCTTCCAGTTCCGCGGTTTCGATCTGGATTTGTGTGTCGGTGAGGTCGATATCGAGCGGCAACCAGGAGTCGCCGCCGTCGCTCGAATAGAGCGCCGCGTAAGTGAGCGCTCCGCCGTCGGCCGACGTCGCGGTCCATGAAAGCGTTTGTGTTCCACCCCCGGTCCACTTGTCGCCCGGCTTCGGGGAGGTAATCGTCACCGAAGGCGCCGCCGTACCGGCTTTCAAGGACGCGATCGCCTTGCCATCGGCGACGAGATCGATGCGGGTAGCGCCATCGGGAAGGAGAACTTGAAATGAAAAATACTCCTCGGATACCTTCCGTTCCTCGTCGGTGGCATTCTCTGTGT
Source organism: Acidobacteriota bacterium (assembly GCA_016871055.1). Classification (GTDB taxonomy): domain Bacteria; phylum Acidobacteriota; class Terriglobia; order Bryobacterales; family Bryobacteraceae. The sequence continues at coordinate 15,006 of VFZW01000105.1, forward strand.
CGGTGTCCAGGAACGTCAATTGGAAACAGTGCCGGCCGAGCGTGCCATTGTCGTTTCCAAAAACAAGACAGTGGTTGCCGAGCGGCGCGGAGCGATCGGGCGTAGAAGCCGACGCAAGTCGAACTACAGGATCGAGAGTGCCGGAGGTACCATCGCTCCGCGCCGAGCCGCCGACAAGCGCCAGCGTTCCGCCTTCGGCGCGGCGGAGCGATTCGGTCTGCGTGCGCGGTTTGGCCGTTGCCGAAGGAGCGCCGGATTGCAGCGCCGCCAGCAGCTTCTGATAGTGCCCCGGCGACGCCCAAAAATTTTCCCCGGGCGGGCCGCAGTACGTCATCAGATCTTTTAGAGTGCTCGGCTTGACTTTGCGCGCCGCCGTGTCGAAGCCCGGCTCGGTGATCGTTGACGGTAGCAACGTGCCGGCCGCGTCTTTCGGCCAATCCGTCTCAGGGTCTCCCGAACCGCAACTGTCCGGAGTCGCTGGATGACGGAGGCCATAGTTGTGCCCGACTTCATGCCCCACCGCCATGTGGGAGTACAAGACGCTCTTGCCCATTCCACCTACCACTCCGCCGACGCTGACTTGGGTCATATCCGACGTCGATGTGTCTTGAACGAAGGACACTCGCCCGGTGCCGCCGGAGCGCTGCGTGTTCGCTCGTCCTATCGGCACGCGCCGATCGGGTCTGGCGGGTTGGTCGGTAATCCTCGGGATCCAAGCGACCAACTGATCAATCTGCCCCGGCCGTTTCTCGTCATAATAGCGGAAGTATTTGTTCAGCGCTGCCATGATGCGCGAACTGCTGACCGAAGTGACCGGGAACCGCATCGTCGGGCGCTTCGTACCCAGCCGTCCGTAACGCGCCCGACCTTCCGCGAGCGGATAAAGCAACTGGAACCACGAGCCCAACGTGCTTAGGTCACCTTCGGGACATCGCTTCTCGGCCTCCGGCGTGGGCTGGTAACAAAACGGCACATAAGCCACCGTAAAGCGCCGGTCGTTAAACGGGGTCTCGGTGAATCGCACTTTCTCGGACTTCTTGTTGTTCGCGGTTTGGGTGTCGGTGAAACCCTTCGGCAATTCGATCTCGGCATCGAGCGTCAATTCGCCTTCTTTGATCCAATCGTCGGGCAGCGCAAACGTCACGGAATGTTCGAGCTTGTCGCGGTCTATTTTCCCTTCAGCCGTAATCGGGCCGTTCAACCGCCGGGCAACACCGCCGTTCGGTGAAGTGAGTTTGACGTTCAGGTTCGCGATCGGGTCGGCGGTCGCGGGCTCGGTGCGAAGAAATACTCGCGCCACCGTGTTCTTGCCGGCAATAAGCGGGATCTCGTTCTTGTCGTTCTGCACGACTTGCACAACTTCGATGTGGTCGATGGCCGCATCGCCGGGCTTGGTCCAGGAAACGCTCACTACAGGCGAAAACGCAAAAGTCTCTCCAAACGGAACAGTGGGCGCGCGGTCGTAGTTGGTTGGAGTCGCCTGGTCCTGCGGCGTCATCACAAGGAAGAACTCCAGATCGGCCGCCGCCGCGGGCAGGCGGTAATTAAATTGGAGCGGCGTTTGCCGCCCGGAGCCTTGTTCGATGATGTCGCGTTCTTTGCCTGCGGTATTGCGCGCGAAGTCCCAGGGCATGTACAGGCTTTGTTTGGTAGCTTTGTCGCGCATCACGAGCCACAGCAGACCGGCGTAGTATCGCGAGAGCTTGTAGGTTCCGGTGAGCCGGACTTGTACCACCCCGTTCGGTGGGGCTTCTA
>VFZW01000106.1 GCA_016871055.1 Acidobacteriota bacterium
ACATGGGTATACAGAACAAGGCAAAAAAACGCGCAACCCACGCTGTCTGAGAACCTTGCGGTGAAAACTACTGCTTATCGGCGGGGGAACTTCGGTCTAGAAATCATGATGAAATTAGAGAAGGGAAGCCGCATGCCCATCAGAATCACGAACCCCGAGACCGAAAAGATCGCCCGTAAGCTCGCTAGCCTCACCGGCGAGTCTCTCGCTTCGGTCATCAATTCGGCATTGGTGGAATACTACGCACGCATTCGTCGCACAGGTCCTGGCATTCCGCTCCGCGAAGAGCTTGCGGCGATCGCGCAGCGATGTGCGAATCGCCCGATCGTCTCCAATCTCACCGGGAACCAAATTCTCGGCTACGACGAATTCGGAGCTCCGACGCGGTAGCCCTTGGCGCTTCGGCCAGCATGCTCGCTCCTGGCGTGGACATGTCGGACCGCTGAATTTAGTCCGCGGTTGGATCGGTAGTCTGAATACGCTTTCCCACGTTGCGAATCGAATTCAGATGTTCCTCAGGTTCTAGTTCGTCCGGACCGACGACTGAGCCAGTTCGTTTCGGGGTGAATAGTCACAGATAGGCGGCGAGAGCAAACTTGCCGGGGATCACGAGCCTCTCCATGAACGAAACACCGCGGACGCCCGAAGAGTCGTTGCCCGATTGCCCGTTCATCGCGTTACTCTGACGGAATGGCGATTGATCTCGAAAGACTGCGGGAAGCATTGCGCGCACTCGTTGATATGATCGTCGCGGAAATCGGACGGTTGCGAACCAGCGGTGGGCTGGAACTACAAAGAGTCGAATACGTCTTGCGTAGGGATTATGATCTTCGCTACTACGCTGACAAAGGCCTGTTGAACATCGCAGATGAAACCTGTGAAGAGATCGAATGGCCCCGAGAGGAGGTTGAGATATTTTTCGATGAAGTTGTTCGTCCTTCTCGGGAATACCTGCTCGCCGCGAGTCTGGTACCCGACCCGGACAGGCTTCTCCTTTCGTTCGTTTGGACTGTCGCGTATGAGGCAGCCGTGTTCGGTTCGCCAAACTGCGACGCCCATATCGATTCATTGGTGTGCGACGTAACCCATGCGCCCCGTGAGTTTCGGATGAAGCTCTGGCTTACGGGGTTGCAACTCAACGACGATGAAATCCTGGTCTCGAAAGCCCTAACCTTGAGGCGCCCGAATAAGCGGGATTTGCAGATTAGGGTACCCGCCGAAAGCCGTGAGCCGGCGTACTCGGGCCTTCCGCCGTTCTCTTTCACCTGCCTTGCAGACCTTCGGATGACCCTCAGCGGCGAACGGACTGCACAAGTTGAAGCCGACCGGCTCATTACTATTTTGCGATTGTTCCGACTCGGAAGTGTTGCTAGCTCACGAATTGACACGATTTCGGAATCGTTCTATTCCCGAGGAAGCCACGCCATGCGGGCCCCGAATGTCATCGGGTGTCATGTGTCTGAGGTCTCAGGTAATGATGCTGAAAGTTTGGCGGCTCTTCTTGAGACATTGGGGCCGCTGACGCCAAGCCGGTACGGAGAAACAGACCGACCTCACGACTATATATCGACTGCATTGGATTGGTACAGTCGATCCCTTCTGGAGTCGGGTCCGTGGGAAGCCAGGATCGCGTGGGCCGTTGCCTGCTTGGAGGCACTATTCGGGGACTCGAAAACTGAGCTGAATTTTCGGTTATCGCTTCGTATAGTCTCCCTGCTCCGATGCCTAGGGTTTAAGCCACTAGAAATCAAGAAAAACATGAGTCGGGCGTACGACGTTCGCAGCAAATATGTCCACGGAGTTCCACGAAAAGAGGGATCGGCTGAAGACGTTCGTGAATTGCTTCTAGCGGTTGCCGACTATGCGCGGGTTGCGTGCGTGGTCATGATGCAATTGAATACCAAGTTCGAGAAGAAAGCAATCTTGTTGGCACTCGACGAGGCTCTCATCGACGATGTCCGCCGCGAAGAGGTTCAGGCTTGGTGCAGTCAGTTGAAAGTGGCAGAGACATAATGCCGCTGGACGTTCTCATGCTCGCCTTCGCTCGCCTACAACACGGAAGGGGCGGAGTAATTATGTGACGCCACGGCGCTCCTATCCGTTGAGTCATTTTGTGATTGTTCGATCACCCGTGTGAACTCTGCCAAGCTTCCGGATGTAGCGCCGGCGTTGTTGAGTTCGCGCGAGTGACTAACCGCTACCGGTAAAACGGTTTCCACGTAACCCATCGCGGGCCGTAGTGCGGTTCGGGCCGGCCTTGTTCGAGCGCGCCGAGATCGGGGGCGCGGCCCGCGTGGTTGTCGTTGACCGTCGGAAGCACGACGCCGGCGTCGACGGCTTTGGAACCGGCCTTGAGGCGGAAGTTTAAGTCCATCGAGTGATACACGTGATAGCGGCGGGCGGGATCGGGCGGCTTCAGGTCTTCGAAGATATCGTAGTCGAGTTCGATGCCGTGCGCTTCCTGATTCGTCGCGGCTTTGAACTCGGCGAAGGTAGCGAAGTCTGTGGTTTTGCCGTCCGCGATCCACGTGTACTGCTTTTTCACGTTCTTATTTGGTCGGAAGCCGTTGTAGTCCGAGCTATAACTTTCGCTGGCGTTGGCCCAGGTCATAATGCCCCGGTTGGGGATATCTTTGCCGAGGAACAAGTTGTTGCGGAAGTGGCCGTTGGAGTAAGTGGACGTCGAATTTTGCTCGCCAATCAGAGTGTTGTGATAGGCGATGATTCCGGCGGGGACGGCGCTGAGCTTGAACGGATTGCCGGCGGGGACGTGATAGTGGATGTTGCGGATGAAGTAAACGGGGCCGCCGAAAAAGGGCTGGGCGCTGTAGCCGTTGTGGGCGGCGTTGACGCCGCGATTATTGAAGACGCGGACGTTGTGGGTGCCGCCATCGGTTTCAATGAAGTCGTCGTTAGAGAGGTGGATATCGTTGTTGTAGATATCGATGGAGGACGCGCGGCGTTCGGGATCGTCCTCGGGCGGGCCGTAGGTGGAAATACAAATGGCGTCGTGGAAATAGGCGACGGCGTTGTGGGCGATGACGTGGCCCGGACCGTAGACCTTGACGGCGAAGAAGCTGCGGAGCTGGTGAGACGGATAGATGCCCGCGCTGCGCTGACCAGCCTGATTCCAGCCGATTAGGCGCATTCGATCTTCGCGGCCGAGGAAGATATTGTCGGCGATGTAGAAGTCGCGCGATCCGGCGTATTCGGTCCAGACGCCCACTCCGATGTCTTCGAAGCGGCAGTTTCGGACGGTCAACGCGACCGCGCCGATGACTTCCTTGTCGCCGGCGAAGATAGCGATTTCCGTGTTGCGGAACGTAAGGCCGTCGATGATATGGTGGGCGCTGCCGATCATGTCGAACAGCTTGGCGTTGCCGCCGCCGTCGAAGATCGCTTCGCCGTCGCCGGCGGCTTTGATGGTGATTGGCTTTTCGGCGGTGCCTTTGAGAGAGAGCGACCAGGAGCCGGTGAAGGGCGCGCTGAGGGGATCGACGTAGTTATAGCGCTCGGGGCGATAGAGGCCGGCGTGGACGAGGATGGTGTCCCCTGGTTGGGCCTTGCGCATACGGACGGCGGTCCAGTCACCGCGTCCTTCGCCATAGTAGGCGGCTTTGATGCCGATGAAATTCGGCTCCAGCTTGGGACCTTCGTGATCGTTGGGATAGACATGAAGGACGCGGCCGCCGCTATAGGACTTGGGCTCGGCACGCGTGGAGACGGTGACGCGCTGCTGGGCCTGACCGTTAACGCCGTCGGGGTCTTTCATGGTGAATTCGCATTCGTAGCTGGTGGCGGGTTCGAGGTTGAGGATGCTGCCGGCGAAGGCGTGAGGCACGGTGTAGGTCATCGACTCGCGGTCGCGGTAGACGCGTTCGCCGCCGATGCGGAGGAGGGGAAGGGCGGCGCGCCAGGCGGTTGTGCCGGTCTTGCGAAAGCGGACTTCGACGGTGGCGTTGCGGTTGGTGTCGCCGGAGATCGACCAGTCAAAGCCGAGGTTGAGCAGCGTGGGATGCTCGACGTTGAACTTGCCGGGCGTAACGGGGTTTTGGGCATGAAGGGCGCCGGTGAGGAAAATCAGGAGAGTCGCATTGCGCATCGTGACGATGGTACATCAGAGATGGAACCGCGTTCGCCGGCGCGTGCCGATGCGGTCGGTGCCGACAAAACGAGGTTCCGTGGAGACCGGTACGCGTCTAGCCGGCTGCACGTTTCCGGCTTCGCCGTCGCGCATCTCTGTTATTGCACGCAGGGTTCGTGCACGGAGGCCGCCAACTACGATATGATGCAAACCACTATGCGCGCAACACTGTTTCTCCTGGCTTGCCTCGCGGCCAGCCTCTCGGCACAGCCGAAAAAGAAGATCGTCTATCTTGGCGAACAAGCCGTGGCCGACGAGTTGAAGACCGCCTCGGACAAAGCCAATCTCGTTGTCGCCACAAACGACACGATCATGACCGAGATCGCGGACGCCGATGCCTTCATCGGCTCGATCAAGCCCGAATGGGTCAGAGCCGGCAAGAAGCTTCAGTGGACGCAAATCATGAGCGCCGGCGTCGAGACGATCCTGCACAAGTCCGGTTCCGACGCTCTCAAGAACTCCAACATCATCGTCACCAACAACCAGATCGTGCAAGGCCCCGAGATCGCCGACCACGCCATGGCCATGTTGCTAACGCTTACCCGCGGCCTGCATACCTTCATCGACCACCGCCAGAAAGAAATCTGGCAGCCCCGCCCCTATCCCGGCATCGAACTCAGCGGGCGCAACGGAGTCATCATCGGCTGCGGTGGTATCGGCAGCCAGATTGCGCTCCGCGCCTGGGCCTTCGGCATGAACATCACGTGCATCGATCCCGAGGATATTCCGTTCTCGCCCTTCATCAAGCGCACCGTGAAGCCCGATCAGATCGACGAAGTGATCCCCACCGCCGATGTCGTTTTCATCAGCGCGCCGCACACCGAAAAGAGCCACAAGATGATGGGCCCGAAACAGTTCGACCTCATGAAGAAAGACAGCTTCTTCATCGCCGTCAGCCGGGGCGGTATCTATGACCTTCCAGCGCTCATCAAAGCCCTCGATTCGAAGAAACTTTCCGGCGCCGGTGTCGATGTCACCGATCCCGAGCCGCTTCCCCCCGGCAATCCGCTGTGGAAGTTCAACAACGCCATCGTCACCCCGCACATCGCAGGCCGCTCCGATAAGGACCGCGCCCGCATGGTGGGAACGATTAAGGAGAACATCCGCCGCTTCGTCGACGGCAAACCGCTCATCAACGTTGTCGATAAGCAGAAGGGTTACTAAACTACCTTCGCGCACAGTTGGAGACTGTTGTTACAGGTAAGCGACGCGGGGCACAAGTTGCTGCGGGCCTCACGGGCGAGCAAGCAGTCGGCCAACGATGCCGACTGCTTGCGCAAGTACCAGTTGCGTTTTGGACTTGATTGGCACGGCATTGCGCTGGGCGGGACCGTGCCAGAATAGGGCGAATGGCGCGATGGGTCTTGCTGGCTGTTTTGCCTGTGTGCTTTTCGCAAGAGCGCAGCATGGTCGAGATCTCGGGTGTGGTGGTTGACGCGCAGAGCAAGCCGATCCCGGATGTCCATGTCATGCACGCGGGCGGCGATTTCAAGACGCCCGCGGATGGTACGTTTCGCTTGTCGACGAGTTCGCCGTTCGTCGTATTTCGGCATTATAGATTTGCTAGTATCGTCCGACGCCCGGGCGAGTTAAAGGATGTCCGAATTCAGATGTCGACGATTTCTTTAAATCGCTTTTCTGCGTGCGTAGGCCATCAATTTGACAAGCCGACATTAGCCACTTTCGCCTTTCGAATTTCCTACGCTCCAGGTGTAGTCGAGTTGGAATCGTTGTTGCAAGGCGGAGACACTTCGTACCGCGTATACGCGCTGGAGTCAAGCCACGCGGCGCGAATGCTACACGAAACTGGGATCAACTTGTCGTTGGGGTTTCCTGAAGATACCGAAAAATGGTCGTCCGTTGAATACCGTGAGGTGTCCTTCGCGGCCGGCCGGGTTCCAATCGTTGACTCACGCGGTGTTACCGCGGATGGAAAGAGATGGCGATTCTTGGGCCGATTAACCGAAACGATTTCGTACGGGCCACTGCCGCCGCATGAAGCCGCCATTTTCGACCGCGCCATCGACGGCGTCTGCGGACTCAACTAACGATCCCACGGAAACGCAGCTGTAGGTGCATTGGCGTAGCGCTTCATCGGGACTGTCAGCGTATCGCCCGCGCCAGGCGCGAGGCGCACGGTGAACTGTGAATCGTCGTACTGCGTCGCTTTGTGTTCGGCGTAGGCGCCAGTCTGGACGATCACATCGCGGGCGTCGACGGGGTTGATGTTGACGAGCGTCACCACCACCGAATCCGCCGTGATCTTGCAGACGAGCGCGGCGACATCGGGCGGTAGTCCGGCGCGGCGCGCGTCGGGATCGAAGTAGCGCAGGCGCGCGTGCAACACGTTGCCGGACGCGCCGGGTTCATTGGCGCCGAGCATGAGGTTCACGAGCGTCTCAGTCGCAACGGGCGAGAAACGTTGGGCGCCGTCGGAGGGGCGTGTGTCGGCGGTGCTGGTATCGGCACGCATAGCGGCGACGCGGCGGCGAAGGCGTTCGAAGTCCGTTTGCAGCGCGCGCATCGGGTAGCCGTCGTCCTTGCCGTCGAGAAAGCGCAGCCAGGGATCGCTGTCGAGATGCGCGCGATCGGCGGCGTTCATCGACCACAGATACAAGTCGCGCTGGACGTCGAAGTATTGATTTGCCGTGTAGCCGTACCAGCCGTTGTCGCCGTGTTTCTGAGGAAAGAGCACGCGTCCGTTTTCTGTCTTCGAAGCTGCATACAGATTGGCGATCTGACGGCGCAGCGGTTCGGCGAATGACATGTCGCCGGTCAGAAGAAGCGCCGTGCCGAGTCCCGTTCGCGCGCCGCGCATGTAGTAGTTGCGGCCGCTGGTGGACGGATCGAAGTTCCATCCAAACGTGCCGCCGTACCACTCGCCGCCCCATTCGCCGCCGATTGTGCCATCGAGTCCGATGTTGGTCGGAATGTTGCCTTTGTTGGCGAGGACGCGGTCGCTCCAGGCGCCGGCGTATTCGAGCACCCAGTCGCGGTACTTCTTTTCGCCGGTGAGCGCGAACGCGTTGAAGCCGAGCGAGCAGGCGCCCATGTTGAGCGGGTGATCGCCGCGGACGTTGGAGGCGAGTCTGTAACGATCGAGGCGTTCGGGGTGGCCTTCGACGGCTTCGCCACCCCAGTCGTGGACCGTGGCGGCCGTGATCAGAGGCCCGCGGCTTCCGTTCAAGATGCTGCGAATGATCTTGTGTTTGGGATCGTAGTTCGGCGCGTCTTTGTCTTCGCCGTTGTAGAACGCCGTGAAGCGGCGAACGCGCTTGACGTACTCGGCGTCGCGCGGACCGGACAACGCGTAAAAGTGAAACGCCGCGAGGCCTTCGCCGGTGTGCTCCCAGTCGAACGACGTGACGAATTCCTTGTGAAACATGCCGTCGCGAGCGGCGCTGGCCGAGGGCGCTTTGGCCGCGGTGAACTGGCGGATGTGGCCTTCCCAGATGTGACGATAGAGATCGAGCACCTTGGCATCGCCGCCGAGGGCGTGCAGAAGGGGCCAGGAATGAAAGGTCCCCATGACATCGTCGGGACCGTCGTTGCCGCCCCAGCGTTCCACGCAGCGGAAGTAGCCGCGGTCGTCGACATAACGTGCGGCGAACTCAGCGGCGGCGTCGCTGTAGGCCTTCAGCAACGCGCGTTGCGCCAGCGCCCAGTCGGGCGGCGGCATGGGTTTGTCGATTCTCACCACGGGCGGCGCGGCGAGAGCTACGGTGGAGAGGAAGACGGCCAGTTTCATTCCTAACCACTCTAGTGCAGGCGAAGCGGCCGGTGGCGGGTGTTCGTCAGCGTGGCGGGCCGACGCGGAGATTGCCGGGGATCGTTTCCATTTGGCCGGTGCGCGATGTGGATTCACCGGAGAGCAGTTTGTCGAAGCCGCCGATCCGCGCCTTGGAGCGATACGTCGTGCGTTTGATGGTCACATAGAGCCGGTCGCTCGACGGTTCCCAGCGGTAGTGCACCGCCTTCGGCGAGCGGTATTCGGTGAATGTGACGGAGAGGTTGTAGGCTTTGGCGTTTGGGTATTGTGCGGTGAGGTTCTGTAACCGGCGCACCAATTCAGCGGTCTTCAATTCGCCATGGTCGAAGAACTCGCAGTTCCGGAGCTCCAGACTTCCGCGTGCGCCTCGTTGCAGCGAGCCCGGACATAGGCCGAGGTCGGCTACGACGCCGTTCAACTTCTCGGTGCTTACGTCGGGATTGTCCCAATGGCTGCGGATGCGGGATTCGACTTCGGCGCGTCCATCGGGGGTGTCTAAATATCGTCCCCAAATGGTGGCCGCCATTGAGGTTGCAAGGTGCTTGGCGTTCGCATCGTTGTGTGGCATGCGGCCAAAGTTGCGTTTTTCGATTTCGTTCTCGATTTGCGTATCGAGGTCGGGAATGGTTGGGGGATTGTAGATCACCCGGCCGAAGACAGCCGGTGTCTCCAAGATGTATTTGCGAAGTTTCGGCAGCGCTTCGGCTTTAGAAAGCTCGGGCTTCCTCGGTCCGCAAGCGAAGAGGGCCAGGCAGGCCGCGATTGTCATCGAGCGAGTCATCACGACTTCAGTGTTCGCTCGATGAAGGACCGAAGTTACGGATGCGCATGCGGGTGATCGTAACACGTTTGGCCATTCTGTAGAAGCGTGTCTAATGACAAAATTCCGATTCCTGGATACCGATTCCGTTTCCTGTAGAACCGGGCGCGAGTGGCTTGGATAAACCGTTCATTTTGCTGGCGTTCGCGGGTAACTAACTGCCCACGCGAGTGGTCTCTAAATTGCTAGGCTACAGGAAGGGATTCGTGTCTCCATGCGGGAAGTGAAGCGGCAACTGTCGGGCGCGCTGATCGTCATCATGACGATCGCGGCCGTTATTGCGGCCGGGATCAACTTCCAGCAGCAACGGAAGTTTCAGCTTCCCGAGGACGGCGTGACGTGGGTGGACCGCGAAGCGGTGGCCGGGACCAACCCGAATGGCGCGCCGATTCGGAAGAACACGGTGGTGGCGCTTCATGTGTCGCCCGATTCACCCGCCGCCAAGGCTGGCATTGTGCAGGGCGATATCCTGCATTCGATCTCGAATCTACCGGTGACGCACGCGGTGGAGGTAGCCGAGATTCTGGTCGGTATCGGAGTTTGGAAAAAGGCGGAGTACATCATCGAGCACCCCTATACGCGGGACGGGGCTGCGTTGGCGCTAGAAGTGAAGTACACGGTGAATATCGCCGAGCGGGCGCCGTCGGACGCGGTCTACTACCAGTACTTCGTCGGCGTTGCGTATCTTTTTGTCGGCCTGTTTGTGTTCTTTCGACGCGGCGACGCGCACAAGGCGCTGCACTTCTATCTGCTTTGCCTGGCGAGCTTCGTTCTCTACACGTTCCACTATACTGGCAAGCTAAATAGCTTCGATCAGGTGATCTACTTCGGCAACGTGTTCGCGGGTTTGCTGATGCCGGTATTGTTCATTCACTTCGCGCTTGTGTTTCCGGATACGCCCATATGGCTGCGGAGGCGTTCGTGGCTGCTCTATGTTCCTTCGCTCGCGATCTGCGCGGCGTGGGCGGGCATCGTTTCCGGGTATATTCGCGTGGCGGTGAGTCCGGTGGAACTGCGGTGGCTGTTCGACCGCGGGTGGCTGGCGTTCGTCGCCGGAGGACAGTTGATCGGCGCGGGAATCCTCGCCTGGCGGCATCGAAACGCGGCCGACGCGGTTGTGCGGCAACAGATTAAGTGGCTGCGCAACGGCGCGGTATTCGGTGTACTTCCATTCGCGGTGATGTATGTGATGCCGTATTTGATGGGCGCGGTGTTGGGGCCGGAGATGGAGATGGCCGTTCTGCCGTTGGCGCTGGTGCCGCTGACGTGGGCGTATGCGATCTTCCGCTACAGGCTGATGGACGTCGACATCATCTTCCAGCAGGGCTATGTTTACACGCTGGCGACGCTTGCGGTGCTGGCTGTCTTCTACGGCCTTGTGTTTTCGATCACCTCGTCGATTCCGCATCCGGAAGGACAGCCGGGCGCGCGCGTGGACGACTTGAATCCGGCGGCGTTGGTAAGCCTGATTCTCATAGCGGCGTTCATCTTTCAGCCGGTGCGCAACTGGCTGCAGGAGGTGCTTGACCGGCACTTCTTCTACAAAGATCGCTACGACTATCGCCGAACGCTGATCGAGTTCGCCCGCGAGTTGGGCAGCGAGACCGATCTGAACCGAACGCTGAACACGGTGGCCGACCGGTTGATTCGCACGTTGTCGATTGACAGGCTCGCATTCTTCCTAAACGATGAGAAGTCGGAACAGGATACCTACCGGCTCTATCTCACCGCGGGGAGGCAGAAGCCAGCGCCGGACCTGATCGACCTTTCGTTCCTGGATGGCAAGGCCGGAGAGTCGCTGTTTTTCGAGCGAACGCGCGGTCCTTATGATGCGCTGCTGCGCGATTGGCCCCAACCGGGGCTTCACACGATCGCCGATCTGGATCTGACCTATTACCTGCCGTGCACGGCGCGCGGGCGTGTGATTGCCTATCTCGGGGTGAGTCGCACGACCGAGGGCGATTTCCTTTCGTCCGACGATGTCGAACTGTTGCAAACGCTTTGCGGCTACGTCGGCATTTCGATCGAGAACGCGCGGCTGTATCGTTCACTGCAACGCAAGGCCGATGAGTACGAACGGCTGAAGGAGTTCAGCGAGAACATCGTCGAGTCGATCAACGTGGGCATCGCGGCGGCCGATTTCGAGGATCGCATCGAGAGCTGGAACTCGCAGATGGAATCGATGACGGGGATTACGCGACAGGATGCGGTTGGGCGGCGGCTGCTCGACCTATTGCCCGCCGAGTTGACCGAGCGGTTGGACACGCTGCGCGGCGAAGCGGGGATTCACACGATTTACAAGTTCCCATTGCCGGGGCCGGCCGACGCCGACCGGGTGATCAACATCGTGCTGGCGCCGCTGGTTTCGCGCGATCAGGAGCAGATCGGGCGGCTGATTCTGTTCGACGATATTACGGAGCGCTCGGTTCTGGAGCAGCGGTTAATGCAGGCCGATAAACTGTCGTCGCTTGGATTGCTGGCGGCGGGCGTGGCGCACGAAGTCAATACGCCACTGGCGGTGATATCGACCTACGCGCAACTTCTGTCCAAGCAGGTCAACGGCGACGATTCGAAGGCGAAACTGCTCGAGAAGATCGCCAAGCAGACGTTCCGCGCGAGCGAGATCGTCAATTCGCTGTTGAATTTTTCGCGCACCTCGTCGACCGCGTATGAGGAGATCGATCTCAACCGCGTGGTGCGTGAGACCCTGCAACTGATTCAGCCGCAGTTGGTGAAGGCGCGCATCGAAGTCGATGAGCATTTGGCGGCCGGTCTCGGCGCCGTTCGGGGCAACGCCGGCAAACTGCAACAGGTGTTCCTGAATCTGTTGCTCAATGCGCGTGACGCGATGGAAGGCGGCGGGCGGCTAACGGTGATTTCGGAATCGAACGACGCACAGGCGACGATCACGATCATCGACACCGGCTGCGGCATTCCGGATGAAAATCTCGCGCGGATCTACGATCCCTTCTTCACAACGAAGGGAGCGAAAAAAGGCACCGGACTCGGCCTTTCCATTACCTACGGTATCGTGAAAGAACACGGAGGCTCGATCGCCGTTCAGTCCCAACCGGGCAGCGGCACGCGTTTCCAGTTGGACTTCCCCGTGGTAAGGAAAACCGTGAATGCCTGACGGCCGAATACTGATCATCGACGACGAAGAAGATATCCGCGAGAGTTTGGAGACGCTGCTTTCGTTGGAGGGCTATCACGTGACGCTGGCCGTCAACGCTATGCAGGGGTTGGAAAAGCTGGCGTCGTCGACCTACGACCTGGTTCTGCTCGATTTGATGATGCCGGATAAGTCGGGCATGGAAGTTCTCGGCGAGGTGCGCGAGCGCGATAAGGAAACGCCGATTTTCTTGATCACCGCATACGGGTCGATCGACGTCGCGGTGAAGGCGCTGAAACGTGGCGCGAACGATTACTTTTCGAAGCCGTGGGACAACGAAAAACTGCTGATCGAGATCGAGCGGCAGATCGCCAAGGGGCGGCTCGAACGCGAGAACGTCGAACTCAAACGTGCGCTGAAACAACGCTACGCGTTTCCGAACATTGTCGGCAAGAGCGAACGGATGCTACGCGTGTTGGACACGGTGGCGCAGGTGGCGCCGTCGCGCGCGACGGTGTTGATTACCGGTGAAACGGGCACGGGCAAGGAGTTGATTGCCAAGGCGATTCACACGAACTCGCCGCGCGCCGATGGGCCGTTCGTGGCGGTGAATAGTGGTTCGCTGCAGCCGGATCTGCTGGAGTCGACGCTGTTTGGGCATGTGAAGGGAGCGTTTACAGGGGCGATCGCGACGCGCAAGGGCGCGTTTGAAACAGCCAATCACGGAACGATTTTTTTCGATGAGATCGGCAACGTGCCGCCCGATATTCAAGCGAAGTTGTTACGCGTGATTCAGGAGCGCGAGTTCACGCCGTTGGGATCGAACGATGTGGTGCAGGTGGACGTGCGCATCGTCGCGGCGACAAATGAAGACCTGCGCAAGCTGGTCGAGGAAAAACGTTTCCGTGAGGATTTGTATTATCGCCTGAACGTGATTCAGGTGAGCCTGCCTCCGTTGCGCGAGCGAAAGGAAGACATCCCGCTGCTGGCCGCGCATTTCTTCGAACGGTACGGGAAAGAGAACGGCAAGGCGGGACTGCACTTCGACGCCGAGGCGCTGGAGCTTGTGCTTGAACACAACTGGCCCGGCAATGTGCGCGAGTTGGAAAACACGGTGGAACGCGCGGTTGTGCTGGCGACGGCGGATTCGGTACCGGCGACGGTGCTGCCCGATACGGCGCTGCATCCAAGCGGCGTCCGCGTGCGGCGCGACGCGGCGGGGCTTCTGACGAGCGACGCGAATCTCTACGAACTCGTCGCGGACTTTGAGCGGCAGACGATCTTGAATGTCCTCGATCAGGTGAGCTATTCGCAGACCGAGGCGGCGCTTCGGCTTTCGATTCCGCTTTCGACGTTGAATCAGAAGATCAAACGGCTGAATATCGAAATCAAGAAACGAGGCGCTTAGCGCGTCGCGAAAGCTTTCCATGCGGCTTCGACAACGTTCTTGTCGAGCGCGCCCGTGTGCACCAAGAAGCCGTAGCGAAGCGTGACCGTCTCGCCGCGCGGGATTGTCACCGCGCCTTTCTCAGTCATCGCGGCGCCCATCCAGCCATCGTCCCGGACGTGCACCGCTTGCGGGTGTTGAATGTTCGATGGGTGATCGAAGAGCGTAATGCCGGCGAGGCTGGATGGCACGGGGCCGCAGTAGTCGACCCAGCACGCGGGTTGTCGGAATACAGCCTTTTCGTTGATGAGGCCTGATGAGTTGACGATCTTGCCGCCGCCGTCTTTCACGCCGATCGATTTCGCCATGCGCACGCCGACAGGGCCAAATCCTTTGGCGTCGAAGACAACCGGGCCGTTCGTAGCTTTCAACGTCATGCTCATTTCGATCATCCAGTCGCCGCCGAGATCGATTACGCTGATGGTTCGCTGTTCCTCGAGTAGCATGCCCCATGCCGATTCCAGTGCGACCGTCGCCTTCGTCGCGCCGTCGTCGATTTTGACGACGCGTTTGGCGCGGATGCGGCCCTTGCCGTCGGCCCAAAAGTCCTCGCCGTTGACAGGCGTGGCGGCGAACCAGATGCTGTAGTGATGCCGGTGGCCGTGGGGATCGTGCGGATGGCCGATGCGTGTCATCTCATCGCCCTTCGCCGAGTAGACCGGGTACAGGAAGGGGCGGTCCATGCGTGCGCCGTAGTGGAGGCGCGTGAGTTCCTTGCCGTCGCGCCGGAAGGAGATCTCTTCGTAGGGCAGGGGCACAGCCTGCATACGCGGAATCTGCGCTTGCGCGGCGGCGGCCAACAGGAGCATCAATCGCATGGTTGTGTCAGTTCCCCCCGCTCGTCATTTTGCATCCGGCGGCGCACTTCCTGCAATGTCATCTCTTGACCCAATAGCCGGGCGAGTTTGGTGAATGCGGCTTCGGGTGTCATGTCGAGTCCGCTAGTGACGCCGATGTCGAGCAGCCGGCGGCCCGATTCGTAGAGCCGCATATCGACCGCGCCGCGTGCGCATTGCGTCACGTTGACGATTACTTTGCCGGAGTCGACCGCTTCGGCGAGCACGTTGTAGATCTCTTCCGATGCCGGTAGATTGCCTCGGCCAAACGTCCGCAAGATGGCCCCGCGCAACGGCGGTTTACAAAGGAGATCGCGGAGCAGCGATGGCTTCAGACCGGGCACGATGGTGATGTCGGAGATGTCTTCGCACAGCGCGCACGCCGCTTGGAACGGGCCTTGCGGGAGCCCGCGTACAAGTAAACGCTCGATGACGATTTCGCTCTCGACGGCGCCGAGCGGGCGGAAGTTGGGGGATTCGAAGGCATCGGTTTCGAGCGTCGACATCTTTCGCGCGCGGTTGCCGCGCAATAAAACGTTTCCGAAGCAGATTGAAACTTCGGGAACCACTGGCCTTCCGCCGGCGACGCGCAGGGCGTTGAGAAAATTCAATCGGCCGTCGGTGCGCTCGTGGAAGAGCGGTGTCTGGGAACCGGTCAACACGATGGGTTTCGAAAGACCTTCGAACAAGAACGACAGCGCCGAAGCGGTGTAGGCCATCGTGTCGGTGCCGTGCAGCACGACGAAGCCGTCCCAAGAGGCGTATTCGCGTTCGATGACGGCAGCGAAAGAGAGCCAGTCCCGGGGGCCGATGTCGGTGGAGTCGACGGGCGTAAGAGCGAGGAGGTCCCAGTCGATGCCGTCGCGCGAAAAGGGCAAATACTTCAAAAGCTCCTGTTTGTTACCAGGCGTGAGGGCGCCGTCTTCGCGCGGCGTCATCCCGATGGTGCCGCCGGTATAGACGACAAGTACGCGAGAACTCATGCGCAGGCCAGCAGGTGGGCGGCGTCGGCGGCCAGCTGGGCCGCATGTTTCGATTCATTGGGCAGGCCGTCGAGAAGCGCTTCCACATTGGCCGCGGTCAGCGCAGTCAACTGCGCGCGCGATTTTCCGACCGCCCATTCGGCGAGCGCGGCGCCGGCGGCCATCGACGCCGTGCAGCCTTTGGCGAGAAAGCCGGCCTGCTCCACGATGCCGTCTTGGAAGCGCGCCGAGAATTGCAGGATGTCGCCGCAGATAGGGTTCATCGCCTCGATTCGTAAGGCGGGTGGGGGTAACAGGCCCACGCATTTGGGTTCGTTAAAGTACTGGAGTAGCCGCGCGGAGTACATGCGATAATGCCCTATTCCCCCAGTATAAAGGACCCGATGCGGCTCGATCCGAAAACGATCCACGCGCCCGAAATTGGGCCCGTGTGGCTCAACTCGCCTCCGCTGACGCTACGACAGTTGCGAGGCAGCGTCGTGCTCGTGGATTTCTGGGATTTCACGTGCGTGAACTGCATTCGCACGTTGCCTTATGTTGTCGAATGGCACAAACGATACGCCGCGCTGGGCTTGAAAGTGATCGGCGTTCACGCGCCCGAGTTCTACTTTGGCCGGGCGCCGGAGATTTTGGAGCGCGGTATCGAAGAGTTTGGCATTCAGTATCCGGTGCTGCTTGATAACGACTACACGGCGTGGAAAGCGTTCGCGAACAAGTATTGGCCGTCGAAGTACTTGATCGATGCCGACGGCTACATGCGTTACTTTCACGCCGGTGAAGGGGCGTATCAGGAAACGGAAGAGGCACTGCAAGACTTGCTGCGCGAGATCGACACATCGGTTGCGCTGCCGCCGTTGATGCCGCTGCGGCGGGCGCTCGATCAACCCGGCGCGCTGGCGATGTGCCCGCGGCCGACGCCGGAGTTGTATCTCGGTCACAAGCGCGGGCAAATCGCGAACGGGTTTGTCGAGGACAAGGAACACACATACACGCTTGGGGCGGGGCCGCAAGAAGAGATGCCGGAGATCGAAGGCAAGTGGCATTCGCTGCCCGATTGTTTGCAGACGGCGGCGGCGGGTACGCGGATCGTTCTGTTCTATTCCGCGGCGGAGGTAAATGTTGTGATGTCCGGTGTGGGACGTGTCGGCGTGCGCGAGAACGGTGTTGAGATCGGCGTGATCGAAGTCAACCGGCCGCGCATGTATCAGGTGATTCAGCGCGAGCGATTCGATTCGGCGCTATTGGAACTCACGTTCGATTCGCCGTCGATGCAGGTGTTCGCGTTCACGTTCGGGAGTTGCCTGTGAAGACGCGAGTGGAGATGCGGGTCGTCGCGGCGCTTATCGAACGCGACGGCAAAATTCTCGTATGCCAGCGCCGAGCGGGAGACCGTTTCGAATTTAAATGGGAATTCCCAGGCGGCAAGGTCGAGCCCGACGAAGAGCCGCGCGCGGCGCTGCGGCGCGAGTTGCGCGAAGAGCTCGCGATCGAGGCGAAAATCGGCGAAGAGATCGCGCGCTACGAGTAT
>VFZW01000107.1 GCA_016871055.1 Acidobacteriota bacterium
AGGCTGCCAAACAGCTTTGTGAACGTTTCCATCGGTCGCCAGTCTCCTGTTCTCGTCTTGACAACAAGATCATCCGACAGACGACCGATGGTTTCAACATTTCAAATGTGTTTGGCTAGTTTTTTGCGAAATGTTTGGGTAGCGTTCGCTTTCGATGCGAGAGGTCGAGACCCTCCGAATGTACGCACTCGAAGGGCTCTATGAAAACCTTCCTTTTTCTTGTTTGCCTGCCGGCGTAGGCCGCCGATGAAACCATTTGCATTGATTAGGCGTGCGTGACCAAGCGGAACGTGACTCTCGGGGATGGGCCTGGATTTCCGTTTACGACCTCACCGCCGGAGATGTACGTACTCGCCGGAAGGTTGACGGTCCCAGGCACAATGACGACGGCGATCCAGATTACGACGAGCGACATGGTGCTGAATTTGAAAGGGTTTCCGATCGTAGGGTCGGCGGCGATGGGACCGTCATCGGCTGCGTCGCCTCAAAGAACGCTACGAGTAGCGGAGTAATCGCGGCGATCGCACAGGGAATGTTGTAACGGGCAACCGGGTAAATGGGATCGTGCTGAGGGACAGTGGCGTGGCGGCGGGCAACACGCTGCAGGCAAGCATCGGCGGCGGACTGTCAACGACAGTCTTGTGCACTGTCGCCGCCGACGCGCAGTAGCCATTACGTAACCGGGCCGGGATTAAACGGAGCGAGGGCGTTGTGCAGGCGCCATCGCTCCGCCCACGTCTTTTTCCGGCCGCTGGCGGAGTCGAGCAAATATTGAAACAACTGCCAACCGACATCTTCGATCGTCGCTTGGCCGGTGGCGATCGCTCCGGCGTTGATGTCGATGAGGTCGGGCCATTTTTCGGCCAGCGCAGTCCTCGACGACACCTTCACAACCGGCACCATCGCCAGCCCGTACGGCGAGCCTTCGCCAGTGGTGAAGACGTGCATGTTCATCGACGCCAGTTGTTGCGTGCCGCAGATGAAGTCGCTGGCTGGCGTGGCGGCGAACACTAGGCCTTTGGCGGTGACCTTCTCGCCATGCGAGGCGACGTGATGAATCGTACCGGAACCCGCCTTGGCGACCGAGCCGAGCGCCTTCTCGACGATGTTCGCGAGGCCGCCGCGTTTGTTGCCGGGCGTGGTGTTGGCGGCGCGGTCGGAATACCCCCGCGCGAGGTATTCGTCGTACCAGTGCATCTCTTCGATCAATTTGCGCGCGGTGGCTTCGTCGGCGCAGCGCGGCGTCAGCAGGTGTATCGCATCGCGGACTTCGGTGACTTCGGAAAACATCAAGGTCGCGCCCGCACGGACCAATAAATCCGCGGCGTAGCCCACGGCGGGATTGCAGGTCACGCCCGAAAACGCATCGCTGCCTCCGCATTGCAGGCCGACGTTGAGTTCGCTCGCCGGGATCGTCGTGCGGCGCCTTTGATCGAGAATCGCAAGGCGCTTTTCAGCTTGCTCGCAGATAGCTGCGATCGTCGCTTGAAAGCCGAGGTTGTCCTGCAGTCGGATGACGTTGGGCTCGAAGAAGGGAAGCAGGCGCGAGGGCTGCATCTTCTCGCAGCCGAGGCTGACGACGAGCGGATCGCCGGCGATATTGGCGTGGCGTGAGATGTGGCCGAGCGTGGCGATCGGCACCTTCGCGCCGGGCGCATCGATGGCGACTCCGCAGCCGTAGCTATGCGTGATGCCGACGACGCCGTCGACATTGGGATAGCGCGAAAGAATTTCGGTCTCGATTTTGCGAACGGCGTAGTCGACGGTGGGCGCGACGCACTGCACGGTGGTTGTGATGCCAAGCAGATTGCGCGTGCCGCAGGAGCCGTCGGTGTTGCGAAATCCTTCGAACGTGTAGCCTTCGAGAGTTTCTTGCGGCGGCGCGGTGCGCGTGGCGAGGGATAGTTGGTCGAGCGGGGGCGCCTGCGGAAGGCTGAGCATGTCTTCTCGTACCCATCGGCCGGGGCCGATTTCATCGAGCGCGTGGCCGATGACTTCGCCATAACGGATGATCGGTGCGCCTTTTTCAAGCGTGGTCAATGTGACCTTATGCGACTGCGGAATGTTCTCGGTGGCGTGCAGTCCGCTATCGAACGCCGCGCCCGATGGAACACCTTCAGCATTGACGATGATGGCGACGTTGTCGCGCGGATGTACTTTGACGTAGAGCGGTTTCAAGTCTTACCAGATTACTGCACGCCGATTGCATAGAGCGCGCCGCTTGTGCGAATGAAGAGCCGGTCATCGGCGACTGCGGGCGTGGCGTAGATAGGCGCGTCGAAGTCGTTGATGGCAAGGATTTCCCAATCGCCTTTCGCGCTGAGGACGACGACTTTCCCATGTTCGCTGGCGATGTAAATCCTTCCGGCCGCGGCGACCGGCGAGGCGTAGTAGTCTTCGATCGCACCCGTCAGCCGGGATTGTTTGACGACCGCGCCGGTTTTTGCGTCGAGCGACGTGGCGATGCCGCCGTTGCGGAAGAGAAAGACGACGTCGTCATATACGAGCGGCGTCGGCACGTCGGGCAGCGACTTTTCGTAGCGCCAGCGCACGTGCGTATTGGTCACATCGCCGGAGCCGCCGAGCTTGATAGCGAATGCCGCATTGCGCGACGCGCGGCGTGTGCGGAAAAACGTCCATTCGCGCTCGTTGAGAAAACCGTCGCGGTCGAGGTCGATGGCGCGCCAGGTGCCGGTGGGCTGCCAGGGCTTGGGCAGTTCCGATTGCGCGAGTTTGCCGTCGCGATTGGTGTCGGCTTTGGCCGCGACTTCGGTGAAAACAGGAAGATCAACCTGTTCGCCGGCGTCGTTGCCAGGCGTCCAGCCGCTGAAGTAGAGCGTTTCGCCGTCGATGACGGGAGCGGACTTGGGCTGACACGTAAGGCCGCGAACCAGCCACTGCGTTGCGCCGTCTTCGATCGAGTACGCGGTGAGTTGATACGATCCGGGCGCGATCACTTGCGCGGGACCTTTCGGCGGTTGATAGACGATTGGCGTGGAGTATCCGTTGATGACTTCGCGAGGTCTTTTCCAGGCGATTTTTCCGCTAGCGGCGTCGACGGCGATGATGAACGCGTCGGTGTCTCCATCGGACACAAGCACAACTCTTCCGCTGGCAACGACCGGCGACGCAACGATGCCGTGCTGGCTATTGAATGGGCCGAGCTGCAATCGCCATTTCTCGTCTCCGTCGATGCCGTACGCCGCAAGACCGAAGTCGGCGAAAAAGACGTACACGCTCTTGCCGTCGGTGACGGGCGTGGGCGCGGCTCGGTGGTTGAGCGGATTTTGGTGTTCGCGTTTCGGAGTGCGAATGGCGCGGCGCCAGAGGATCTTGCCCGTTGTGCGGTCGAGCGCGATCGTCAACAGGTCTTCGCCTTCGGAGGCGGTTAGGAAGATGCGGTTGCCCGCGAGCACGGGCGAGGACTTGCCTTCCGGGACGGCGGTCTTCCAAACGACGTTTTTGCTGGGGCCGAACTCAGTGGGCAGGTTGGCGCACGTGGTGCAGAGACCGGAGCCGTTGGGGCCTCGCAGTTGCGGCCAGTCGGCGGACCAAGCGGCGAGTGAAAGGAGCAGCGCTCGCATCTATCGCCCCGGTACTTTGACGCGGATGCTCCAGACGGTTCCGCCCGCGGTGATGTAGAGAGTGCGCATGTCCGCGCCGCCGAGCGCGACGTTGGTCACTTCGTCGAGCGGGACCGGGATGAACTCAAGCAGTTTTCCTTTCGGCGAGAGCACATAGACGCCGCCTTTTTTCGTGTCCGTTTCGTAGGGCGGGCGCGGTTTATTCAAACCGCCGGCCACGAAGAGGCGGCCCTTGGTGTCCATTTCGAGGCCGTCCGGGCCGCGGCTGTCGCCCCAGTCGTGGATGAGTTTGCGCGAGTTTGCTTTGATGTAGCCGTCTGTGTTTAGCGTGAACCGCCAGAGCTTGCGGGCGGCGCCAGTGTTGTTGTTATTGTTGTCGGCGACATAGAGGTACTTGTCGTCCGGTGTGACGAGAAGTCCGTTGGGCCGATCTACTTGCGCGCGGCTGAGCACGCGGGTGACCTTGCCAGGGGCGTCGATGCGATAGACGCCTTCAACATCCATCTCCATGTTCTGGCGATTGCCGTAGCGCGGATCGCTGAAATAGATGCGGCCTTTGCTGTCCATGGTGATGTCGTTCGGCGAATTGAATTTCTTGCCTTCGTAGTTTTCGGCGAGGACGGTGATCGTGCCGTCTTTTTCGGTGCGCGTGATGCGACGGCTGGCGGACTCGCAGACGACGAGGCGGCCTTCCTTGTCAAAGTAGAGTCCGTTGGCGCCGGCGTTTTCACGGAAGATGTGCGTCTTCCCGGAAGCGTCGAGACGGAAGATGCGGCCCCGCCCGGTGAAGTAGAGCGAGTCGACTCGATCCCAGACGGGACCTTCGCTGCCGCCGGCTTCGCTGGCTTTTTGGAGTTGGGCGCCGGGTTCGGTGATGAGGGCGGCTAGGAGGAGGTTGGTTAGCACTTTGGGAGGACGGAAGAAACGATGAGGGGCTTGTCGGGGGCGCACAATGGCGCGATGGAGTCGTGTTCCACTATGATGCGCACCTCGGCATAGTCGTCGTCTTTGGGGATGCGTTGGACGATGAGCCGGCGTGCGCGGACATCGAGGACCCAGTATTCTTGGACGCCGGCGCGCGCATACAGCCGAGTCTTGGTGCTGAGATCTTCCCTAAGCGTGCTGTCGGAGACTTCGATAAGCAGGGCAATCGCATCGGCGCCAGGGTCGCCGTCGTATTCGTCGCAGCCGACGGTTGTGATGACGAGATCGGGCTCTGGCCGGGAGCGTTCCGCATCGGCTGGAGTAATCGCGATCGGCGACTCGGACCGAATCGATTCGGCGTCGAAATTGGCGTGTGCCCAAGCGTTGAACTTGACCAACGCCTTTGAGTGGGGCGGCTTCTTGCCCATTTTGTCGTAAAGTACTCCTTCGAGAAGTTCGAACTTGCGATCGCCCCAAAGACCGGAATCTTCGAACTTTTCGAATTCGGCGCGGGTCCACTTCACGCGGCGATCGGGCTCTTCGACCGGGGATACGAACTTTTCCAGAAGTTCGGCTGTCATGGTGATGCTCTTAGATTACTTGAAATTGTCGAGGACGTAGATGTCGGAGATGTCGATGTCGGTTTGCGCATAGAGGAGCCACTTGCCGTCAGGGGTGACCGAGAAGCCGCCCGCTCCTCGCACTGCACCTACGGGCACTTCGCGCAGGTCCGAATCCTTACCGCTCGCGCAGTCGTAGAAGCGAATGCGCCCGATATGGGTATAGAAGATCTTGTCCGAAGCAAGGCTCCAATTGGAGGAACCATCAGATGAAACGAGTTTCTCTTCCGGACCGCCGGCAATCGGTATTCGCCAAATACCGCCTGAGCCTTTCTGGAAGTAGAGATGCCGGCCGTCCGGCGATTCGGCCATGGTCTGGCCGCCATTGTGCGTGACCTGAACCTCCGTCGAGGAGCCGTCAAACGGCACCTTAAAGATCTCCAATCTGCCGGTGCGCGTGGACGAAAAGTACACCCATTTGCCGTCGTTGGAGAAACGCGCGGAGGAATCTTCACTTGGTTGGGTCGTCAGTCGCCTTGGCGCTCCGCCCGACGCAGGCATGACATACACGTCCACATTATTGTTCGGTCGGGCGGCGAACACGATCCACTTTCCATCTGACGACCAGCGAGGACGGAGGGGTACGGTGAGATTTGTGCTCAAATGCTGTGGCGCGGACCCGTCGGCATTTACGATCCAGGGGTCCTGCTCTCCGGTTTGGGACGAAACCAACACGACTCGCGAGGCGTCGGGAGAGTACTCGGCTTGGACTTCGCGTTGGCTGGTTCCGTAAAGCCGTGCGGGAGGTCCGTCGGAATCGAGTGGCAATCTCCAGATGTTCGAGTCGAATTGGCGTCGCGCGAAAACGATCCGGTCAGCGCGGAGTGCCATCGCAGGCTCGGCGGCGTTTGTGCCCGCGCCTTCTACGGCTCTAGCGGTCTCCGGCCGATCGATTGGCAATCGAACCAAACGGCGTTCGTTGTTTAAGAAGTCCGGTAGCAAAAGGCTCTTGCCGTCGGCGGCCCGCGCAAGCGAGCTTGAATTGACGTTCGCGCGGAGCAGCGTTTCGGGGCCGACTGACTCGCCGTTCCACGGTGCGATACGAATCTCGAAAATGCCTCCCGTGTTAGCGTGGCGAATAAAGGCGATCTTGCGGCCGTCGGGCGAAACGCGCGGATAATTGTCGCCGTAGGTTTCCTTTGGTGGGGTGGTAATTCGCTTCGGCGCACCGCCAATTGCTGGGACCAGGGCGATGCTCGGGGGATCGTAGGAGCCATCGACGATGAGAAGATTCTTGCCGTCCGGCGTCCAATCGGAAGTGGAAATCAGCGTCTTGGGGCTGTTGACGATATCGGCGATGCGCCGCGGCGTGCCGCCGAGCGCGGAGACGACGTAGTAGCCGGCCGGTTCATCGCGGCGGGCGAAGGCTATGGATTGCCCGTCGGGAGAGAAGCGCGGGTGAGAATCGCGGGCGGCGGTGAGGCGCAGCGCGTCGCCCGTGCCGCCGACGAGTTTGACGAAGATGCCGCGGCCCTTGCCGTCGTTGCCGGTCCAGATGAAAGCGGCTTGATTGCCGTCGGGCGAGAGCGAGGGCTGTTCTTCGATGCCGTCGTAGCTGGTCACCGTGATCAGCCGCGCCGGCGTTTCGTTTTCGCTCGGAATGAATTTCCAGGCGGCTAGGGCAAGCAACGCCACGGCGGCGACCGCCCAGGGCCAGCGTTGCGTTTGCTTGACGATGACTGGAGCCGCGTTCTCGACTTCTTCCAGTGCGATGCGCACATCGCCGATGTGTTGCGTGCGTCGTTCCGGGTCTTTGCGCAGGCAGCGGGCGATCGTCTTTTCGAGATCGACCGGCACGTTCTGCAACGGCGCCGGCTCTTCGCGAAGAATGGCCGACATCGTGGCCAGTTTCGAACCGCCCAGAAACGCCTTGCGGCCCGACGCCATTTCGTACAGCACACAGCCGAAGCTGAAGATGTCCGAGCGCGTGTCGACCTGCTTGCCTTCGGCCTGCTCGGGGCTCATGTAGCTAACCGTGCCGACGATGGTTCCCTCCATCGTTTCGGTTTCGCCATCGGAGGAACCGGAGTCGACGCGCTTGGCGAGGCCGAAGTCGAGGACCTTCACCGTGCCGTCGGCGGCGACCATGATATTGCCGGGCTTCAAGTCGCGATGGACAATCCCGGCTTTGTGCGCGGCGGTGAGCGCCGACGCGATCGGCACGGCGAGTTTTTGCAGTTCGGCGAGCGCGAGGCCGTTGCGCGGGATGACGCGGTCGAGTGTCTTGCCGTCGACGAACTCCATGACGAGGTAGGTTTCGCCCTCGTGATGCAGGAGGTCGTAAATGGTGACGATGTTGGGGTGGTTCAGCGCCGACGCCGCGCGCGCCTCCTGATACATGCGGGCGCCCGTCGACTTCAAGGCGACGACGCGGTCGAGTTCAGTGTCGTGTGCTTTCCAGACCACACCCATGCCGCCTTCGCCGAGCTTTTCGAGGACGCGATAGTGGGAGATGGTCTGGCCGGTCATTCGATTGGCAGGAGAGCGTGGGCTACTGGGAAGAGTTTGTCCGGCGCGGCGAGCGGTGCGATCGACTCGTGCTCCTCAACGTCGAGCCGGGTGCGGTATTGTCCGTCTTCCGGGTCGCGGTGAACGACCATGCGGCGGCGTTTGATGTCGAGGACCCAGTAGTCTTGAATTCCCGCGCGGGCGCAGAGGGCGGCTTTCTTGCCGAGGTCCTGTTTCACGGTCGAGTCGGATACCTCGATAAGAAGCCGGATTTCGGTTGGACGCGGATGGCGAGTTCTAACATCACGGACGGGTCGGGTGAGGACGAAAACATCCGGCTCGGGCCGGCTTATCGCGGCGGCCGGAATCGAAGGCTCGGCGATGGAGTCGTGATTCACGAAGGTGTAGCCGAAGACTTCAGACAACCAGGCGACGATTTCATGGACCGCGATGGCGTGAGTCGGATTTTTACCCATTTTTTCGAAAAGCTCTCCGTCAATCAGTTCATACTCTTTGTCCTCGAGTATCCCTAGCTCTTCGATACGCTCCAATTCCGCACGGGTCCATGTCGCGCGCCGGGGTGTTTCAATTTCCGGGATGTCGTCAATGAAAGTCTGCATAACGCACCGCTCTTATTCTAACGTCGATACGGAAACGGCACAGGCCCAAGCCCGCGCCCATCAAGCGCGGACAAACTTCCTTCCATCGAACATCGCTTTGTTCGCCATGTGTGGGCCTGCGACCGCGGCCGCCGCGATATCGACTGTTGCGTTCGGCTGTTGGCGCGACTTCATGCAGTCGAGAAAATTCTGAATGTGCGCTTCGACCGGCACCGGTGATGCCTTCTCCATCTTCGGCGCGGCGCCCTTCTTCCACGGCTCGGCGTAGACGGTGTAGCCGGCGTCGTCGAGGATCATCGTTCCCTTGTCGCCTTGGAGGAAAATCGACCAGCCATTTTGATAGGCATTGCAGTAGTCGAGCGTCCAGGTCGCGAGCATCTTCGGATATTCAAACACGGCGCTGAAAACGTCGGGGTGCTCCGAGCCGCGCATCTTCGCAACGTAGCCGGACGCCTGCGCCGCCGTAGGCGCCGCGTTTTTGGTGAACCACTGCACCACGTCCATGAGATGCGTGCCTTGGTCGGTCATGTTGCCGCCGGCGTAGTCGAAGAAGTAGCGCCAGCGGCGGAAGCGCATCGGCTCCAACTCTCGCTGTTTCGCCGTGCCGAGAAAGCGGGGCCAGTCGAGTTTGCCCGGCAGCGTCGAGTTGTCGAGATCGGCCGAGATATTCCAATTCCACTGGGCCTTGACGATAGAGACGAAGCCAAGCATGCCGTCGTCGACGAAACGTTTGGCCTCGATTAGCGCGGGCGCCGAGCGGCGCTGCATGCCGATCTGTACAATCTGCTTGGAGTCGCGCACGGCCTTGATCATACGCTCGGACTGTTCGAGCGAGTGCGAAAGAGGCTTCTCGAGGTAGACGTCTTTCTTGGCGTCGAGCGCCGCGAACAGCATCGGCGCGTGATGATGATCGGGCGAAGCGATCACGATGCAGTCGGCTTTGCAGCCTTGCAGCATCTCGTGATAGTCGACCCACTTCTTGGCCTCCGGTTCAATCTCGGCGCCCTTCTGCAGATTGGGTTCGTAGATGTCGCAGATGTCGGTGCAAAGGCAGCCGAGCTGCTTAAACTTCGTCATCAAGTAGCGGCCGCGGCCGCCGGTGGCAATGACCGCGTACGTAATTTTCGAGTTCTGTCCGAAAGCGGACTGGGGGACGAACAATGGGGCGACGAGCGCTCCGATGAGATCGCGCCGTTGCGAGTTCATGGTTGTAGCTCCTTAGTCTTTGCGGGCTGTGAGAATGCGCGAGGGATAGAATCCCTGGCGGAGCTGGATGTCTTCAACGATACGGAAGTTCGCGCGTTTCACAAGCTCTGGGAACGTCGTGGCCACTTGCCGGCCCCAGAACGCGGGCACCAGCGATCCAGCCACATGATACGCCTTATTGAAGAGACTTGTGTGCTGGCCGATCAGAACCATCGTGAACGTCGCCCGCGGCTTCATCACGCGGTGAATCTCTTCAAGCGTACTTTCGATGTCGGCGCCGCCGAGGAGTTCGAAAAGATAACAGCAAAAGACGGCGTCGAAGGCATCGCATCGAAATGGGAGCACGCGGGCGTCGACAGCCTGGCAATCGAGGTTTGCCGCGGGAAACTTGCGGCGGGCCACTCGCTGCGTTCTGGCGGCCATGTTCGGCGACAGGTCGACGCCGCAGGTGTAGCCGATGGAGTTGGCCCTGATGATGCGCCGGAACATCTCGCCGGATCCGGTGGCGATCTCCAAGACCGACATCCCGTTTCGTAGTCCGCTCATTTCGAGGGCCTGTTTATGGGCCTTGGAATGAAAGAGGAACGTCGACGCGGGGTACACGGCGGCGAGGTGATCGTAGACACGCTGGGTGCGCGCGGCGATCGTCTGGGGTAGTTTATCGGTGCGTAGTGCGACGGCTGTCTGCATAAGCAGGTCGTTGCGAAATTGTACCTCAAAGCCGGGTGGTCAGGTCGGGGAACTCGATATGAGTGCGGGTTCCTTCATCTGGCCGGGAGTCGATATCCATCCGATAGTCGTCCCCAAAAAGGACCTTGAGACGCTCGTTTACGTTGGAAACTCCGATGCCGGATTCGAACATCGTGTCAAGTTTTTCGGGCGGCACGCCGACGCCGTCGTCCTCGACTTCGATATGCACGCGGCCGCCGCTCAGCCGTGTTCGCAGCGTAATTACGCCGCCGTCGACCTTGGAACTCAATCCGTGTTTGATCGAATTCTCGATGATGGGCTGCAGGAGCATCGACGGAATCAGGCGATCGAGCGTGGCGGGTTCGGCCTCGTTGACGAAGCGGAGTTTCTCGCCGAAGCGGGTCATTTCGATGCTGAGGTAGTCGTTGATAAAGTTGAGTTCGTCGCGTAATGGACTCATGTTGTCGTCTTTGCGCAGCAGGCGGCGAAGGATGCTCGACAGCTTGAGCACAACGGCGCGCGCCTGATCGGGGTTGGTGCGGATGAGCGAGTTGACGGTATTCAACGTGTTGAACAGGAAGTGCGGATTGATCTGGCTCGTGAGCGCTCTCAGACGCGCTTCGGTGAGCGAGCGCTGTTGGACTTCGATGAGTTTTTCCTGGCGGATGGAGTTCCAGATCTTAAGCGGGATGGCGAACGCGAAGAGCGTCGAGAGGTAGATCATGAAAAAGCCGAGCCAATCGGGTTCTTGCCAGGTCGCGTAGATCGTGAGCAGGAATCGTTCGGCCGCGATTTGATCGAGCGCCCAGCGAAGGAACTCGGCGAACAGGACAGCGCCGAACAACAGCAGGTGAAAGATAGTGACCCGGATGTCGTATTTCGCTCGGAACAGCCGGTAGACGTTGAGGTCGAAGTAGGGCGAAAAATTCCAGATGTCGCCCGTGGAGGGAGCGATATCGCGCAGGAGTCCGCCGAGAACGCCGACCCCGGCGTAGAGCATCATGGCCAGCCATTCGCCGTTGGCGCAAGCCGCCAGCGAGATCATCACGCCGCCCGTTAAGCCGGTGAAGTAGCCGCCGAGTAAGCCGGCCAGCAGCGCGCCTTCCAGCCCCAAGTCGAACGCGAAATTGTTGGCCAACACGCGCAGGCCGATGCCCACGCCGAAGATGATGCCGAAGTTGAGCGCCATTCGAAAGCGTTGTTTATACGTCCGCTCCTCGCGCAGCAACATGCGCAAAAACGCGCCGGAGCGGCCGAGAATGCTGGCCACCGAGGCCGCCACGGCGAGTTTCAAAAGCAGTATGACGAGGTGTTGCTCGAGCATCGAACTATAATGGAACTATCGTCGCACTTTAAATGGCATTTCGATTGGTAAAAAAAGCGGAGGCGGAGTTTCCCACGCGCTTCGGCACGTTTCGGATCTACGGCTTCGTGGGCGAGTGGGACGACCGCAGCGAAGAGGCCGTCGTGCTGCGAATGGGATCGCTCGAAGGCGAGCCGCCGCTTGTGCGCATTCACTCGCAGTGTTTAACCGGCGATGTATTCCACTCTCTGCGGTGCGATTGCCGCGCGCAGCTGGAACTGGCGCTGGAGCGCATCGGTGAAGATGGCCGGGGCCTGCTGATTTATGAGCACCAGGAAGGCCGCGGCATCGGCATCATGAACAAACTCCGCGCCTACGAGTTGCAGGATAGCGGTGCCGATACCATCGAGGCCAATCTCGCGCTCGGCTTCGAAGCCGATTTGCGCAGCTACGAACTGCCCGTTGCGATTATGCAGTACTTCAACCTGCAATCGGTCCGGTTTCTGTCGAATAACCCCGACAAGATCGCGGCTCTGGAGCGCGCCGGCGTGCGTGTGGCCGAGCGTGTGCCTGCACTGGTTGAACCGCAGGCGCATGCGGAGGAGTATCTGCGAACCAAGAAAGAAAAAATGGGGCACCTGCTCGACGTCTTCTAGCCTCTGGTAAAGTGGTAGGATGGTCTTTAAGGTATTGGCCGCGATTCTCGCGGCGGGGGCGCTATTCGCGCAGAGCGGCACGATTCAGGGTGTGGTCAAGGATTCCTCCGACGCGGTGGTCGCGGGCGCGGGTGTGTCGATTGTTAATATCGACACCGGACTGCGCCGTGATTTGACGACGAATGAGCAAGGGTTCTACACCGCGCCGACGCTTCCGGTCGGCCGGTATAAGATCAGCGCGTCGAAGGCGGGCTTTGCCACCGCCGAAGTGCCCGAGGTCAAGCTCGACGTTACGCAGACGGTGCGTCTGGACTTTTCGTTAAAGGCCGGCACCGTGACCGAGAGTATTCAGGTGACCTCGACGGCGGCGTTGATCGACTCTGAAACGACGACGGTTGGTCAGGTCATCGACAACAAGCGCATCGTCGAACTGCCTCTGAACGGCCGCAACTATCTGGACCTGGCAAAGCTGACCGCTGGCACCAATCCCGGCCGCGGTGGACGCACGCAGGGCGAAGGTGGGTTCTCCGCTTCCGGCCAGCACATCTATCAGGTCAACGTGACGATTGACGGCGTCGATAACTCGTCGGTGGCTTCCGGCGGCCCCCTGGGATTCGAAGCGCAAGCGGTGAAACCCAGCGTCGACGCGGTGAGCGAGTATCGCGTGGTGACGAACAATCTTTCCGCCGAGTACGGAACGCGGATGGGCGGGCAGGTTTTCGTCAACATCAAGAGCGGTACAAACGAGATCCACGGAACGGCTTTCGAGTTCTTGCGGAACAGCAAGCTCGACGGCACGAACTTCTTCGCCAATCGCGCGGGCCGTACCAAGCCAACCTACAAGCAAAGCCAGTTCGGCGGAACGTTCGGCGGCCCAGTGAAGAAGGACAAGACGTTCTACTTCGCGAGTTTCGAAGGAACGCGCACGCGGCTCGGCCGGAGCTTTACTTCGACTGTTCCGGTCAACGAACTTCGCAACGGTGACTTCAACCGCATTCGGCCCGTCTTCGATCCCGCGACGACCGTCGGCTCGCCGGCCAGTTTCACGCGGCAACCATTCCCTGGCAACATCGTTCCGCGCAATCGTTGGGACCCGCTGTTCCCGAAACTGCTCGATTTGTATCCTCGGCCGAATCTAGGCACGGGCATCGTGAACAACTACTTCTTCGCTCCGAACGAATCGAACGACGTCAATACGTACGATTTCAAGGGCGATCACAACTTCAACGCGTCGCAGCGATTCACGGCGCGCTATAGCATGCGTCAGCGCGACCGCTTCGAACCGGGCCCGCTGCCGTTGCCGGCCGATGGCGGTTTGGCGACAACGACAGTGATCGACAGCCACTCGGTCGCGGCTTCGCACATCTCCACGATCGGGGCCTCCGCGACCAACGAGATCAAATTCGGCTTTACGCGCATGATCACCAAGTTCGATGTGCCCTACGAGAGGCCGCTGTTCGACGAGTTCGGCATCAAAGGGATTCCGAAGGTAAACAATCCCGGGTCGAACGATCACGGGCTTTCGCGCTTTTCGCCGGCCGGCTACGCTGAACTCGGCACCCGCAGTTTCTGGCCGAACTTCAACAACATGGATCTGTTCCAGTTTGCCGACACCTACTATCGCAACCTCGGCAAATACAATTTGAAGGTTGGCGGCGAGTTCCGGCGTCAGAACATTTCACGGCTCGCGGCGCGGTTCGCGCGCGGGCAGTTTGCATTTAATCGGGAGTTCTCGGCCAATCCCGCTAACCGCGCGGTCACCGGCGATGGGCTGGCCGAGTTCATGCTCGGACTGGCCGGCGGCGGTACGATCGGAAACGAAAATGGCGAAGACCTGTGGGCCAACACCTATTCGATGTTCGCGCAGAACGATTGGAAACTCTCCCCCAGACTCACTGTAAATCTCGGCGTTCGCTGCGATGTCTTCGCTTTCCCGACGTTCGTGCAAGCCAATGTCTCTCGCTTCGTGCCGGACTTCTCGAATCTCGGCCCCAACGCGCGGTTGCAGCAGATTAAGCTACAGGCGGGCGATTGCGGGTGCCGCAACGATAAGAACAACATTGCGCCGCGAGTCGGTCTCGCATGGCGCGCGCAAAATAAGACCGTGGTTCGCGCGGGTTTTGGTTTCATCTACGCGCAGCAGGACAACCTCCAGGCCGGCGCGCGCGCCCTCAACCAGGCGCCGGACTTCGTCGAAGTTGGATTCGGTACGCTTGACCGCATCAACGCGCGGCTGACGTTGAGCGGCGGTTTCCCCGCCGTGCAGTTGCCCGCGGCTTCGGTGCCGGGCCCGGCCGCTGTCAGTATCGACATTCCGGAAGACTATCTGCCGACGCAATATTCGCAACAGTGGTTTTTCGATGTGCAACGAGAGCTGCCCTTTGACGTGTTGCTGACAATCGGGTACAACGGCAACGGCACGCGCCAGCTATTGAGCAGCGTGGACTTCAATCTTCCGTTCGACATCGCGCCGGGGCCGACGCCGGTGCCGGCGCGGCGTTTGTGGCCGTTCTACAACAGTGTCAATCGCCAACTGCCCGTCGGTACGCTGAACTACAACGCGCTTGCCTTAAAGATTGAAAAGCGCTTTTCGAAGGGCCTCACGTTCCTGTCGGCCTACACGTGGAGCAAAACGCTGGACAATATCGACGAGACGCTGACCGGCGCCGGCACGGGCGCCTTGAAGCCATGGGACCGCAAGGGCAATTATGGGCGATCGGTGACCGATCTGCGACACAACTACGTCGTCAGCGCTACCTACGAGCTGCCGTTTGGCCGCGGCAAGCAGTTCCTCGGTTCGAATCGCGCGCTCGATCTGGTATTCGGCGGCTGGCAGTTGGGCGGCATCATGACACTGCAAACCGGCTTGCCGTTCACCGTCAACAGCGGCGGTGGCATCACAAACGCCGGCGGCGCCGACCGCCCGAACCGCATCGGCACCGGAAGTCTTTCCGCCGATCGGCGCACGATTGATCGCTGGTTCGACCTTGCCGCGTTCGTCACCCAGCCGAATTTCACCTACGGCAACTCCGGGCGAAATATCCTCGACGGTCCTGGCAACAAGAATCTCGATTTGTCGTTGTCGAAGCGGTTCGCGATTACCGAAAAGTTCAACTTGCAATTCCGCGCGGAGGCGTTTAACGCCACCAATACCGCGAATTTCGGCTTCCCGACGGCGAATATCAGCGTCGCCGGCGTCGGAGCGATTACATCCGCTGACGAACCGCGGCGCGTACAGTTCGGATTGAAGCTCGTCTTCTAGCTACCGCGTAAGTGGCGTAATCGTTAGCTTGCGAATCTCGACCGGTCCGTGATCCCCCTGCACCGAAATCGGCCCCGGTACGGACTCATCCCAATCATGCGCCATCGCGGTCAGCCCGTCGACAATGCCTTTGTCGATCACCTTCTGCCCGTTCACCGTAACTGTCACCACACGCCCAACCAAGCGAATGTCGTAAGTCTGCCACTCGCCCGGCTTCTTCGATGCATTCACCGACGGCTTGATGCGGCTATACAACGCGCCAGTGCCGTGCGTATCGGCGGGTTTGCCGTAGTCGTCGACAATCTGAATCTCATACCGGCCGCGTAACCCAATCCCGCCATTGGAATGCTCGCCGATCTTGAACTCGCAGTGCAACTCGAAGTTCCAGAACTTCTCCGACGACACCAGATTGTTCGCACCCGCGACGTTCTTCATGATCCCGCCTTCCACCTTCCAACCAAGATCTTTCCCCGGCACCATCGCCGACCAATTCGATAGGTCCTTGCCGTTGAAGAGATCCACCGCCTTACCTTTCTTCCATGACCCGTCGTCCTTCTCTGGCAGCGCCGGCGCGCGCTTGCCGAAGAACTTTGTACGCGTGCTCGAAGCCGATGTGTAGTGCTCGCCAACCAACTCGCCGTTGACGACGCGCGCCTCGTAGATCAATTCGGCCGAAGCCGTGCCTTGCTTCTTATTCGCCGGCCGCTGAAACGAAAACCGGAGCGCTCCATCCTTCAGCGAGAAGTTCTTCACCACGTTCAAGTCACCGCCCAGCGCGGAGATGAACGATCCCGTCATCGTACCCGTGCCCGCACCGTTGACCTCGAGCCACCACGCCCGTCGCCGCGCTTCGTTGTCAACGCGGATATCCCACCGTCCGTTGAAATCGGCGTCCTTCGCCATCAGCGCCATTGAAAGAAGAAAGTAGAGTCGCATCGAATGCAGTCTATCTGATAACGTCTTTCCCATGCCAATTGCATCCCTCGCGCGCCGAGCGCGCCTGGCGCCTCAAGCGGCCGCCGCCGCGTCCGGCCCCAGTTCCATCGCCAGTGGAAAGCTATTCGCCCGCAACGGCTACAGCATCGTGAAACTAGAGACGCGCGGAGGCGTCGCCGGTTACGGCGAAGGCGCGCCGATTCAGCAGTCCGATTTCGAAGCCGCGCTCGCCCGCGTCAAGGGCAGGAAAGCGAGTGCGCCGGGATAAACCGGCATGTTGTAGGGGATGAAAGAGCCCTACGGGAAAGGAGCAGCGACTCTATTCCGACCTCGAGTCTTGCATGGTGCGCCGCGAGGCGCACGGCGAAGCGTA
>VFZW01000108.1 GCA_016871055.1 Acidobacteriota bacterium
CGCGCACATCGCCAATCAGCGCGTAGCTCGACTCGATGACTATGCACTCGATCCCGGCCTCGCGCAACGCCTTCGCAACGGCGCGGCCCGTCCGCCCATAGCCCGCCACGACGACGTGGTTCGCCATACGCGGGGCCGGCGCTTCCGGCGGCGGCACCTGCGTTTCGTCGTCGCCCCGGCGAGCGCGCCACCACCGGCCAAGCGGCAGCGCCGACGACGACACCAGCGGCGACAGCGCCATCGTCACCACGGTGGCCGTCAAAATCAGATCGTAAACCGGCTTCGAGATAAAGTTACCGCTCAGGCCCGTGCGCGCCAGCACAAACGAGAACTCGCCAATCTGGGAAAGCCCCAGCCCGATGATCCACGGGGCGTGAAACCTGTAGCCGAAGCCGCGTGCGATCACCCCGGCCACAAGCGCCTTGCCGGCGATGATCACGGCCGTCATCGCCAGGATCAGAGGTACGTTGCGAATCGCATAGGAGGGGTCGAACAGCATACCGACGGTGACGAAGAAGAGTAGCCCGAAGATGTCCCGCAGCGGTACAACATCGCTGAGCGCCTGATGGCTGAAATCCGACTCGCTCAGAATCAGCCCGGCCACGAACGCGCCGAGCGCGAATGCAAAACCGGCCGCGTGCATCGCCGCTCCGATTCCAATTCCTACCGCGACCACCGCGACCAAAAACAGCTCGTGCGTGCCCCAGGCGAGAATGCGGCGGAACAGCGGCGGCAGCAACCGCGTGCCGGCGAAGTACACCCCAGCCAGCAGAACGGCGGCCAGCGCGAGCGCGCTCACCACGCGCCAAGCCAGGTCTTCCGCTCTGCCTAGCTGCGGAAGAATGATCAGCATCGGAATGACAGCCAGATCCTGCACAAGCAGCAGTCCGATCATCACGCGGCTGGCAAGAGTCGACGACACTCCGCCGGCGGCAAGTATTTTCAGCACCACCATCGTGCTTGAGACGGAGATCATCGCGCCGATCCAAAGCGCTTCGATCCAACCCGACCCCAGTGCGAACACCGAGGCGCCCGCCGCCACCGCCATCGTTCCCAGAATTTGGATCGGCCCGCCGATCAATGCCACGCGCCGCACGGCGCGCAGGTCACGGAAGGAGATCTCCAGGCCGATAGAGAACAGCAACAGGGCAACGCCGATCTCGGCCAATGTTTCAACGTCTTTGATTTGGACAACGGTCGGACCGGCCGTGTACGGCCCGACGAAAACCCCGGCGGCTACATAACCAACCAGCAAAGGCATGCGCAAGAAACGCGCCAGCATCCCGCCGATAAGGCCGGCAACAACAATCAAAACAAAATCGGCGGCGATGCCCATGATTGATTTTCGCGTGAAACCGGCGCGAGGCGTATACTCGAATCATGATGGTCGTTGAAGAAGCTGTCATGCCCGCCACACTGACCATTCCGGATCTCACCGAAGCCCGATGGCAAGAGATCTGCGAAGAGTATTCGGATTATCGAATCGAATACACCAGTGAGGGGGAGCTCTTAATCATGGCACCGACGGATATGGGTACCGGCGCGCGAAACTCGCGGCTAAACTTGTTAGTTCTGCAGTGGTCCGATGCGAGCACGAACGGCGTCGTCACCGATTCGAGTACGAGTTTTCTGCTGCCGAGCGGCGCGCGGCGTTCGCCGGATGTGGCTTGGATGACACGCGCACGGTTCGGTAAGAAACCCACCTGTCCGGAGTTTGTCGTTGAGCTGATGTCGCCCTCCGATCGCCGCCGGAAGATCCACGAGAAAATGCTCGAATGGCTAGCCAACGGCGCCGAGCTCGGCTGGATGATCGACCCGCAGTGCCAGTCCGTGACCATTTACCGGCCAGGCCAAGAGCCGGAAACGATCGAAGACGCCAAGACAATAACCGGCGAGGGGCCGGTCGCCGGACTCGAAGTCGATCTCCAGCGCGTCTGGGAAATCTAAGCTTCCGCGACGACTTCGATTTCGATCAGCCCGCCTTTGTCGAGCCGCGTGATCTCGACGGTCGTCTTCGCGGGGCGCTGCGGAAAATACTGCGCATAGACTTCATTCATCGCGCCCAGCAGCGAGAAGTCGGTAATAAAGATATTGACCTTGCCGACGCGCTCGAGGCTTGTCCCGGCCGCGCTCAAGATAGCCGAAATATTCTCCAACGCCTGCCGCGTTTGCGGCTGAATGCCGCCCTCCACCAGCTCGCGCGTCGCCGGGTCGACGCCGAGCTGTCCCGACACATACACCAGTCCATTCATCAGCACCGCCTGCGAGTAAGTCGCGTTGTTCGGCGACAATCCCGGTACTTCGATTGTGCGTGGCATCCCTACCTATGGTGCCAGAGTGAAGTTCACGTCGATGACGGTCTGAATCTCCACCGGATTGCCGTTGAGCAGCGTCGGCGAGTACTTCCATTGCGCCACCGCATCCATAGCGGCGCGCGCCAGTTCGGGCGACGGCGACGACAGCAGCTTCAAACCCGCGATCTGGCCTTCGATCCCGACGATCGCCTGCATGCGCACCAAGCCCTGAATCCCGGCGACTTTGGCCGCTTTCGGACAGACCGGCCGCACTTGATTCACCATCTTCGCCGCTTGCACGTTGCCGCTGACGCGAAGGCGCGTCGGCTCGGACGGCTCGGCCGAGACGGCGCGCTGTCCTGCCTTGCCGCCATCGACGGTGATGGATTCCCGGATCGATCCGATTTCGATGTAGTGATCGAGGCGGTGCAACTTCGTGCCGATTTCGATCACACCCAACGAGAAACGCTTGTAGCCGGGCTTCAATACTTCAACGTTGTATTTACCGGCGGGGAGGCCTGACACGGAATACGAACCGTCGGTGCCCGTGTCGAACGAATACGGCGAGCCGCCGGTGTTCAGCGTGAGGATGACCTTCGCGCCGGGAATTACGCCAACGATATCGCGGACGCTCCCCTTCATCTGTGCGCCGGCGGGATCCTGCCACGCGGCAAGCGGTGACACGGCGGCCAAGCCTAACGCGAGCGTCGTCAGCACGGTCATCAGTCCCGCGCCCTGCCGGCGGCGGCCCGCGTCGAGCACGGCGACGAGCCGCCCTTCAAGTTCATTCGGTTTGGCCATTGCGAGCACCGCTCGCGGAGTCGCGTGGCCGGACGCTTCGCGCGCCACGGCGACAAGGCTATCGGCATAGACATCGGCCGAGCCGTACGTGTTCAACACTTGATCGTCACAAGACATTTCGCTTTCTCTCCTCTGTTGAGCCGCCGCCCACCAGGCCAGCGGGTGAAACCAGTAGACGCAGCAGACGGCCGATCCGGCCAACCGCCACAAAAGATCCCACCGGCGCACGTGTGCAAGCTCGTGGGTTAAAACGACATCCAATCGTTCGACGGGCCACTCGGCCGCCGATTCCGGCAACAAGATCGCGGGCCCGAACGCGACCGCGGGCAACTTCAACTCCGTCGCCGTGCGCACGGCAACGCCGTCGACGGTTGCGAATTCGCGCGACGACGCCAACAGCTTGCCCGCGCGCAGATAACCGGCCACGGTCCACAGCGCCATCGCCGCCATGCCGCCAAGCCGCCAAGCCAGATGGCGCGCGGCCAGTTGGTGGGCGCGGGAAGCGGGTCGGGCGTAACGGTAATCAGGATCCGCTGCACTTCGACGCCGCCGCGCGCGACCAGTGTTGTCGCCGGCGGTGTCCATTGTAGGAGAACGGGCAGCAACAGCGAAAGCACCATCGCGGCCGTCCAGATAACGTGGCGTTGCGAGGCCGACAATCGTTTCCGCAACGAATGCGAACCGAGGCCGGCGGCGAGAAGCAGGATTGTCATTCCGACAATGCAGCGAATAGCGAGCGGAGTCATGCTTTCCTCCTGGCGCGATCGATCAGCGCCTGCAACCTATCGAGTTCTTCGCGGGATAGCCGCGTGGCGTTATCGTCGATCAACGCCGCCATCGCGCCCGCTGCCGAACCTTCGAAAAACGTATCGAGCACGTGGTGCAACGCCGATCGGCGTGCCGACTCGGCGGCGATGGCGGGCAGATACACATAGCGCTGGCCATCTTCGCGGTGGCGAACATGGCCCTTGTCTTCCATGATCCGAAGCAGGGCGCGAACGGCGGAGTAGGAAGGGGCGTCAGGCAGCGCGATTTGGATTTCCGCGGCTGTGGCTTCCTTCAAACGAAAAAGGACGTCGAGAATTTGGCGCTCGCGGCGCGAGACCGAGAGCACGGCGCTTGTCGCTGGCATGCTAGAAATTTAGCACCTCATGCTAAATTTTTAGCACATCTGGCGAAAGAGTCAAGTAAAATTTTTCTGGCAGGTATTATGGAGAAGAGTAGGAATCGGTGAACACACCCGCCAAGTACCCGCCCACCACGCCCGCGCTCGCCGATGCGCGCGGGAAGCGGATCGGTATTCTCATCGTCGCCTACAATGCCGCGACCACGCTGGCGAATGTGTTTCGCCGTATTCCGGCAGCCGTTTGGAAAAACGTCGAAGAGGTCGTTGTCTTCGACGATGCGAGCGGCGACGAGACGTTCGAACTCGCGGTAGGCTACAAACAACTAAACCCGAATGCGAAGCTGCACGTCTTCAAGAACGAGAAGAACCAAGGCTACGGCGGCAATCAAATCAAGGGCTACCGCTACTTCATTGAGCGCGGGTTCGACATTGTCGTGCTGCTGCACGGCGACGGCCAATACGCTCCCGAGATCCTGGCGCACATGTATCATCCGCTGGTCATGGGCCAGGCCGAAGCCGTTTTCGGCTCGCGCATGATGAAGGATTTCGGCGGGCCGCTTCAAGGTGGAATGCCGCTGTACAAGTACACCGGCAACAAGATTCTCACGTTTTTTGAAAACCGTGCGTTGAACCTACATTTGACCGAGTTCCACTCGGGCTACCGCGCCTACGATCTACACGCGCTGCGGGCGATCGACTTTTCGAAGATGACCCAAGATTTTCACTTCGACACCGAGATCATCATCAAGCTGCAGCACCAGCGCTTCCGCATCGCCGAAATCCCGATCCCCACCTACTACGGCGATGAAATCTGCCATGTGAACGGCATGAAGTACGCGCGGGACGTGGTGAACGCCGTCTACCGTTACAGATCGACGGTGAATGGCTCGCAAGAGTTTCCCGAGTTCGCCGAATATTTTCACCACTACGACATCAAGGAGTCGCCGTATTCGAGCCACTACTATGCGCAGCGCATGGCGGGCACGAGGAACAAAGTACTTGATGTCGGTTGCGGCGAGGGTTACTTCGCGGCGCTGCTGCGCCAGGCGGGCAATGAAGTGACAGGCGTCGACATCTTGGAAACGCCCGCGCGGCGCGAGGACTTGCGCGGCTATCATCAAGCCGACTTAAACCTGGGGCTGGGCGACGCGCGATCAGAGTTGAACGGCGAGAAATTCGATAAGGTTTTGTTGCTCGATGTGCTGGAGCATCTGACGAATCCGGAACGCCTGCTGCGCGACATCTACCCGCTGATTCGCCCAAGGAGCGGCAGCGCGGTAATCTCGGTGCCGAATGTCGCCAACATCGTGATTCGAATCGGCCTCCTGTTCGGCCAGTTTAATTATCAGGACCGCGGCATTCTCGACCGTACACACGTGAAGTTTTTCACGCGCAAGACGGCGCGCGAGTTGTTGGAAGCCAACGGGTATCGCATCGTGCGCGAGGAGTTTTCGATCATTCCGCTCGATCGCGCGCTGCGGTTAACGCCCAACGGCGTACTGCATTTGCTGGGTAGCAAAATTCTTAAGATCGTCACCGCGCTGATGCCAGGTTTGTTCGGCTATCAACTGATGTTCGAGGTGAAGCCGGCGGCGGTTACCGTCGACGCGGAGAATCTGGCGTCGTTCCAGATGGCGGGAGCGAGCGAGTCGTAGTTCCGTACCCCCTGGCGCGAATGATAGACTCAGACTGCCGGATTTCGGCTCCTTCAGCGTCATGAAACTTCCGTTCGCGATCTTCTGCACGGCCTCCGCTATCGCCCAGCTGCCGCCGGCGACCTTCCGCCAATACTGCTTCTCCTGTCACGGAGAGAACAAGCCCGCGGCTAATTTGAGCATTCGGCAGTTGACGTCGCACAACACCGTCGGCGAGCAGTACCAGCACTGGCAGAAAGTCGCGACGGCGCTCGAAGAGAAACACATGCCGCCCGCCAAGATGCCGCAGCCGTCCGAAGCCGAGCGTACCGCCGCGGTGAAGTGGATTCGCGCGCGCCTCGGCGACTACGCGCGGCAACATGCGGGCGATCCGGGCAAAGTTACGGTGCGCCGGCTGACCAGCGCCGAATACGCCTACGCCGTGCAGGATCTGACGGGAGTCGATATCCGCTTCGACGGCGATTTCGTCGCCGATTCAGTGGGCGGCGAGGGCTTCACGAATTTCGGCGACGTGCAGTTTCTCGACAACGCGAATCTCGAGCGCTACTTGGATGCTTCGAAACATATCGCGAAACATGCGGTGATCGGCACGGGGCCGTTGCAGTTTTTCGGCGACCCCGGCAAGAGCGGACTGGAACTATCGGCCATCAACCGCATTCAGAAAATCTACGAGGCGAACGGTTTTCGCACCGCGTCGGCCGAAGGCGGGCTGCCGTATGGGCTCGATGCGTATTCGAAAGCCGTCTTTGCGTCGTGGCAGTTTCAGCACCGCGCGGCGTTGGGCGAACCGAATGCGAAGCTCGAAGATTTCGCCAGGCGCGAAAAAGTCAGCGCGCGTTTCGCGCAACACATTTGGACCGTGTTGAACGACAGCGCGGCGGGATATCCGACAACGGAAGTGATCGCGTTGTTTAAGAAGTTGCCGCCGCCGTCCGGGGATCGGGCGAAGGCGGTGGCCGCCGCTAAAGCGGGCGCGATGGGCGTTCAGAATTTCATGATTGACTGGCCGCGATTTTTGCTCGGCGCCGGTCCCCGTGCGCAAGGCGGACAAGGCGATGAGCGCGCGCTGATCTTGACCGAGGAATCGGTAGAGGCGACTGAATCGTACAAATTCCGTTTTCTGGCGCGCGGCGGCCGTGGCGTAAAAAAAACCAACGTGGTGTTGTCGGCGGTGTCCGCGAATCCGGTGTCGAAAGATCAGGCGATGGTGCATTGGAAGAACGCCGTCGTGCGGTTCCGGAAGGCCGACCGTAGCGCGGGTACGCAGGAGCCATTGCTGGCCGCGATGAGCAAGGAATCGCGCGCGAAGTTGACGCTGCCGCCCGCCGGCGCGACATACGATTTCGCGACTCCCGCGGGATCTTCGGTAGCGGTGGAAATCGCTATGCCCGATGGCGTGTTCGGCATGGAAGTATCGGCGGACGCGGAACTCGCGCCCGGCGGCGTGGGGGATGCCGTCGTCCGCGCGACGATTTCCGAGACGGCCGATTTGGCAAAAGGCCGTCCGTCGTCGGCCTTGCTCGCGCGCCCGAAAACAGAAGCGTTCAAAGCGTGGAAAGCGGGCGTGCTGCGGTTCGCGGTTGCGATGCCGCAAGCCTCGCAAGGCGAACCGACACCGGCCGATCGAGACCCGATTCCGCCGCCGTTCGAGAACGCATACAATCAGCCCGAGCGCGACTGGTACCACACACGGATTAAGTATTACCGCGACGACAAGTTTGTGGTCGATAAGATGCTCGACGACGCAACGCGTAAGAAGTTGGACGAGGCGTGGATGGATTTGTACTCGTCGTTCGAGTACCACGATGCGTTGTTCGGATTCGTGGCGCGCAAGTACAAACTGGATGCGTACAAAGATAAGGGCGTCGACGATTTGACGTACGCGCAGATCGACAGTCTGGCGAACGAGCCGCGCAAGTACGTCGAAAAGTGGCGCGCCGAGTATGACGCCATTCAAAAGGCGCAGCAGGCGGCCAAGGCCG
This sequence comes from Acidobacteriota bacterium, assembly GCA_016871055.1. GTDB lineage: Bacteria > Acidobacteriota > Terriglobia > Bryobacterales > Bryobacteraceae. The sequence continues at coordinate 7,859 of VFZW01000108.1, forward strand.
GGCATGTCGCGGACTGTTTGAAGCTGGCGGCGAAAGCCTGGCGGCGGCCGCTCACCGAGACCGAGAAACAGAACCTGCGCGCCTTCTACAACACGATGAAGGACGATCACTCCAAAGCGATTCGCGCGTTGCTGGCCCGAATCCTGGTCTCGCCGCAGTTCCTCTATCGAGTCGAGGCGCAGACGGCGGCGCAGAAACCGCTGAACAACTGGGAACTGGCGAGCCGGCTGAGTTTCTTCCTCTGGTCGTCGGTGCCCGACGCGGAGTTGGCGCGCGCGGCGGCGGCGGGCGAACTCGCCGATCCGCGAGGCTTGGAGAAGCAGGCCAAGCGCATGCTGGCCGATCCGAAAGCGCGGCGGTTTGCCACGGAATTCTTCGGCCAGTGGCTCGGCTTCTATCGCTTCGATCAGTATAGGGGCGCGGATGCAACGAAGTTCCCCGAATTCACCGACGAAGTCAAGGCGGGTATGTACGACGAGGCCGTTTCGTTCTTCGAGTACGTCGTGCGGAACGACCGCCCGGTGCGGGAAATCTATTCGGCCGACTACACGTTTCTGAATACGCCGCTCGCCAAGCACTATGGCGTGAAGAAGGAGTTCAACGGCACCGAGCGCGTGACGGGCGCGAATGCGTTCCAACGCGGCGGCATGTTTCGGCTCGGCGCGGTGTTGACCGCGACTTCGGCGCCGCTGCGGACCAGTCCGGTCAAGCGCGGAGATTGGGTACTGCGGCGCATTCTCGGCACGCCGACTCCGCCACCGCCCGCCGATGCCGGCTCGATTCCAGCGGATGAGAAGCAGTTCGGCGGCTTGAGTTTGAAGGCTCGGCTGGAATCGCACAAACGCAACGCCACTTGTGCGAACTGCCACATGCGCATCGACCCGCTCGGCTTTCCGTTCGAGCGCTACGACGCGGTTGGACGCTGGCGCGATAAGTACTCTGACGGCAAGCCGGTCGAGGACAACGCGACGGCTCTGGATCGGACTGAAATCGCCGGCATCGACGGCCTGCTGAAGTATGTACAGAAACAGGAGCCGCAGGTGTTGCGCACGCTTTCGCAGAAGCTTGTTGGTTTTGCGCTTGGGCGCACGGCGCTGCTTTCCGATCAGCCGTTGATCGACAATATGACCAAGGGCGGCGGCGAAACCAGTTTTTCGCGAATGGTGGCGGATATCGTTTCCAGCCGCCAGTTCCGCAATCGAAGGGCGCAGGAGGCGACGCAAACCGCGTCGGCGAAATCGCAAGGAGGGAACGCACAATGAGAACGTCCAGACGCCATTTCTTGAGGGGCGCCGGCGTGGCGCTGGCATTGCCGCAGATGGAGTCGACGCCGCTCCCCGCCGGGGCGTCGTCGAACAAACCGCCGGTGCGGTTCGCCATGGTCTTTTTCTCGAATGGCGTTGAGCCGATTCACTGGTGGGCCAAGGGCTCTGGCGCGTCGATGGAGCTTGGACCGGCGCTCGCGGCGCTGAACCCGCATCGCGAAGATCTCGTGTTCCTGCGCGGGCTGTATAACCAGGAGGCGGTCAAGTCGTCGAGCCCGCATTTGGGCCGCATGGCGAACATGCTGTCGGGCGCGACGATCAGCCTCGACCCGGCGGTGATCCGCGCGGGCACGTCGTTCGATCAGGTGCTGGCGCAAAAGATCGGCCAGAACACTAGAGTGCCGAGTATGGCGCTGGGTATCGAGCCGAATGAACTGCGTCTGGAAGACGGCGTGTCGATGATTTACAGTTCGGCGGTGTCGTGGGCGACGCCCACGAAGCCGGCGACCAAGGAGATCTATCCCGCGCGCGCTTTCGATCAATTGGTCGACGACGGCAGCGGGCGGCGGATGGATAAGAGCATTCTCGACGCCGTTCTGGCCGATTCGCAGGCGTTGCAGCCAAGCATCAGCCGCGCCGATCGCGTGAAGCTCGATGAGTATTTGGAATCGGTCCGCGATGTGGAAAAACGTATCGAGCGCGCGGGTAAGGAAGAGCGGCTGGAAGGCTGGAGGCCATCGCTGACGAAGCCGAACATGGAGCGCCCGGCCGAAAAGCTGCCGCAACTTGTGCCCGATCACATGAAGCTGATGCTCGACATTATGGTGCTCGCGTTCCAGATGGACAAGACGCGGATCATGACGTTGATGCTGAACAACGATCTTTCGCAAATGAACTTCGGATTCCTGAAGGGCGTGAAGGGCGCGCTGCATCTCGACCTGACGCACAACGGCAAAGCCGCCGAAGCCGAAGCGATGTATCTGCGCACGAATCAATTCCACTTCGAACAGTACGCGTATCTGATCAAGCGGCTGAAGGAGATCGACGAGGGCGGGACGTCCATCCTGGACAACTCGATCTTGCTCGGCGGATCGAACCTGCATGACGGCGATGCGCACTCGGCCGATCAGATGCCGCTGGTGCTGGCCGGCAAGGGCGGCGGGACGATCAAGACGGGCCGGATCCTCGATTACCTCAGCAAGGGCGACGACAACCGTCGCGCGTGCAGCCTGTATCTTTCGATCATGGACCGCATGGGCCTGCAGCTCGAGAGATTTGGTGATACGGACAAGCGGCTCGCCGAGCTATAGTAGATAGCGAGGGCTATCGAAATGGTGTTTGGACCTCGCAGGTTCTCTTTACTGCCTGAAGTCGGCGATGAGGTGCTGGTTTCCTTCCGGACGCCGGGAACCGATCTGCGGCAAATCGCCACCGCGGCGCGGCAGAAACATCCTCAACCGGCGGATTTCGTCATCCTGTGGCCGGGCAACTCACCAGGCTGGCGATATCTGGCGAGCAGGACGGGGAAGACTGCGTTTCTGATTGAAATGCGAAGGGCGGAGTACGACTCGGTTGCGTCGCAAACGCAGTTGTTGGCGGGACTGGTGAAGCAAGGCGCGGGCCGGCGAGTGATCGATTGCGAGGGCTACACGTACCTCAGCGAGCAGGTTTTGCAATGAAGTTCTTGACGGCAAGGCGGCGCCGGTTGCGCGTTGCCCAGTAACTACTGAAAGGTAACAACTACCAATATGGCGAATGCTCTTGTTTATAACGAAGTTTACAACGCCGTGCTACAAAGGCCGTTCACGCCGCAGAACTTCGGATCGAGTCTGGTTCAGATCGAGGCTGACATTCAACGCCGGTTTCTTGGCGGAGTAGACGCCGTCGTTTACTGCAAGTCCGCTGTGCCAGGGTGGTCGCAAGTACCGAACAACAAAGGCATCATCGCGATCCTCATCGGCATTCAGTCGCCGCGGGACTCTGCCTCGGGGCAGGTCTACGGAAGCCAGAGGATTATGCAGTTCGGCATTCAGTCGCCGCGGGACTCTGCCTCGGGGCAGGTCTACGGAAGCCAGAGGATTATGCAGTTCGGCATTCAGTCGCCGCGGGACTCTGCCTCGGGGCAGGCGACGGGGAAGCGGGTGCACAAGCCGTTGTTTCTGAAGCGGACTGGAGCGTACAGCATCGCCGAGTCCGGCGTGTTGCTCGACTGGATACAGGGATAACCTTTCCCGGCGCCCGTTCCCGGTAGGCAATAGTAGGTGAATGCCCCCATGTGACAACGGGCGCCGCCGAACGGTGCGGGCGAAGCGGGTCAACGAAGTCAACTCGCTCGATAGGCTGTTCCAGCAAGGTGTCGCCGCGAACCCTGGCACGGGAATGCCGGCTGGGGCGCTCGAATTCGGAGAGGTCCCGTCTACGGAACTGGCGCGCAGCGGGATCGCATCAGAACGTTTACTGGCCGCGGCCAAGGCGGTCGGCGAGGGCCGGCGGGAGGCCGGCTTCGACGATCTTACGCTGGGCGTTGGCGAGATCGTACTCGATGCGGCGGAGCACCATTTCGCCGGTAGAGGTGTCATACAGAGCGCAACCTGCGCGCCAGTCGCGGTCGCGCGGCTGGCCGACCGAGCCGGGATTGATCAAATAGTAGTCGCCGGGCTGGATCGTGAAGACCTTGGCGGTTTCGTTTGGACCGATCGTCGGCAGCACCGAGCCTTGATCTTCGTGGAAGTGAATGGCGCCTTGCAGATGGGTATGGCCGAAGAAGACGATCGGCGCTTCCATGACTTGGCGAGACCGGATAATTTCCGGGATTTCAAGAAGGTACTCGTCCTCGTCGTACGGCGAGCCGTGGACAAGCTGGAATTTCTGCTCCACCCAGACCGGGCCCATGGGAAGGCCGCGCAGCCACTCGAGGTTTTCGGGAGTGAGCGTGCGCATCGTCCAAACGACGGCGGCTTGGGCGAGGGGGTTGTAGTCGTCGGTGCTGTCGAGACCGCAGCACGCCTTGTCGTGATTCCCGCGGATGACCGTGGCGCATTCCCGGCGCGCCCAATCGCAGACTGCGTTGGGGTCGGCGCCGTAGTCGACGAAATCGCCACAGCATACGATCTGATCGTAGAGGCCCACATTGGCGGCAAGCACGGCGTCGAGCGCCTCCAGGTTGGCGTGAATGTCGGTAACGATTAGGTGGCGCACAGGCGGATTAGCGCGACCTCCGGCGGCGCGCCGATGCGCGCCGGAACACCGACAGTGCCGATGCCGCGCGTGACGTAAAGGTGCGAGCTTTCTCTCTGATAATGGCCGTAGACATACGGGGTCAGGAACCGAGCGAGATTCAAGTGCTGGTTTAGATACTCTACCGTGACTTGACCCCCGTGTGTGTGACCCGCCAGGGTTAAATCCCAATTTTGAGCGGAGGCAGCTTCGAACACGTCCGGGTTGTGGGAGAGCAGAACGTTAAATGCGCCGGTCTGCTGAAGCCGGTCGGCGCCGATCAGATAAGGCGCGTGCATGCGCTGATAATCGACGCCGGCAAGCCGGAGCCGGGCATCGCCAAAGCGCAGTGCTTCGGCCTCATAGCGCAGAAACCGGAGGCCGAACTTTGCCGCCTGCTCGGAGGTATACCGTTCGGAATTGGCGTAAATCTCGTGGTTGCCGTGACAGCCGAAAACGCCGGCCTCGGCGCGAAGCCGCTTAAGTTCGTTCAGGCACGCATCGAGCGGATCGCCGTCGCGCGTGATTAGATCCCCCGTGACCAGAGTGATGTGAGGCCTGTAATTATTGGCCATGTCGATGGCCGGAGCGAGGTCCCGCTCGCTGAGAAAACTGCTCATGTGGATGTCGCTGAGTTGTGCGAGGCGCAGACCGTCGAGATCCTTTGGCAGTCCGGCGATTTTCAGATCCACTTCCATGGGGATGAGTTTCCGGCGCTCGTAGAAGGTGCCGTAACCGAGGGCGAGCGCAGGCGCGGCGACAATGGCGGTTTGCGCGGTATGGAGCAGCGCGCGCCGTCCTGCGTTGACCGGAGGCGCCGGGCTGAACCGCCGGACAATGACGTAAACAATCGTGACGCCAGTGAACGCCATCGCCCAGAGCATCGCGATTCCGCGGATCCAGGTAAGGGCGTCGGAGGGTGGAATCCGCTGCCAGACAAGCGGCATTTCAAACGCAAGCCCGGCCAGGCCGATCCACTGGGACCAAGGCAGCCAACGCGTCCAGGACTTCTCCGCGAAGCGTTGAAGCAGGATCCGGTGGCAAAGCACGACCATGAGCATGCCGAACAACTCGGGCAGGTTACGTGTGATGGACTGCGTCATCCCCATTCAATAGTGTATCGGCAGATTTGGCGCGGATCGTTGTATATTGGGGGCAGTGCATCCGCAAACCGCTGCGGTGGCCGCGCCCGTCGAATCGTTGATCCGGGTGATACGCGGCCAAAAGGTGTTGTTGGACACCGACCTCGCCGCCCTTTACGAAGTCCCTACGTTTCGCTTGAACGAGGCTGTCAAACGCAATCGGGAGCGATTCCCGGACGATTTCATGTTCCAGCTGACCGCCGAAGAGTCCCGATCTTTGACATCCCAAATTGCGATGTCAAAGACTGGACGAGGCGGCCGCCGCACTTTGCCCTATGCATTCTCAGAGCACGGAGTGGCCATGCTCTCCTCCGTTTTGAACAGCGAGAGGGCAATTCAGATGAACATCTTCGTGGTTCGAGCGTTCATCCGGATTCGCGAATTGGCCAACCAGAATGCCGAGTTGGCGGCGCGAGTCGAGCGGTTGGAACTCGGGTAGGAGCGGACGGTTTCGGTGATGGAGGTTCTGGTTACCGACATCGACAGCCTGGCCAGCGAAATCCGTCAGATGCAGGCGCCGCCGGCCGGCGAACGGCGCCGCATCGGATTTGTGCGGGCGTAGCGTTACTTTGCCGCGAACTCGACGAGTTCGGTGGTTGAATCCATCTTCATGGCGCCGGTCGACGTGGAAACGGCTTTCACAACACCGCCGGGAACGGTGTCGCTGACGCAGGAACGGTTGGAAGTCTTCATGCCGTTGGCGTTGGTTTCGAGGTCGTATCACTTGGCGGCGATGCGCTTGCCTGCCACGGTAACGGTTTCGTTGACCGGAGTGACCGGCTTGCCGGCGTTGGCGGGCGCGGCGGCGGCGGTCTTGAGCGGGATGTTCAGCTTGTTCTTCATGGTGTGGCCCATGACCTTGGTCTCGGTTTCAACGACGGCGTCGTTTGCGTCGATGGAGACAAGCGTCTGGGTCATTTCCGTGACGGTTTTGGTTGGCCCCATCATGGCGGTAGTGCGAAGCTTGGCGTAGCTGCCGGGTTTGAAGCCGGCCCACGGGTGTTTGTCGGCGGCGAAAGCGGCCGCGAGGCAGAAGAGTCGATTCGGAAGGGAAACTAATCGTTTGCCGAGGGTAATTTTGAGGCCCAGTGGAGAGCGCGGGTAGTGACGTCCTTGACGGCGGGGGAGACCGGGTCGAGTTGTTGCGCTTCGGCGGCGCGCTCTTTGACCTTGACCGCGATTGCGAGCGCTTCGGCGCGCTGGCCGCGGCGGTTCAGTTCGGTTCCTAGCGGCATGTAGGTCCGTAACAGCCAGGTTCGAGCGCCGAGGTTGGCTGGATCGGCAGCCATCGCCTCGCCGATGGCAATTGACTTGCGCCAGAGAGCGACGGCGCGCTCGTTGTCTCCGAGTTCGACGTGACGCGCGGCGAGACGGAGACAGAGGTCCATCTCCTGGCGGCGCAAGCCGGAATTAGCGGGATCGGACTGCGCGATGGCATCGACGATATCGAGCGACTCACGGAGTGTACGAGTGGCTTCCGGATCGCGCGGAGCGAGTGCGCCGCCGTAGCGCATGAGGCTCATCGCGTAGTCGATTTTGACGTTGGTGGACTTGGGATCGCCGGCAAGTAGGCGCCGGGCCTCTTCGGCCATTCGCTTGAAGTGCTTCAACGCCGTGTCGCGCTCACCAATGCTTTGTCCGAAGCCCCAGTAGGCGTCACCGAGACTGGCTTCGGCGAGCATTAGGCTCTTGCGGACGCGCGTGTTGCCGGGTTCGGCGGCGACTTGCGCCTCGTTGAGGCGGACCGCGTTCTCGAAATACGGGACGGCCTCCCTGGCGCGCGATAGGTTGAAGAGCACAGAGCCGGCGGCGGAGTAAGACTGGGCGAGTTCGGCGGAGAGCGCGCGGTCGGCGGGGCTTTCGCGGAGAGTTCTTCGAGGATCTTGACGGGTGTGAGTGCGAAGTCGACGCTGGGTTTTCCGCGAGAGCCGACGTCGCGGTTATAGCGAGAATAGGCTTGCGCGAGGCGGCGGAGTGCGACGGTACTGTTGGGGTTGCTCTTGACCGACGCTTCCATGACCGCGATCGCCGTCTCGATGTGCTGTTTGCCTTCCGCCATCTTGCCGGATCGGACTTCGTTCTCGGCAATGATCAGGTACACACTCGTCAGCGTCGCGGCGGTTTCGATATCGCCGGGTTGTTGCCTTTGCAGGGGTTCGAGGATAGCGAGCGATTTGCGCAGGCTTTCGGCGGCATCGCTGCGGCGGGCGAGGCTCGGCTCGATCAAACTTCCCTGGATTTCGGCGATGCGGGCGTAGCCGTCGGCGATCTCCAATTGCAGCGCGCGGTCGCCCGCGGCTTCTTGCGAGAGGGCGTTGAGATAGTCGAGGGCTGTCTTGACGACGACCTGTTGCGCGGCGGCGGAGGCGGCGAGCGGCTTGACGGCGTCTTCCACGTCGAACAGGAGCGCGCGGGCGATACCCCGTACCTGCTCAAACCGGCGTTCGGCGCGACGCGCCTGATACATCGTCGAAGCCGCTCCACCAATGACCGCAAGGGTAACCGCGACGGCGGCCGTGGCTGTCAGCCGATTGCGTGCGATCCACTTCCGCAGCCGATAGCGGGTTCCGGCGCGGCGGGCTTCGATGGGGCGGTTGCCGAGGTAACGGCGGATATCGGCGGCCAGTTGCGCGACGCTGGTGTAGCGGCGATCGGCATCCTTTTCCAGGCAGGTCAGGACGATGGTGTCGATGTCGCCCTGATAGGCCCGGGTGCCCGAGACGGCGCTCGGGAGGACCCGCCCGGCGGCGCAGATTGATTCTTCGAGCGCCGCGGGGGAAGCGGTATTGGCGGTTTGCGCACGGCGGCCGGTAAGGATTTCGAAGAGCACGAGGCCGAGTTGATAGACATCGGTCCGGGTGGTGACTACACCGCCGCGAACCTGCTCGGGCGGATCTTAGCCCCGGCGCCAAGCGGAAATTCGCCCGTAAGCGAATGATTCGGTGACAGTTACTGGTCAGGAGGGGCTGGGAGCTGCCTGACTACAATTCAGCGGTCG